>NZ_JBHRYW010000003.1:295944-757890 GCF_042649265.1 Paenibacillus sp. GCM10012306 | reverse complement strand
TTATATCGTTGTCTTTGTTCTCCCAAGTGAACACACCTCCACTGATTTCATTATCGGTCTGTCCGTTAACGGGTGTCCACTATTTATTCTAATTGCAAAATGTACCTTAATTCTACTAAAATGCCTGTCCAGCGTGCTTTTTCGAAAAATAAGATACAATAATGCCCTTAGTTCCCTCATTTACCTATATTGAAGAAAAATAAGATACAAAAATGCTGTTAGTTGGGGAGGAGGCCTCTCTTCAAGATTAAGACACAATCCACTCATCAAATATACGATTAGCTTCTAAGTGAATGTAACGAAGTAATGCCACAAGGTCAGTCAAGCGCTTTTCATTTGAATCATAGTAGCGTTGAGACAGCAGCCGTTTTATGTTAATCGCCTCATAGATCAGTTCATGCCACCGCTGTGGGATAATTGTAATTCCATAATAACCAGCCTCAACTTTACTCTTTATGTCATGCTCTTTTAATGTATATAGTTGCCGTAGCATACCAAGGGTACACCATTCAACAGTCTCATCAAGCTGTTTTGTAACACTCTCCGGGTCTGATGAATTATTCAAATTCAATGGATTCTCTAGTCGATTTATCCAGCCAGCCCAATAGGTATTTAAGTTTTCAATGACGTATGTGATTAAAGTTTTAATGTCTACTTCATAATTTAAGGATTGTGTCGATCCATAAACTCTGATGCCATGATTTTTGAGAATCCACCAAGTAATTGGATTAATATCAGAACCAAAGCCATTTGTATGCACTTGTTTATTATAGTAGGTCAATAAAGAACTAATTTCACATTGTGGTTTACCAAGTTCACTCCCCGGCAGATAAGCTCCCATAATATCAGTCTGTGGAAACATGTTTTCCAGCTCTTCGTGAGCTGCCGAGATGGACTGGATATCAGACATCGTTGGTGGCTCTCGAAGAATTGCTATGAAATCAATATCGCTAGAACCTTCAATAAAGTCTCCCAATGCAACCGAACCGTAGATATAAACTGAATCGATGTTGGAATTGTTCGTAACTAAAGAGCTGCATAGCGCATTCATAGATTTTTCGACTATTTGTGGTATCATAGTTAGCTCCTTTCAAAATAAGATCGATGTTGCACTATGAATTCTTTATCATAATTCAAATATCCTTTATGGTTACATATAACCAGATGGGGGTACCTAATCTTGACTATTGACAAGGACAGGGGTTCAGGAGTACATTAATGTTCGGTTAAACGGCGTTTAAAACAGTGATTACATGAAGAAAGGAGATTGTACTAATGAATTATTTATTACGTCTCCAGGGAAAGTATAACGTGTGATGAACAAGCTGTCGGACAGGAAGGAACAGATTACACTCGTTGCCTGATGTTGACTATTGACAATAACAGGTGTTTAGGAGTACATTAATGTTCGATTAAACAGTGTTTAAAACAATGATTAAATCATGAGAGGAGGTGGAAACGGTAGCGATGAACACACTGGACCAGGGCACAGACCATTCAGATAAAGATACTAAACAGACGATTTTGGATGCTACGGTGATGTTGATCAAAGAGGAAGGGTTCCAATGCGCGACTCTGCGTAAAATTGCTTCCAGGGCAGACACTAATCTTGCGTTGGTGAATTATTATTACGGTTCCAAGGAAAGTCTAATGAGTGATGCCGTTCGTGTATTGCTCTCAACGTTCGATGATGCCTTCCAGGCACTTGAAGATGCTTCCTTGCTGCCGGAGGAGCGGCTCAAGCAATTCTTAAGCCGGTATGTTGTGAATCTTCTCCGATATCCCGGATTGGCCAGACAGGTGCTGGAACAGGGACCCCAGATCATGTGCTCACCTACAGAATATGACCGTTATGCCAAGATCTTGAGGGTCAAGAAAATGCACAATACATTGAAGGAGATCACTCATGTAGAGGACGATGGCAGATTGCAACTAATGATGCTTCAGCTATATGGGGCTGTTGTGATTCCGGCGCTGATTACGAACTTTCCGGGCAAGAAGGAAAAGATCACACCGGTGTTTGACCTTCCGGCTCTCGATGAGCAGATCGATTGTCTGTTTGAGCATTATTTTAGTAAATATACTTTATAGAGAAAAGAGTGGAGAAAAGCATGTCAAATAGTGTGAATGGAAATACGGCAGGAGGACAGGCTTTCTCATTGAAAGCAATTATTCCTCCGTTGCTCGCGATTATCGTGGGTATGATTATGGTTATTCTGGATGGTACAGTCGTCAATGTCGCCGTCCCTAAACTTGTCGATTACTTCTCGACAGACCTCAAAACAGTGCAATGGGCCATTACAGGCTACACGCTAGCACTGGCTGCAGTTATTCCGCTGGCTGGCTGGATGACAGACCGTTTTGGCTCTAAGCAGGTCTTTCTGGCAACGGTAATCATGTTCGTCTTGGGTTCCGTACTGTGCTCCATTGCCCAAACCTCGGGCCAACTTGTTCTTTTCCGTGTAATCCAAGGTCTGGGCGGCGGGATGGTCGCTCCAATCGGGATGGCAATGGTCTTCAAATTGGCACCGCCGGAACGCAGAGGCTCCATTATGGGGATGCTCGGGATTCCGATGCTGCTTGCCCCAGCACTTGGACCGATTCTCTCCGGTTGGCTGGTGGAGTACGTAAGCTGGCACTGGATCTTCCTGATCAACCTGCCAATTGGTATCATAGCTGTCATTCTGGGCATTAAATACTTGCCGACTTCCGAGAAAACAGGCAGAACACACCTCGATCTGTTGGGCATGATCCTGGCGCCAATCGCCTTCTCCATGCTGGCTTACGGCGTTAACGAAGGCGGTAGCGGCAGTTGGTCGTCCACATCGACAATCGTAGGGTTGGCCGTTGGTGGCGTAGCACTGGTCTTGTTCGTTATCGTTGAGCTGCTGCATAAGCATCCGCTACTGGAACTGCGCGTTTTCCGTTCTTCCGACTTTACCCGCGGTATTATCCTGACTTGGGTAACACAAGCGGCACTATTCGGTACCATGCTGTTCGTTCCGCTCTATCTTCAGCAGATCCGCAATTTCACACCGCTTGAGACTGGCTTGATTCTGTTGCCACAGGCGCTGGCTGCCGGATTCGGTATGCCGATTGGCGGTCGTCTGTTCGATAAGATCGGTGCACGTCCGTTGGCTTTTGTCGGCCTGACGATTATCTCTGTTGCGCTATTCATGCTGTCGGGTATTACAATGGACACCGCGCTTCCACAGATTATGGTATACCTGTTCATGATGGGTCTGGGTATGGGCTTGACCATGATGCCACTGAACACGCATGTACTCAATTCCGCACCGCGTGAATGGGTTGGCCGTGTAACGCCGCTTACTGCAGCTGCACAACAAGTTGTTGTTTCCTTTGCTGTAGCAGGTATGACCGGCTACCTAACCAGTCAAATTACAACCCATATGGGTGAAATGGGCAAAGGCGGCAATCCGCTGGCGGCCTCAGTATTGGCTTTCAATGATGTCTTCTTCCTGGCCGGCTGTATCGCTGTGGCTGGTGTAGTCATCAGTATCATCCTGCGCAAGCCAAAGGTGGCAACCGCGAACCCTGGAGAGGGCGATAAGGCTGATGCGGCTATGATGATGGGGCACTAAGCCACTTAGCTCAGGAATGTGTAACGCATAACGCAGCCATAGTTGTGGCACAAAAAACCGCAAGTCTCCTTTCATGGAGGCTTGCGGTTTTCGCTATGTAGAAAATTTGAGGCGCGGGGACAAGCACGGCTGTCCTGCCCAATCATGACTGCGGCATTAACTGGCGCCGCGTTTCCCCTGTATCCAAGCCGGGGCGAAGGATGCTTTACCCAGCAGCTCAGAAGCAACAATACCGAGCAGAACGAGTGCCGCTCCGGCATACCCTTGGTGACTCAGCTTCTCTCCGACGAACCAGTAGCCGAACAAGGCGGCGAAGACTGGCTCTAACGAGAAAATGAGTCCGGTGCGTGCAGGAGAAGTGTACTTCTGTGCAACCGGCTGCAAAATGAAGCCGAAAGCACTGCACAGAATGCCCAGTGCCAAAATGGCGGTCCAGCCTGGCAAGGTAGAGGGCAGATGAGGCGTCTCGAACAGCAGGGAAAGCACCAGTGCGTAACCGCCAGCAAAGCCGAGCTGCAGGATACCGATGCTTAACGAGTCATGCTCTTTGACCGCTTTGCCGGTAACGATGATCTGTACTGCATAGAATACTGCCGACAGCGTACAGAGAAGATCACCGGGCCGTACGGTTAGCGAAGCATTCAGCGTTAGCAGACCGATTCCGCCGATGGCGAGCAGGGAGCCGAAGATTTGCGGGAATCCGACTTTATTTTTGAAGAACAGCACTTGAAGCAACGGAACGAAAATGACGGTTAACGCGACCAGGAACCCGGCATTGGAAGTAGTGGTTGTCTTGAGCCCGAACGTAATGCATGTGAACACGCCTAACAGCAGGAAGCCAAGCAAGGCGCCATATTTTAAGGTCTTAACATTAATCATGCGCAGACGCTTGTGGAAAATCGCGGCAGACAATATAAAAGCAAGTCCGAATCGGAGCGCAATCAGATTAAATTCGCCGAGGCTATCCAGCCCCATTTTCATAAACAGATAGGAGGAGCCCCAAAATACAGTTACAACCAATAGCAAGAGATCAGCCTTAAACGGCTTCATCAGTTCATCATCCTTTTAATCATCGAAGTGAGTATAGTATAATATGCCTGATTATATAAGTTAACTGAATGTTTATCATGTAATACATGAATAAATATCATACATATGAACGAGGGGGATACTGGCTTGAGTCTCAGTAAATACGAAGTGTTTTTAAAAGTAGTGGAGTTGGGTAGCCTCACCAAAGCAGCAGAAGTTCTTGGGTTCACCCAATCGGGTATCAGTCACACCATTAACAGTCTGGAGACAGAATTTGGCTTCTCGCTGCTGATCCGCAATCGTTCAGGTGTCAGACTCACTGTGAACGGGGAACAGGTGCTACAGCCAATCCGCGAGATTCTGAACTGGAATGAGCAATTGAAACAGAAGGTAACTCACATTCATGGACTGGAGACGGGAACGATCACCATCGGTACATTCACCAGCGTATCTGTCCATTGGCTGCCCGGGATGATCAAGCAGTTCCGTAGTCAGTATCCCTATATTGAGTTCAAGCTCATGGAGGGCGACTACCTGGAGATTGAACAATGGATCGAGGCAGGGGTGATCGATTGCGGCTTTATATCGCTACCTACGCGTGACAAGTTCGAAGTTTTTCCTTTGAAAAAAGATCGTATGCTTGCCATTGTTTCACAGGAGCATCCGATCAGCGGGGCACCTTACTTTCCCCTGTCGCAAATTGCGCATGAGGATTTCATTATTCCCAAGGCCGGCTCGGATTATGATGTTCGGCGGGTGCTGGAGAAGGCTGGCATTGAACCTAATGTTAAATTCTCGGCTGGGGATGATTATGCGATCATTGCCATGGTAGATAAAGGTCTTGGCATAAGTATTCTGCCGGAGCTGGTGTTGATGCGCCAAAATCATAACGTGGTGATGCTGGAACTCGAGGAGCCAAGCTTTCGATCGCTGGGAATCGCCGTTCATTCGATGAAACACGCTTCACCTGCAACGAAAAAGTTCGTTCGGCATGTGCAAGAATGGGTGGAGGTTCATGCAGAAAAGAATTGACGAAGTGAGCTTTGCATGAGAGAATGTACGCGTGTACATTTTGTAAAGGAGTTGATTCCTATCGCCAGCCGAAAAGAGGTGGCCGAGCTGGCCGGTGTATCTGAAGCTACCGTATCACGTGTGCTGAATGATGTCGGTCCGCTTAAGGAAGAGACGAAGCAGCGGGTGCTGGAAGCAGCCCAACAGCTGGGCTATACGCCAAACTCGCTAGCCCGAAGCTTTGCCCGTAAACGCAGCGGCAATCTGGGTGTGGTTATGCCATATTTGCCCAAGGCACGTCTGTTCTCTGCTTATTATTTTTCTGAGATTCTAAGCGGTATCGGGAACAAAGCACGGGATGAAGGTTATGATCTGCTGATGCTCTTTCGCAATTCAGACGGGACTATGGATTACAGCGAGCTATTTCGGATGCGCAAGGTGGATGCTTGTATTGTCCTTGGTGCCAAAGAAGAGAAGGAAGAGCTTGAAGCACTGCGCCGGTTGAAGGAAGATGGATATCCCTTCTGTCTTATTAACCAGCATTTTGAAGGAGAGAACTTCCCCGAGGTGGATGCAGATCATGTTCAGGGCAGTATGCTGGCTGTTCAGCATCTGCTTCAACAGGGCTTTACGCGGATTGCCTTTCTGAATGGGCCGCAGGTCTATTCGAACAGCCGCGATCGGATGGAAGGGTATTCCCGTGCACTACGCGAGGCCGGTTTATCCGTGCAGTCTTCCTTGCAGTTTGAGGGAAACTTTAGCCGCAGAAGCGGCATCCGTGCGGCAGCGGAAATTGCAGCCGTGCTGGGCGAGATTGATGCTGTGTTTGCAGCCAATGACCGAATGGCGATCGGTCTGCAGCAAGGGTTGTTCGAATTGGGAATTACTAGAGAAAACATGCCTGCTATTATCGGCTATGACGATTCCGATGCAGCTGAATTGACCACACCTGCCTTGAGCAGTGTGCGTGTGCCATTTTACCGGCTGGGCGAGCTGGCTGCAGCCCGTGTGCTGGATACGCCGGAGGACGGGGCTGCAGAAGACAAGCCGCTTCGGATCAAGCTTCCGACAGAGCTTGTTGTTCGTGCTTCAACCCTCATTTGAATTCCCTAGGAGGTATTAAATGAAACAACTGCGCGTTGGCATGATCGGGTATAAATTTATGGGCAAGGCTCACAGCAATGCCTACAAGACTCTTCCGATGTTTTTTCCTCAGGCGTTGAAGCCGGAAATGTCCGTGCTTTGCGGACGTAATGCCGAAGATTTGCAGGAAGCGGCCGCGCGGCTTGGATGGCAGGATAGCGTTACGGACTGGCGGGAACTGGTGACCCGAGAGGATATTGATCTGGTGGATATCAATGCACCAAGTAATGTCCATAAGGAAATTGCGCTGGCTGCGGCCAAAGCGGGCAAGCATCTGTTCTGCGAGAAGCCGCTGGCGTTGTCGCTTGCGGATTCCAGGGAAATGCTTCAGGCCGCAGAGGAGGCTGGCGTCCTCCATATGATAGGCTTCAATTACCGCTTTTCCCCAGCCGTACGGTTGGCTAAGAAGCTGGTGGAGAGTGGACGTCTCGGCAAGATTTATCACTTCCGGGCCTGGTTCCTGCAAGACTGGATTCTCGATCCGGAATTCCCGCTAGTCTGGAGGCTCCAGAAGGAAATTGCCGGGTCCGGTTCTCATGGTGATCTGGGGGCGCATCTCATTGATTTAGCACATTTCCTTGTAGGCGATATTAAGGAAGTGATCGGTATGAGTGAGACCTTCATCAAGGAGCGTCCGCTAGCTGCTGAAATGACAGGTCTTACTGCTAAGGGAAGCGCAGAAGGACCACGTGGTGAGGTTACGGTGGATGATGCTACGCTCTTTTTGGCCCGTTTTGCAAACGGTGCCATGGGCAGCTTCGAGGCTACGCGTTTTGCCGCGGGACACCGTTCTACCAATTCTTTTGAAATCAACGGAAGTCTTGGCAGTGTAAAGTTCGACTTTGAGCGCATGAATGAACTGGAGGTCTTTCTGACCTCAGATGACGAAGATGTGCAGGGCTTCCGCCGTGTGCTGGCCACTGATCCTGTTCATGAATATGCGGCGGCCTGGTGGCCAACCGGACATACCATCGGTTTTGAACATACATTTATTCATGAAGTGCTGGAATTGTCCAATGCCATTGAAGAAGGCCGTCTGCCGGAACCCAACTTCCGGGACGGTGTGAAATGTCAGGCAGTGCTTGAAGCCGTGGAACGTTCGATTGAAGAGCGTCGCTGGGTTAGCCTGTCCGAAATGTAGCTTACAGACCTGAGAGGAGATTTCTAATGAGCGCAAAAAAGGCATTGATCGTATGGGGCGGCTGGGATGGCCATGAACCGCAGCAGGTAAGCGAGGTATTCGCTGGTGTTCTGCGGGAGGCAGGCTTCGAAGTGGAAGTATCGGATACTCTGGAGGCGTTTGCAGACCGCGAGAAGCTGCTGGGCCTGGATCTGATTGTCCCAGTGTGGACGATGGGCGAGATCTCGCAGGAGCTTGTCGATAATGTATCTGCGGCCGTGCAGAGTGGTACTGGGCTGGCAGGCTGTCACGGTGGCATGTGTGATTCCTTCCGCACCAATGTGGACTGGCAGTTCATGACTGGCGGGCAATGGGTAGCTCATCCTGGCAATGACGGAGTGGAATATACAGTGAACATCCGTCATAGCTCCAGCCCGCTGGTGCAGGACATTCCAGATTTCAATGTTACATCTGAGCAATATTATTTGCATATTGATCCCGCTATCGAAGTTCTGGCGACTACCCGTTTCCCTGTAGCAGAAGGGCCTCACTCCGCTAACGGAGCGGTGGATATGCCAGTGGTCTGGACCAAGCGCTGGGGTGCAGGACGCGTGTACTACAATTCGCTTGGTCATCACGCTGATATCGTGGAGCTGCCACAGGTGAAGGAACTGATGAGAAGAGGACTGTTGTGGGCAGCTGAAGGAAAACAGGTTGGCGGACGAACCACAGCAGGTGCAGGGAATAGCTACAGCGGCATGGCGGACAGTCAACTATAATTCGGGAGAGAAGACCAATGGATAAAGTAAAAGTTGGCATTATCGGCTGCGGAAAAATCAGCGGCATCTATATGGAAAACTGCAACAAGTTTGAGATTTTGGAGCTAGTCGCATGTGCAGATATGGATCTTGAAAGAGCGCGGGAACAGGCACAGAAATACAATATCCCACGTGTGTATACAACAGAGGAGCTGCTTGCAGATCCCGAAATCGAGATTGTGATCAACCTCACGATCCCGGCTGCTCATGCTGAGATTTGTCTCCGGGCGCTGGAAGCCGGGAAGCATGTCTATGTAGAGAAGCCTCTTGCGGTTACGAGAGAAGAGGGGCGCAAAGTACTGGAAACGGCCAAGGCCAAAGGGCTGTTGGTGGGCAGTGCGCCAGAAACATTCTTCGGCTCGGGCATCCAGACTTCGCTGAAGCTAATAGAGGATGGAGTAATTGGCCGACCTATGGCAGCCACTTCGTTCATGATGTCGAGAGGTCATGAGAATTGGCATCCCGATCCGGAATTTTACTATGCGGCAGGTGGCGGACCAATGTTCGACATGGGGCCTTATTACCTGACAGCGCTGGTTCAACTGCTGGGGCCAATCTCTGCCGTAGCAGGGATGACAGGCAAGGCACTCGCGGAACGGACCATCACCAGTGAGAAAAAAGCCGGGCAGAAGATTCCGGTGGACATCCCGACTCATGTGGCAGGAACCTTACAATTCGCAGAGGGTGCCATTGCGACCCTTATCACCAGCTTCGATGTCTTCGGGGGCAGTGATCTGCCTCATATTGAAATATACGGGACTGAGGGAACGATTCAGGTTCCCGATCCAAATAACTTTGGCGGACCGGTAAAATTCCGGCGCACAGGTGAGAGTGAATGGAGCGAGCAGCCGCTGCTGCCAGGTTATGACCAGAATACACGTGGCATTGGTCCAGCCGATATGGCATATGCCATTCGCACCGGGCGACCTCACCGGGCTAGCGGAGAACTGGCCTATCATGTACTGGAAGCGATGTGGGCGTTCCACGACTCCTCTGATTCCCGCAGCTTCTATGCCATGGAGAGTACCTGCAGCCGTCCTGCAGCGCTTCCAGTTGGTTTGACGCCATATACACTGGATTAAATATTGATTCAGTCAATAAAAGAAGCCCGCCCCGTAGGAATGGTTACTCATCACTTCCATTCTTATGAGGGCGGGCTTTTTTTCTTAAGTTCAGCGCATAGAGGCGGCTTAACATAGAAGAATATGAGAACAACAGCGATCGCAAGTTTACACTTCACCAGAATAACTACCCGAGCCACGTTCGAATCTTAAGAGAGGCTTTGATAACAGGAAAATATCCCGTTAAATGTGTCCTTTCACCTTCCTTGTGATAAATAAAGGGAAATTCTCCAGTTATGAACCTCATATATCCCGTAATTCCCTAGAAAAGAGATAATCAACAGGATAATTTCCAGTTATTTTTAGAAAAGAAGGGATTTCACTGAAACTAACAGGAGGTTTTCCCGTTATTCGATTACCCTATAGAGTGAAATTGAGTCTATCAGGCGTGATCTCCAGATCGTATCGTATTTGCTGACATTCTCCCGCTAGATTGACCAATTTTCGTAAGATTTCGCAGTGTAAATCATGGAAATTTACGAACCCCTGACGGAGTCATGCCCTTGTACTGTTTGAACAGCTTCGTAAAATAATTGGGATTGTCACAGCCAACCTGTCCAGCGATTTCGGTAATAGTAAGATTGCTCTCCAGCAATAGACGCTCGGCCTCATTAACCCGGCACAGATTCACATAATCAATAAAGGTACGTCCGGTTAGCTTCTTGAACGTTTTGCAGAAATGATAAGGATTGAGATTGACGGTTTTGGCTGCCTGTTCAATAGTGATTTTTTCAGCGAAATGCTTCTCTACATGGGTTAGCAGCGGCTTGAATCGTTCCCGGTTGAATGAATGATGTTCTTTGGAACTGCCAACGAGCTGTTGAGGCAAAAAATGGCGTGACAGCAAGGTGAACAGCAGGTGGAGGTAATTCTTGATCGCCAGTTGATAAGCTGGCCCCTTGATCTGATCCTCTTCGATAATGGACTGAAGCAGTACAGATTGTGCGGCAAAGGACGGAATATACTCGGCAGGCCTTACCGGAAACTGATATCGGTTGCTCACATAAGGTTCAACGAATTGCTCATGCTGCGGGTCCTGCTTCCAGTCCTCGAAGAGCGACCCATGGAACACGATAGAGGTATAGCAAAGAGGCCCATCCTTGGTAGTGTAGCCGACATGCAGTCCCCCTGAGGGAACGAACAGGACCTCACCCGCCTGAACCTCATAAGGATGACTGTCCACATGAAAAATAGCGCTGCCACGCTGCATCACAATGATCTCGAAATGCTCATGCCAGTGTATGAAAAGAATGTTCTCACCCGCCTTTGCCTCCTGGCGATCGTTGATGAATAAGCGGAACGGGTACGTCTTTTGTTCCAGTTGCGGGTATTCTTTAAGCTCCTTCGGGTATGTCAACGACTTCAGCCTCCACCACAAGATTGAACTATAATAACACAATATAATCAGAGATTTAGGTGAAAATGACGGATATACTTGTGATATTGAATTTAATATAAACCAATATTGGAGTGGTACACAAGATGCAAGATACACTTAGAATCGGTACTTTGGTGGGCGGCGGCGATGCCGTGCGTGTGATTCCGCAAATCGTAGGACATGGCTTTGAATCCTTTAGCTTGACCTTTTGGCAAACAACAGGAGAGACAGACTTAGCGGAGACGGCCAAACGCGTGCGTGAACTGGCGGATCAACATAACTTTGTCATTTCTTCTGTCGGCATATTTGGCAATCCGCTCATCAACACTAACGGCAACGAAGATGCATTGGCAAGCTGGGAACGTCTAATCGACACAGCCCACTTGTTCGGTACGGATATGGTATCCGGTTTCACCGGTCGTTTACCAGGTCAATCCATCGATGACTCCCTGCCGAAGTTTGCAGAAGTCTTCGGTGAACTATCGAAGAAAGCAGCTGACCGTGGCCTGCGCATTGCCTTCGAGAATTGCTCCATGGGTGGCAATTGGCAATCCGGCGATTGGAACATCGCTCACAACCCACAGGCTTGGGAGAAAATGTTCAACGCCGTGCCTGCCGACAACCTGGGGTTGGAATGGGAACCCTGTCACCAAATGGTGGCCTTGATTGATCCAATCCCGCAGCTGCGCAAATGGACGGATAAAATATTCCATGTACACGGCAAGGACGCAACCATCGCCTGGGATATTGTCAAGGAATATGGTATTCATGGGTCCAAGGAGTATGTGTGGCACCGCACACCGGGCTTCGGAGATACGAACTGGGCGGATATTATCACTATCCTGCGCCAAGCGGGCTACAAAGGTACCATTGATATTGAAGGCTGGCATGATCCGGTCTACAAGGATGAGCTGGAGATGACCGGGCAAGTTCATGCCCTTAACTATCTTAAACATTGCCGCGGCGGAAGCTTCGTTCCGAATCCGACCTAATCAAAGGAGGCGCTAAAGTGACAGTATCATATCGCATCGCTGTAGCTGGCTGCGGAGGAATGGCGAATGCCTGGGTGGAATATGCACTTGGGCGGGAGGATGCGGAAATTGTTGCATTGGTTGATCTGTACCCCTCAGCTGCACAGGCGATGGCCGCGCGGTACAATCTAACCTGCCCAACGTTCACTGATCTGAAGCAAGCCATCAGCGAGACTGGCGCCACTCTAGTATTTGACGTTACGATTCCAGAAAGTCATTTCACGATTGCTCGCATCGCCCTGGAAATGGGGTGTCAGGTCTTCGGAGAGAAGCCACTGGCAAGCACAATGGCAGAGTGTAATGAGATTGTGGCCTTAACGGAACGGACAGGTATGACGCATGCTGTGATGCAGAACCGTCGCTTTGATCAGCGGATTCGTTCACTACGGAGCTTGATCGAACAGGGAACTATCGGCAGGACCGGCTATATCGGCGCAAGCTTTTTCTTGGCTCCCCATTTCGGTGGATTTCGTGATGCGATGGAAAGCCCATTGCTGCTGGACATGGCGATACATACCTTTGATCAGGCGAGGTACATCAGTGGAGCCAATCCGGTGACGGTTTACTGCCAGGAGTTTAATCCTCCGGGATCATGGTATGCTGGAAATGCTGCGGCCATATGCATTTTTGAAATGTCAGATGGTTCTGTGTTTAGTTATCAAGGTTCCTGGTGTGCAGAAGGTGCTCCAACCTCATGGGAAGCTTCTTGGCGGATCACCGGTGAGAAGGGGACTGCGATTTGGGACGGCAACGGTATGCCTTATGCGGAAGTGGTGTCAACTGGCGACCAGAGCGGAAAGTTTCTCTATGATTATGAAACTGTGCAAGGCCCGGAGATGGAAATGAAGAATACGTTCCACCCTGGCTGCCTCGATGAAATGTTCCTCTCGCTGAAAGAGCAACGTCCGGCAGAGACAGATTGCAGGGATAATCGTTACAGCATGGCCATGGTGTTCGGAGCGCTAGAGAGTGCTCGGACTGGGCAGAAGATTCATATTGCGGATCTGATGAACATTTAGAGGATAGTTATAAGGAATAGAAGAGCGCCAGCAAAGCGGCTACAACCGTATTTGCTGGCTTTTTTGCATATATTAATAAAAAAACTACCGATTAGCATTTTACTGTTGACCCACAAACCGTCCAGACGGTACACTAAATGTAAAGAGGTGATGCTTTTGACAGCTCATAATGCCAATTCCAAACGGGAAGCGATTCTGAATGCAGCCTCAACCATTGTTCAGCGGGACGGGATGGTTCAACTGACGCTAGATGCGGTAGCGAAGGAGGCAGGCGTCAGCAAGGGCGGACTATTGTATCATTTTGCTAGTAAAGATGCTCTGATTACCGGTATGGTGGATAAGTTCAATGAAGAGTACGGACAGAATGTCCAGCAAACAGCAGAGGCTGATCCTAATGCACAAGGCTCATGGAGTCGTGCATATGTGAGAACTGCCTTTAAGGACGTGGAGCGGGGCCTTGACAGGAGCTCAGCGCTATTTGCTGCCGCTTTTGCAAACCCCAAGCTGCTGGACGGAATGAGGGAGCAGTTCAAGGGCTGGCAGAACAACATTATCCATGATGGTATCGATCCCGTTCAAGCCACCATCATCAGACTAGCCGCCGACGGCATATGGTTTACGGAACTGTTCGGAATGGCCCAACTGGACGAGAAGCTGCGGGATCAAGTGTTTGAACAATTAATTTCATGGTCTGGAGGAAATAAAGAATAATGGGTTATTTGTATCTGGCTTTATCTATCATATTTGAGTTGTTCGGCACGTCGATGCTTAAGGCATCACAGGGATTCAGCAAGCCCTTGCCCGTTATCGGCGTGGTTGTAGGTTTTGTGGTGGCCTTTTTCTTCTTATCGCTGACGCTGAAGACGATTCCGTTGAATGCAGCCTACGCCATCTGGTCAGGGGTCGGATCGGTGGCTACTGTCATTATTTCGGTACTGATCTGGAAGGAGAAAATATCGACTGGCAGCCTCGTCGGCATCGCTCTGATCGTAATTGGTGTAGTCGTCCTGAATCTGTTTGGTCCAGGTCACGGGGATACAACAAATTCTGCACAGACCGAAGTGGTTTCTGCTAAATAACAAAGGAGGGTGTCCAAACAGCCAGTGGCTGATTGGGACACCCTCCTTTGTTTGAGTAAAAACTATATAAGATGAACAAAAGAAAGTAACGAAAATCGAGGAGGAACGAAGGGGGAAGTTTGGAACTGTAGGAGCGCAGCGCTCCCATTTGTCACCAGATTTCACCAAGAGATTGAATGAGAGCAATCACACCGAAAGATAACATCACCAATCCGGATAGTTTGTTGAACCAGTTCTGCTTCGAGCGTTTTGTCGTCATAGGGATCCTGAACAAAGCGGTGCTCCCTAGTAAAAAGACCCACCATAACACGGAACCCAGAAAGACACCGCCTATCAACAATGGCATATCGGAACTGCTACGTGACAACTGAACACCGGAAGCGCTAAAAACGCCGAGGAAAAAAATAATCGTCATAGGATTGGATAGCGTCAGCAGCAGCGTTACTATGTATGAATTGAATGAGCTTTTTGGATTATAAGGTTCTGTGCTACTTCCCGTATGGGGAGTAGTTCGTAGCGACTTTATGCCAAGATAACAAATAAATAGTCCGCCTAAGGCTTGTAGCACCGTTTTATAATCGACTAGAAAAGCAGTGAGGGTGGATAAGCCTAACCCGGCGATACAACCATAGACTGCATCTGCTGTGGCCGCTCCCAAACCGCAGAATAGACCGATTTTGAAACCTGAGCTTAAGGTCTCCTTGATACATAATATACTGATTGGACCTAAAGGAGCTGCAATAGAAACCCCTAACAGGATTCCTCTGACCAGCCACTCCCATGACATAAGGATGAACTCCTTTCGTTATTCTTCTTTTAGCGAGGATAATATAAAAATCGTATTGGATCTTACAACATCATGATTGGCCTTTAGCGTATGCGTGATAAACTCCTCCATTTCAGATAAATCCGCTAGCCCAACTTTCAGGAGGTAATCGTATTCTCCCGAGATATGGTGACACTCCAGAACTAACGGTGATTGAATAATATTCTCACGGAATTTTTGAGTTTCGGCCGAGCCGTGCAATTGTACAAAAATAAAAACGACGAAGTTTTGCCCTATTGCTTTACGATTTAATTTGACCGTGAATTGATCAATCACTCCGTTTTTTTCAAGTTTTCGGATTCTTTCAGTGATGGCAGGCACGGATAAATGAATGACTTTACTAATTTCGGAACTTGTCATGCGGCCGTTGCTCTTCAGCATTTCTAAGATCTGAAGGTCGATTTCGTCCATTGCTTTCACTCCTTTAGGTTAATTATACAAAAAACCGAAATAATGAAAATACGAGTGCCGAAATCAATAATATTTTTAAGCGTAGTCGTAATATTATTTAAAATAATTAAATTCAGATACTTTATGAGCGGATGATACTTAAAAAATTCAAGCATAAAAAAGTGACATCGATACGGAGAGTTCCGCACAAACCGAAGTGGTCTCCGCTAAATAAGAAAAGCCCTGCTCCTTTACTGGAGCAGGGCTTTTCTTATTTAGAAACCTTTATATTGCGGCTCTTCTTTTTCGAGGTCCTGAACTCGGCTCTCTACTTGCTGTACGATCTGCTGTGCTTGTGCTGCAGCGTTGGTGAACAGGGTTTTGGCATCCTGATTTTGAGTTTCAAGCGCGAACTGTTCCAAGCTGGCTTGAGCGCCTTTTAGAGAAGAGAGACATGTTTTTACCTGTGAAGCTACCGTCATTTGTAAGTTCCTCCTTCGGGTGATTAAAACTAATTAACGTTGAATATGATTCGCTCCGCTTTGCAGCATTATTCAGGGGAAAAAATCCCTGTTTTCTTCCGGTTCAATTAACAAATAATGAATCTGTTAAGCAACGAGGACACTTAAATCAAAGGAGGAGTTACAGTTGCCGTTATGGTTGGAGGTTATTGTGCGGACGTTATGCGCCGTGGTGATTCTTTTCTTTTTAACCAAATTGCTCGGGAAGAGACAGGTGTCTCAGCTCTCGTTATTCGAATACATTACGGGCATTACCATCGGGAGCTTGGCGGCCTATATTTCCCTTGATACCGAGACGACCTGGTATATTGGTCTGATTGCCCTTGCGGTCTGGGTGACCGTCTCGCTTGGCATTGAATTGTTGCAGATCAAGAGCAAGAAAGCAAGGGATTTCATCGACTTCAAATCCATGGTTGTTGTCAAGGATGGCAAGATTATGGAAGAGAATCTGAAGAAGGAGCGTTTGACTTCGGATGAATTGTTGGCGGAATTACGCAAGAAGGATGTGTTCAGACTCGCTGATGTCGAGTTTGCAATTATGGAATCCTCCGGCTCGATTAACGTCCTGCTGAAAAAGGAAAACCAGCCGTTAACGCCCAAGGATCTGGGAATTATCGTTCCCCAGGAGAAAGAACCGCTGGCAGTCATCATGGACGGGAAGGTTCTGGATGAACCGCTGGACAATCTGGGTCAGACTCGAGGCTGGCTGCAAGGTAAGCTGGAACTAATGGGATTGAAAACCGAAGATGTATTTTTGGGACAGGTGGATTCCTATGGTGATTTGACAGTGGACCTCTATGCCGACAAAATCAAGGTGCCGAAGGCGCAGGAGAAGCCGCAGCTCTACGCCACTCTCAAAAAAGCTGAAGCAGACATGGAGATGTTCAGTCTGTCCACACAGAACAAGGAAGCCAAACAGATGTACGAGGACGCCTCCAAGCAGCTGCTGGAGATGGTGCAGACTTTAAAGCCTTATCTTCAGGGCTAAAGAAGCGTCGCTCGTCAGTATCCGGTATTAATTTACGTTATTGGGGCACCTCACGGGTCCAGCAGGTAATCTCGTCAATGGTATAGGATTGCCCAGTCCCAGTGGTATCTGCCAGCCTCAGTGAAAGACGATCTCTGGCAAGAGTGATGGTGAATAACTCTTCGATATGAAAAACACCAGGAGGCAATGCTGCGCTATAAATCGCTCCCGCCACGGAAGCGGCTACCCGGGCCGTGATCTGGGCTTCATTTTCCCCTTGAAGTCCATATTCCGTTGTATAGGGGAGACCATTCTTCGTGCCATAGGCATCCACCTTGATGGCAAATTGATCACTACCGTAGCGGAGTTTGCCAAAAGACCATACTGCCGCTTTTCGCATTCGTTCGCTGCGGAGCATTTTGCTCAGCCCGAATTTCTGCAGCCACGCTACGGAAGCAGTAACGATCCGGGAATCAAAGCACAGACGAGTGGAGATGGAAGGGATGCCGAGTGTCCGGGGCAAGGTCTGCTGATCGGAAAAAGGAAAGCGGTAGGCTATACGACGTCCCAATCCCTCACCAAGATCACTTATCTTGCCGCCTGTGAAGCTGGTCACTGCAACCTTGCTTCCGTTCTCCACAATATCGAAGTCTGCCCGCAGATTGTTCAAGGTCCATTCAATGGCTGCTTTTCCATGGCTGTCACCAAGGCCCAGCATAATGGTGATGTCCGCGCGGTCTGTATGGTCCATAGCTTCACTGGCTTGACGAGCCAGCATGTTAGTTAAACCGGGGGCTAGTCCGATACTTAATACAGCCGTTCCAGGGAGCGGTTTGGAGGGAGATGTCAGATTTTCAAGGCAGGTAAGAAAAGCGCCGTTAGCCGATACATCCACATAATACACTCCGTTTTGCAAGCATGCTTCGGCAAAAGCAGTATCTTGTTGATCCATACACATTATTACTATTTTTGTCCGTTTAAGCAGCTCTGGGTCCGCTTTTTCTACGAGGTCCAGGCGCAGTGGTTTAACCTTGCCATCAGTAGTCATGCAGAATTGCTTTGCACGTTCCAGACTACGACCTGCCGCATAGACATGCCCAGGATAGTATTCGCTGAGCAGGGAGCAGATTTGTGAGCCAACATGACCGTAACCACCGATGACGATAATATCCTTGTTCATCAGGCATTCTCCTCATCTTTTTTGAAGGCAAACCATGCTTCAACCAGATATGAGCTGAAATAACGTGAAATAGTATTGAATCCGGCTTCCTCCAGAAGCAGTTCAACCTCTTTGGATGGAAGCGGGTGAGAGGTAACTCCGAAGGAATCCGCAAATTGCTGCCACTCCGTGTTGCTGATGCCTTGGTCCAGCATATGGCTTTGCCAAGCTCTCATCATATGGGTCCATGCCTCGGAACTGGCTTCTCCGTTAATGGATGACAGGAAGAAGGGGGCCCCAGGCTTCAGCTGATTGGCAATCTGCGCGAGCATTTGCTTTTTCTGTTCCCGCTCCTTTACAAAATGAAGCACCAACATACAGGTTGCAGCATCATATGGCTCTTGGTGTGGAAAACCTTCCAGTCCGGTTTGCAGCAAGGTGGTCTGCTGCTCAAAGCCGGCCTCCCTGATCCGCCGAGAAGCTATTTCCAGCATGCGGCTGGAAGGATCGATACCAGTAAAATGCCAATTTTTATGTTTGGCACCTATTGTAACGATCTCCTGACCGCCACCTGCACCGACAACCAGCACTTTCGCTGAAGTGTGGTTCCCCAATCTTACGGCTAGCAGCCGTTCTAACAGCTCGTACATCATGTGATAACCGGGTATCTTTAAGGCAATGGTCTCTTCGTATCTATTAACATTGGGGTGCTCCCAATTTCTGCTTCCGTTGTCTTCTTTCGAGTCTTGCTTCTTCATATACAACCTCTCCTGACTTGATGATATGATGCGCTGCTTTATAATTAGTAATTATCAGCGTGAAGTCAGAATGAGACCATCCCACATTTGTGGGATTCAGAAGGAGAAGGGCATGTTACAGAGTCTGGAAGCATTCAAGAAAGAGCTGGAGCGCCTGGAGCGAAGAGCGACATCATCGCATGAATACAGGGAGGCGATGATTAGCAAGCTGAAGGACTGGATACCTTTTGATGCCGCATGCTGTACAACGGTTGATCCGTACACACTCTTGTCCACTGGAGCCATTGCAGGGGAAGGCATTGATGCTATTCATGCCCGGCTGTTTGAATATGAATATTTGCATGAAGATTTCAACAAATATGATGATTTGGTCCAGCGGTCGGTCCCAGTGGCAACGCTTAGCGGAGCTACGGAGGGAGAGCTGGAGCGAAGCGGGCGTTATCTTGCTGTGTTAAAGCCCGCAGGGCTCGGAGATGAAATCCGTGCAGTCCTGCTGAGCGGAGGGGCGTGCTGGGGATACCTGACATTGTTCAGGTCAGTGGAAAGGCCTGTCTTCCAGGCAGAGGAGGAAGACTTTCTGGCGGCTGTCGCGTCTTGGATAGCCCGAACTCTGCGGGGGTATGCATTAAGCACGCCGCCGGAGGATATTCAAGGGCTGCAGGAGGATATCGGCATCATGGTGCTGTCCCATGAGCTGATCCCGCTCGCGACTAATGGCCAAGCCAGAAAATGGCTGTCCATGCTAGGGAAGTGGGAACAGCTTGGGGCGGAGGCACTGCCAAGTCCGGTGCGGGCAGTCTGTTCGCGCTTGCTTGCGGAACAGACTGCTCCTGAGGACAATCAGCCCTCGAAGGCCAAGATCTGTCTACGGTTGCCAGCGGGTCATTATTTGGTTATTGCCGCCAGCAGAATGGAGGAGACATCCGGCCAGATTCAGCTGGCCGTTACCTTTGAGCCAGCCCGAACCGCCGACATTCTGCCGCTAATTGCTGAGTCGTATGGATTGTCGTCTAGGGAGAAAGAAATTGTAGAGCAGATCGCCATGGGGCAATCCACCAAGGAATTAGCCCGCAAGCTGCATATCTCTGCTTACACCGTTCAGGATCATCTCAAGTCGATTTTCATCAAGACGGGTGTTACGAGCCGTAGAGAGCTAATCTGGCGTTTGTTCTCTCGTTACAATAGTGACAAGCAAGCTTAAAACACTAGTCCCGGATAAATCGGCTCTTCCCGGATTGGCGTTTGCATAGGGTGATATTATTTGACCGTGAATACTACCAAGGCAAGGGTCTCTATGTTGTACGGAAGCTTGTTGTATTTTTATTTCCTCATTGTGGGAGCTATACTAGTAACGTAAGTGTTCGTCATAACTTCTGGTTGAGAGGATGATGTTCAATGGATTATGCAAAGCTGGGTTCGACAGGTCTTGAGGTTTCGCGTATTTGCCTGGGCTGCATGAGCTACGGGATACCCGAGCGCGGGAACCATGCCTGGACACTGGGGGAAGAAGAGAGCCGGCCGTTCATCCGCCGGGCGCTTGAGCTGGGCATTAACTTTTTTGATACGGCCAATGTGTACTCCGATGGGACAAGCGAAGAGATCGTCGGGCGGGCACTGAAGGATTTTGCGGCCCGTGATGATGTGGTCATCGCAACAAAGGTTCATGGCCGGATGCGACCAGGTCCCAACGGTGGCGGACTTTCGCGTAAAGTTATTATGAGTGAAATCGACCATAGCCTGAAGCGGCTGGGTACGGATTATGTTGACCTGTATCAGATTCACCGCTGGGACAGCGAAACGCCTATTGAAGAGACCATGGAGGCGCTCCATGATGTGGTCAAAGCAGGTAAAGCCCGCTATATCGGTGCTTCCTCCATGTATGCCTGGCAGTTTCTTAAAGCGCTGCATGTAGCGGAAATTCACGGCTGGACTCGCTTTGTCTCCATGCAGAATTATCTCAATCTGTTGTACCGTGAAGAAGAACGGGAAATGCTGCCACTCTGTGAAGCTGAGGGTATTGGTGTGATCCCGTGGAGTCCGCTAGCCCGCGGCCGGCTGACACGGGACTGGGAAGAGTCGAGCGCGCGTTCCCTGACCGATGAGTTTGGGAAGCAATTATACGCCAAGACTGACGAAGCCGATCACCGCGTGGCCGCACAGGTGAAGGAGATTGCCGAAGAGCGCGGCATTCCGCGCGCGCAAGTGGCCTTAGCCTGGGTGCTGCAGAAGAAACCGGTCACGGCGCCGATCATCGGCGCAACCAAGATGCAGCATCTGGAGGATGCGGTGGCAGCCGTTGATATCACGCTGACCCCGGATGAAGTAGAGCGGCTGGAATCAGCCTATGTGCCGCACGAAGTCAGCGGCGGACTCGGGCGCGCTTTTTAACAGAGCCTTTACCACAGCTACAAGTTACACATAAACATAAAGTCAGTTCCCGGACTGAACTACCCCTCCATTGTTAGTCGTGTCTAACAAATAGGGGGAGTTCTAACAAGTGGGGCTGGCTTTTTTGCATATCAACTTAATCCGTCCCATTGCCTCGTATCGTATAACTTATTGTTAAATTGGCAAACTAAAGCAGATTTCCATCTTAACTTATGACCGGAGGCGAAGACCTTGGATGCTCAGATGCTCGATACTATCAAGCAGCAATTGACCGGATGTAGCGACATCGTTTATCAGGTCTTCCAAGTACATGGACACACCTGTACGCTAATTTACATTCCTTCTATTATTGATCCTCGGAGTCTTCAGGTAGGCATTAGCGACGTATTAAAAAGAGAGAGCAACTCCGAACTGGATTGGCCGCAATTTCTCGAACGGCTGGAACGCGGGTCGGCGTTCTCCATCCCTAGCTTGAAATGCTTTGATATCACCGCAGCAGCAGATCTGGTCGTCATGGGAAATGTGGTGCTGGGGATGGAGGGCTTTCCGTTCCTTTACTATTTTGATATCACCAAATATCAGAAGCGATCAGTCAGCGAATCACAGAATGAACTGGTGGTTATCGGTCCCCAGGAAGCCTTCATTGAGGATATAGAGACGAATTTATCGCTGCTGCGTCATAAAATCAAGCATCCTGACCTGAAAATGAAACATTATAGCATCGGTAAATATACGAAGACTGACGTCTACGTACTGTACATAGAAGGGCTCTATAAACCAGAGATTCTGGAGGAGATTGACCGTAAGCTACAGGACTTGTCCATCGATGGCATCCTGGGCATCAGCTATTTGGCAGAGCATATCACCTATGATGTGTTGACACCATTTCCGCTGTTTCAGTATACAGAACGCCCGGATTCTGTGGCGGCCTCGCTCATGGAGGGCCGAATCGGCTTGCTGCAGGATGGTACACCCTCTGCGCTGCTAGCCCCGGTAACTCTTTTTTCTCTGCTGCAATCTTCCGAGGATTATTATCAGAGCTATTTCGCGGGCAGCTGGATTCGGATAGTACGATTCGTATTCTCCATTATCGCTTTGCTGCTTCCTTCACTGTATGTCGCCATCACCACCTTTCACGCCCAGATTATTCCTTCCAATTTGCTACTTACCATTGCAGCAGCTAGGGAGAATATTCCTTTCTCCGCATTGACAGAAGCCCTGCTGATGGAGCTGACCTTTGAGGCGTTGCGAGAAGCGGGGACACGTATTCCGAAGCCTGTCGGGCAGACCATATCAATTATTGGGGCGATCGTTATTGGACAGGCGGCGGTGATGGCAGGGATTGTGTCGGCTCCGATGGTCATTGTTGTATCGATCACAGGCATTGCTTCCTACATTATTCCGCATCTGGAGCTTGGATTAACGTTCCGGCTCCTGCGCTTTCCGCTGCTGATTCTCGGGGGCACCATGGGCTTGATTGGTGTATTCACGGCTACCTTCGTGATCTACGGACACCTTGCTAATCTTCGTTCCTTTGGGTCGCCATATATGCAGCCGATTGCGCCCTTTGTCTATCAGGACTGGAAGGATACGTTACTGCGGGTACCTTCAACCTATATGAACAAGCGCAGCGATGCCTTTACGAAGCGGGATCAAAGGAGACAGCGGAAAAAATGAATATGCTGAAGCTGGGGATCACCCTAATGCTAATGCTGAATTTGACGGGCTGCTGGTCGAAGGTGGAACTGAATGAATTAAGCTTCGTCTACGCCGTATACCTTGATGTGGGCAATAAGCCAAATACGGTCGAGTTGTCGATCAGTTCACCCTTGACCAACCGTTTAATGAATGGACAGCAGTCGGGCGGCGGCGCTGGCAGCGGCAGCAGCAAGACTTATGCGAAAGTCACCAAAACGGCGGAGACGGTCACTGACGCACTGATGCTGATTCAGAAGGATTTGACGAGAAATATCAGCCTGGCGAAGATCAAAGCGATAGTGGTTGGTAAGGAATATGCCAGCACCCGGATGGCCGAACTCTTGGAATGGATAAGAAGAGAACCAAGCTTACCGCTGGGCACCTACATTTTCGCCGCACCGGGAAGGGCGCAGATGATTTCAAAACTTACACCAACCTTCGAGACACTTCCGGGCGAGGTCCTGATGAAGTTCGGTCAAAGCAACTATGTACTGGGCACCACAGCCAAGCAGTGTCTGATTGCGGAGGCCAGTGGAATGGGCTATGCCATCAACTACCTGTCCTTTGGAAACAATCCGGATAATACGGTTCCAGCTATGCCTGAATATTGGGTAGGGATGCAGGGAGCAATGCTTTTTCAAAAGGATAAAATGAGAGGCATGGTTGGCCTGCAGGACGCCAGGTCATTGGCTTGGGCACTGGGGCATCCCCATGATCCGGTGATGACTGTAACCTGGGATGAGGGGAAAAGCAAGGTGAGTGCCGTGTTCTTCACTTCTAAAGGGTCCAGAACCATACGTATGACGGAGAGAGGGCCTGTGTTCTATGTCACGCTCAAAGGGCGGGCCAGCCTGGTCTACAAGAAGGACATCGAGAGGCGAAGCAAGACCGTGTTCAGTCGCATCGTAATAGAAGCGTTGGAAAAGAAGGCTGTTCAAGATTTGAACGAAGCGCTGAAAAAGACAAAGGCAGCTGGCGCGGATGTGCTGGAACTTGGCCTGCTCATGGAGTGGAACTATCCAAAGGAATGGCGGAAGATACGTGATCGTTGGGAAGATTACTATAAGAATCATGCCGAAATCCGAGTGAAGGCGAACTTCCAGATTGGAGATTATGGCACCGAAGTATGATTCAATGTGAAAGGAGTACGCCATGCGCACAACTAAATGGCAGCTTACCCGGTTCGCGTTTATTTATATGAATTCACAAGCGTCCATTTTCCTCGTGCCGACGCTGATTTCAAGTCCCACCTATCAATCATGGATGGCGGTAATGGGCGGCACATTGCTTAGCATTGGGATGATGTTCTGTGCGGTTTATGTAGGGCGGCTGAAGCCGGGACAGGCCTGGGTGGATTTCGGGGGCAGTATTGTCGGCAAATGGGTTCATAAGATTGTCATTGTGCTGCTGTTGTGCTGGTGTATCTACTATGTGTCTTTGGATCTGGAGAATTTCGTATTGTTCTTCGGCTCCAATTACCTGCGTGGAACTCCTCCATGGTTTATTCAGCTACTCATAGGGCTGGTCATTATGTACACAGCGAAGCTTCGGTTCTCGAGCTTGATCTATATGACGGACGGGTTGTTTCTGCTAATAGTGTCGGCATCGCTCTTCACAGTGTTTTTGTTCGTACAGGAAGTGGACCTTAACATGCTGCCTGCGTTGATACATTATCATGACCCGATCATTGCCGCTAAGGATTCGTGGATTGTGACGTCTTGGGTCTCCGAGTGGGTCGTCTTTCTATTCATTGTGCCTGAACTCAAACTAGATAAGAATGTCTATAAAAAGCTGACGGTGGCCTCTCTGTTGGTTATGGTATCGATACTTATAGGGTGGTTGCTGACTCTACTGAGCCTAGGAGCCTATCTTGGTCCCCAAATTCAGTTTCCTTTTCTAGAGATGATCCGCAGTTCTACGCATGACAATATTATAGGAAATATTGACCCGCTTCTCATCGGAGTATGGTCTTCCTCACTGTTTATCCACAGTGCTTTTCTCATTTATGTTGCTGTTCGGTGCTTGTCAAATCTGACTAAAAACAAAGGGAAGAAATACATGGTGGAGGTTCTGACGCTGATTGCCTTAGTGATTGCCTATCTCTATTCGCAAAATGTGGCGAAATACAACCGGGACTATAACTCCGCGGTTGCCATCTGGATTTGGTTCGCAGTAGACTGCCTTCCGGTGTTTTATTTTATCGTTGCCCTTGTCCGTTTTCGAAAAAGACCGTTGAAATAGACATTATCTGGACATTTATAATGTATACGCTTTCTGGTATGATTATCCTATAGTAGATACCTTTAATCAGATAGGAAGTGTTATCCATGATAGATATCCTTGAAGGTAAGAGACTTATCAGTGATATTCGCCAGAATCTGGCCAAAGTTATCGTTGGGAAAATAGATGGAGTGGATCTGCTGCTGACCGCACTACTGGCTAATGGCCATGTGCTGCTTGAGGATGTGCCCGGAACAGGAAAAACTCTGCTAGCCAAGGCTCTGGCCAAGTCACTGGATTGCCAGTTCAAACGAATTCAGTTCACACCGGACCTTCTGCCCTCTGATTTGAGCGGCATTAATTACTATAATCAGAAGACCGGAGAATTTCAGTTCCGTCCCGGTCCTGTTTTCGCCAACATCTTGCTGGCTGATGAAATAAACCGTGCTACACCCCGGACACAATCCAGTCTGCTGGAATGTATGGAGGAGCGGCAAATCACGATCGATGGGGTTACGCACGAGCTGGGAGCACCGTTTCTTGTCATCGCAACTCAGAACCCTGTGGACAATCAAGGTACTTTTCCGCTGCCGGAAGCGCAGCTCGACCGCTTTCTGATGAGGATCAAAACTGGCTATCCTTCGCTTGAAGAAGGGGTACATATTCTCCAAAGGTTCCGGCTTGGCAACCCGCTTGAGAGCCTGACAGCGGTGGCATCGGGAGAGGAGATTCGTGCAGCACAGCAGCTGGCAGCTGAGATTAGTGTCAGCGACGATCTTCTCGCTTATATCGTCCGCATCACTGAAGCTACCCGCAGATCTACGGCGGTGAGGTTGGGGGCGAGTCCACGGGCCAGCGGTGCGTTATTAAGATCTGCTCAAGGGTATGCGCTTATTCAGGGGCGTTCCTTCGTAACACCGGATGATATCAAGGCCGTGGCAGTCCCGGTATTGGCACATCGCCTGCTTCTGCATCAAGGCATGAAGGCTCGAGAGGGGCAGGCGGCAGAAGTTGTAGAACAGGTTCTGCGCGAAGTGGAAGTGCCTGCTGAACCGCTGCTGGCAGCCAAAGGCGGAAGGGCGGACTAAGCCATGGCTTTAGTGTGGTTCATCCTCTTCGCTGTAGCGTTGCTGCTAATCATATCTCATATTTATCAGAAGAATGCCCTGAAGGCGTTAAGCTACGACCGTTATTTCTCTAGAAAAGCCGTCTACGCAGGTGAAGAGCTAGAGATGGTTGAAGAGATTGTTAATGCGAAGCTGCTGCCGCTTCCTTGGCTGCGAATGGAATCCAGTATCGCTACAGGCTTGGAGTTCGGCAGACAGGAGAATTTGGGGATCAGCTCCGGTGACATTTACCAGAACCATATAAGTTTGTTCTATTTGCGCTCCTACCGTCACATCAAACGTCGCCATTCCTTGGTAGGTGAGCGGAGGGGCTTCTATACACTGGAATCGGTAACAATGACTACTGGAGACCTGTTCGGCTTCAGTCAAGTCGTTAAGACCTTTCCCCTTCAGCTGGAACTGTTGGTGTACCCCGAGCTTATCAGCTTTGATGAGATCCCCCTGCCGGTGCATAGCTGGCTGGGCGAATTGGCCGTCAAGCGCTGGATCGTAGAAGATCCATTCCTGACTGCCGGCATCCGTGAGTACAACTTGGGAGATTCCATGGGCATGATCAACTGGAAGGCTACGGCACGTACCGGAGTCATGCAGGTTCATAAGAATGATTATTCGGCGGATTCCCGGCTGATGATCTGTCTCAACATTGAGGTTAGCGAATCCATGTGGAGGAACATAACAGATGTGGAACGAATAGAGCTGGGCATCCGTTATGCCGCAGCTGTGGCCGGATATGCACTGGACCATGGCATTGAGACCGCGTTCATCTGTAATGGGAGGCTTATAGATGGCGATGTCCGTGAGCCGGTCCTTTCCGGTCCTATTGCCCATCAGGAGGAGATGCTGGAACTTCTGGCACGATTGACGCTTGACCGGACACTGCCAATGAGCCGCCTGCTGGAGATACAAGCCGAGAACGGGACCCGAGATACAGACTATCTGATCATTACTTGCCATCAGGGCGCGGAGCTGCTGGAAGCGGCTGGTCGACTGATACAGGAAGGCAATGGTGTGGAATGGCTTACCATTCCGGAGCAAGGGAGGGAGAGCGCATGAAGGGGCCGTCCCGGCGATTTTTGCAAGATTCGTTGATGTTTTGGGCTCATGCGCTGCTACAACTATTGTTATTTCTGCCCCTTATGATGCTGTACGCCACATTCCTTCTGTCTGAGTACACGACACCACTATGGATGTTCTTACTTGCACTGTTGTCATTGGCTGGCGTATTGCTACGATCCTTGTGTAATATCAGGTGGAAGCATTTATTAGTGTCCATACTGCTTGGAGCAGTGACCGGACTTCTGTCTTCAGGCATATCATTATCAGGCATTTCTATGGCTGTTGCTTGCATCATCTGGACCTACCTCGGTCTGACTACTGAGTCAAGAATTGGCGGGAATAGAACTTATTTCACCGGGATCAGTCTCTATTTTGTAGCGGCTATAGTGTTTCCAAGAGTCTCTCAGCTTGAGTCATGGACGACACTCCTCACTTGGTGCGGAAGTCTGAGCGTCATTATTGTTCTCCTAGCATCCAATAGCGATCATTTGCGTTATACTTCTTTTTCCGGAAAGACCTCATCCTTACCGCCAGGCCTGCGACTTCATAATCGTATCTCTGTGCTTCTCGTTGTTGTTGCTGCGGTAGCTCTGGCAGCAGGAGCGGGCCGGATAATCGGTGGTTTGCTCTTCAGCGCTCTTCGCCAGTTATTGTCATGGATCGTCCGATTGTTATCTGGCTCGGAAGAAACTCCGCTGCAGCCGAATGAACCAGCACGTGCCACACCGGCACTGCCTCCCGCGGAAGCCAATGACCCCGGTCTTATTGCGCATATTCTTAACTTGCTGTCCTATGTTATCGTAGCAGCCGTAATTGCGATAGTTGCCTTTTATTTCTTACGCTGGCTCTACAGAAATACCGGTGGTATGCTGCACAAGGCCATTGCCGCTGTTCTAGCCATGTTGATGCGTAAGCAGCCGAGCCGTGGCAACGAGACTTATCAGGATGAAGAGAGTAGCATTTTTGCCTGGGAGAAAACGGTGCAAAATTTCAGACAATTCTGGACCACAGCCGTTAGTGGAGGCCGCCGGGATCGTTGGGAGCATATGCAGGGTAATCGGGAGCAGGTAAGGTGGTTGTACCGCCAGTGGCTGCACTCCAAGCAGGAGCATGGCTATGAGATCAAGAAGCATCTGACCCCCCAAGAGACCGGTGCTGACTTAGCGGTATGGAGTGCCAGCAGAAACCGTAAACGCAAGGAAGGCAGGGACACTGCCACCATGCCGGAAGAGAGGCTGCTTGATCTGTATGATCAGGCCAGGTACGGTCAGGAAGAACCTACTGATGCCGATGTGGCACAGATCATAGTTTTTCAGAAATCGAAATCCTGAACGTTCTATAGCAAGTCCCAAAACAGCAGCAGCCATCATCTGGTTGCTGCTGTTTTTCTTAAGAAATAATTCCCAGTTGAAACCCAATTAGAACAAGAAGCGTAAAATCATAAGTGAAGCTATTCCAGCAATCTAAGTACATAGCAAGGGTTACAACTTTATCATAAGGGTTACAACTTGGACACAATTCCCATAGGACTAAGCATCTATAATAATCCATGTAAATACGTTTGGGGGGAAATGAATGAGAAAACATAGACGTACATATGTAGCCATGCTACTCAGCACTTTTATTATCAGTCAACTATCGGCTTACTCAGCGTCTGCAGCTTCTTCAGGCAACACTATTAATAATGTCAATGCACCGATCAAAGTAGCGGCCCTGGAACCAGGCACAACAACCAATTTAGGCAGTGTGCAACTGGGAGCAGGGGTCAATGCTACCCTTGAGGACATCAGGTTGTGGCCACAAGCAGGGGGGAATATCCTCACGTACACCCTTAATTATGCCAACGGGGGCAGCAGCAATGCCGGTCTGATCCACTATTTTTCACGTGTTGTCACTTCAGGTGGCACAGTCATTCCCGGTAGCCCGATCACAGCGGATGCACTGAAAAAAAGTATCGATGCGAAGCAAAATCTGCGTGTAACCTATTATGTTAACGTTGGCAAGACCAACACTCTGAACGGCATCAAGATCTCTATGTATGTCTGGGACGCCAAAGCCAAGGGCTATCTGAGACAAGCGGGTTCCATGAGCGTTCCTGCAAGCTACTCCCAGTCGACTCTGCATGGAAAAATCCTGAACACCACGATGAGTGACATTCCCGTTGCTACGTCTTCAGAATCGTTCCAAATCTATAAATATAGCAGCAAAGTTTATGCCAAGATTGGCCTGAATGTCACTAATAAAGGGAACAAAGTGCTCGGTGATCCTGGTTATAAGGCTTATCTGGTCTCGGCAAGCGGCACCGCTTTTGAGCTGGCACTCGACAGTTCGCAGGCAGGGTACAAGATACAACCGCAAGAGAAGAAAACGATCTATTATTTAACCGAAATTCCATCCTACCTTAAGACCGATAATATGAGGCTGCAATTTGTGCAAAGAGACGAGACGCTGAAGGTGGACCTTCCGCAGTCTGCTTACAAGCTTCCAGCAGCGACAACACCTGATTTAACGGTCGCCAAGGGTATCACCAAAAAAATCATCATCAACAATAACTCTGTAGAGACCCAACTGAGCAATGCAGCAGTCTACGCAGAAAATGAAACCGGCATGTGGACCTTCCAGCTCCGTTTCAAGAATACCGGGAACAAGGCCGTCACTTTGCCGAATTATGAGCTGGCAGTTAAGTCTGCTAAAGGAACCTCGTTCCCTGTAAACGCAAAGGGAATTAACGGACTCGTCTTGAAGCCACTTGAGGAGAAAGTGATCTCGCTTAAGGCCCAGATTCCACTATCGGTTGAACAGAACACATTGCAGCTGCAAATGATTGAATCCGTTGGCTCCATGCCGGATAAGGCTATATCTCCAGACAATACCGGAAATGGCGGCATCGATGCCGGCGCAGGCCAGGGAACTGGTAGCAATACGGCCAAGTTGACGATTCCAGTGGCGTATTTCTCTATCCCGTATACGTTACGACCGGATACACAGAAGGGGCAGGATTATAGAACAACGAATGATTACGGAACTTTCAATTACCGTCTGCTTTCCGTGCAGCGTTTTCCATGGAAAGATGACGATATCGTTGTTGCGAAGCTGAATATTAACAACACTCAGTCTGTAAACTTGTCTCTCCCAGATCTAAAAGGTGCTATGAAGCTAGACAATGGCGATCTTGCTACTTCGACCGAACTGTTTATGGACAAGGAGTTCCAATCACTCGCACCGGGTAAATCGGCCGACATCTACGTGATGGCCAAAATTCCATACACCCAGAGGTTTGATAAACTGAGTATCAACCTGTATACAACCGTCAAAGAAGAGACTGTCTCCTTCCTGACGTTCACTACAGACAATATGATCAATGCCGTGACGCAGATTGAGCGCGGAGGAAGCTACGAGATCATTGCCAAGGGTAAGAATGCCAAAGTTCAGGAGCACAAGACCACAATCTATGAAGGGGTTAACTCTAACATTGTATACTCCGAATTGCTCCTTAGCAGCGAAGAGAAAAGACAGAGCAAGATGGCCCGCATCCAAGGTTACTTTGCGACGCCGAACGGTGAGCTGTTTGAAGCGTTATCCAATCAGCCCGATACTTCGGCAACACCAGGAGGCAAGCAGTTGGTCACGTTCTGGGCGAAGCTTCCGAAGTCCGTGAACACGGATAACATTGCTTTGTACCTGGGGCCAGGCATTACCGGCAACAAGCTCAGTGAGCCAGGTCAGGAGCCAACCGGCTTCATTAATATTGCATCACTCGATCTCAATCCTGTGGAGACTCCGCCGGAGAACAATCTGTTGAATGTCAAGCTGTACCCTTACACCTTGTCCATGCTTAGTTCGGATGGCCGGAACCTGCAAGGTACAGATACGATCAATATTGTGATGAACTACAATCTGCTGCGCGATGCCAGCTATGATATGGGGACCTTTAACCACAAGCTGGTACTCAAAATGACAGATCCTTATGGCCTATCCCAAGAAAAGAGTCTTGTTATTGGCACAGATCTTACAGAGGGCAGTACCAATACGATCAATCTATCCTTCAGTAACCCGGTTTACAAGAAACTGGCCGGAGGAGCCTACCGGATCACGCTCTATGACGAGTTCCAGGGCGAGCGGATTGAGTTGGCCAGTCAGGCGTATTCCCTGTTCATTGACAGAGCGCCTACGCCAGAAAAATAAACCCTCTATTAAAGTACAGAAGGAGCAGCTTGTATGTTGCGAGTGGAAAAAGTAACCCATTCTTTCAAGAATGGCAGTGAAACAACTGCCGTTCTGCATGACATCAACTTCTCGGTTCAGAAGGGCGAGATGGTCGCACTTCTGGGCAGCTCAGGCTCCGGGAAGTCGACTATGCTCAACCTGATGGCGGGGCTGATGAAGCCTACGGAAGGGCATATTTACATTGCCGACCATGATATTGTGAAAATGAGCGAGAACAAACTGTCTGAGTTCCGGCGGAAGAACATCGGATTTATTTTTCAGGCTTATGAGCTTATTACCAGTCTGACCGTACGTGAGAACGTGGAGCTGCCACTGGTTTTCCAGTCTGTGGCTCCATCCGTGCGTAAGAAAAAGGCATTGGAGCTGCTGGAAGCGGTGGGGATTCCGGATAAAGCCAATTTGTTCCCTGCACAGTTGTCTGGTGGTCAGCAGCAGCGTGTCAGTATCGCGCGGTCCCTGATCACGGAGCCCTCCGTAATATTCGCAGATGAACCGACAGGGAACCTGGATTCCAGAACAGAAGAAGAGATCATCACGATTCTGCTTGAATTGAATAAGAAAATGAACACAACCTTTATCGTTGTTACCCATGAGATCGAGGTCGCAGAACAGATGCAACGTATCTTCACACTGAAGGACGGATTTATGATCACCGAAGACCAGCCTCCTGCCGAAGCGGAGTCCAAAGGAGGAGAGCAGGATGAGAGTTAGAGATATTTCGCGCCTGGCCTGGGATCAGATCAAACGCCGGAAGGTGGTTACTGGACTGTGTATGGCAGGGATTTCTATCGGATGTGCTGCCATTATCGTTGCACTCAGTCTCGGAGATTCAGCGCAGGCGTACACTGAGAAACAGATCAACAGCCGATTCAAGATGGATGAGATCACCGTAACCCCCAATAGTGGTGTACCCAACCAGGGCAAGAATGGGGGTCAGGGAGGAGAAGATAACGAGAAGCTCGATCCCGGCAAGCTGACCCGGCAAAAGCTGGAGATCATCTCTGGATTGAAACATGTGAATGCGGCAGCACCTTTTCAGGAAATTGGCTGGTTTCAAATGCTCACGATTGATAATAAAATAACGGATATTCAGGTCATTGGCACCAATCTGAGCCTGCTGACAAAGTACGATAATACCTTCAAGCAGGGAGGTCCTTCTGAGCTAGCAGGAATGGCTGTACTGAATTATGGGGCGACACTGGGTCTGATTGATAATGAGACAAGGCAAAGTCTGTTCGAGGCGATGGGGAATGATCCTTACAACAATGATCTCAGGCAGCAGTATGATAATCTTAGCCGCTTGCCATCGAATTTGTACCAGCAGCAGATTCAGCTCCAATCGATGGACTATAACACCGGCAAGACTATTCTTAGCTCCTCCATTCGAGTCATGGGGGTCCTCGCCAAGCCTAAGGGAATGGATGACAATATGGCGATGTATGACAAGAAGATCTATGTGTCTCTAGAAACAGCGGATCGTCTGCTGGAGGAGCTCAATCTGAACAATAATCCCAATGTACAAGCAGGTGCCTATAACAATGCAATCATTAAGGTTGACAATACTGATAACGTTGTAGCTTTGGAGAAGGTCATTCAGAAGCTTACCCTGAACACAAGTACAAATCTGTACCAGAAGGAAATGCTTGCAGAGGAATTCGGTATGATTAAAAAAGTAGCGCTAGGCGTGGGGATATTTATTCTGATTATCGCGTCGATCTCAATTATTGTTGCTATGACCATGTCTTCCCATCAACGTCGACGTCAGATTGGGATCATGAAAGTATTGGGTGCCAATATGCGGCAGATTCGCAACATGTTCATTACAGAAGCGGCATTGCTTGGTCTGCTGGGCGGATTGCTGGGCGTGGTATTCTCGTATTTGATCGTGACCGGCATGAACAAGCTAATCAGCTCCTCCGGCGGTATGGGCGGAAGTGAAGGTGGTCTTGTCATCGCCATTCCACTGATGACGATTCCGATCGGCATCGCATTCGCCATCATGACCGGCGTCTTATCAGGGATTTATCCGGCCATTAGTGCATCGAGAACCAATGCGCTTACGGCCATCAAACGGGATTAGTATTTTGTGGCAGAAAGGAAGCCGAGGGAATGAAAAGGATTATAAAGTGGGTCTTCATCCTAGCGATTGTTGCCGTAGCCGGTTATTTCGCTTATGACAAAATGTTCAAAAAGGAGGAAGCGTTGCCGATTGAGGAGCCGGTGCAAAGCATCACCTTCCCGGTTACCCAGGAGACGATTAATAAGACGATTCAGGTCAAAGGGAAATCACAGTACGAACATGAAACACTCGTCTACGCGCCGTTTGCTTCCAAGGTGACTGCCTGGAAGGTAGAGAATGGCGGACAAGTTAAAAAAGGCGATATCTTGTATACACTGGATCAAGAGGCGCTGAAGAACGATATTGCGACAACGGAAGCGACTATCCGTAAAGGCAAGCTGGAAGCGGAGCTGAATGCTTTCGTGAGTCAGCAGGATGAGGAGAGCGCCGTGCTGGGCGCAACCGAGGCAGATCGTTTGAAGGTGTTGGCTTCCCAGGAGGCGAAGCGGATCGGCGATGAACTGAATGAGGTGACTGCGGAGATTCAGGCCCGGGAGCTTGCCAGCAAGAAAGAAAAGCTGAATACAGCCATTTATCGAGCTCCGGCAAGTGGGATTTTCCTCTTTGACAGCACCAGCGAACGTCCACAGACGGTATCGGACAACCAGTACATCGGCAAGATTGTCGATCTAAGCAAGGTTGAATTTGTCGCTCTGGTAGGAGAGCAGGATGTGTTCCGGATCAAAACCGGCATGATGGTAGACGTGAAAATGACTGCGCTCAAAGAAGAGAAATTGTCCGGTGAAGTGACTAAGGTAGCCAAGTTTGCTACTACCGCAGCGGGACAGGGAAATAACACCAGTCAGGTTCCGCAATTTGAAGTCATTATTAAGCTTGACGCCAATGAGCATCTCATCGGCGGTCTAAGTCTGAATGGCGAGATTGAAGCCATAAGAAAAGAGAACGCTACGGTGGTCTCCAGCATGGCCGTAATCCATGAAGGAGATGCCGCGTATGTCATGCTGGACAAGGGTAACGGTGAAGTCGAGCGGAAAGATATCAAGATTGGACTGGAGACAACTGACAAGACAGAGATTCTGACCGGGGTTAAGCCTGGTGATACGGTTGTTCTCCAATAGGAACACAGTTATTTAGCAATTGTTGAGCGCCAAGCCTTAATATCTTTGTTGAGAACGGTAAGATCAGGAACGGGGACGGAGTTGTCAGTCAGGCCGTATTTATGCTTCAACGCTAAAATACGGTAGACACTCTCGTCGATTCTCGATTCCTTGAGCTTACCGTTCTTTACGTTCTGCAGAATCGCCTCGCGAACACGTTTCTCATTGTCATATTCATGGGCGACCAACAGGATATCGCTGCCAGCATTGACACTGTCAAGCGCAGCTTGGCCCAGGTCGAAATGCTTCATGATCGCGCCCATCGTCAGGTCATCAGTGATAACGACTCCTTTGTAGCCCATCTCTTTCCGAAGCAGGTCGCCAATGATACTGCGAGATAAGGATGCAGGTCTGTCAGGGTCCAGTTTAGGAAACAGAATGTGAGCCACCATGACCGCATCGGCATTCTCCTTAATGGCAGCCTGGAAGGGAAGCCATTCTAACAGAGCCAGCTGATCCCTTGTTTTATTTACAACAGGCAGCTCCAGATGAGAGTCTACGGAGGTATCGCCATGTCCAGGGAAATGCTTCACTACTGGGATAACCCGTTCACTCTCAATGCCTTTCATCTCGGCAATGCCCAGTTTCACAACGCTATCCGCCGAATTGCCGAAGGAACGGTCGCCGATAACAGGGTTCTTGGGATTACTGTTAATATCCAGCACAGGAGCGAAGTTCATGTTGAACCCGGCCGATCGTACCTCCCGAGCCAGCAGTGTGCCCATGGTTCGTGCGGCATTCACGTCATTGGTAAGGCCAACTTTGGCGTTAGAGGGGATGGTAGCGAACTCCGTAGGCATACGGCTGACTTTTCCACCTTCTTGATCGACACTCATGAACAAAGGAGCAGGATTGGCTGCATTGCTTTTCTTCATGGCATTAACTAAATTGACCATATCTTGCAAATTGTCGATGTTGTTGCCATAGAGGATAATGCCGCCTACTTTATCTTCTGTGATCATTCGTTTGGCTCCCGCATCCAGGGTAGTGCCATTAATGCCGACCAGCAGCATTTGTCCGATCTTCTCCTCAAGGGTCAGGCTCTGAAGCTGCAGGGCTGTAGGATCAGGCTCCGCCGTAGGCGCTGCGGGCGTAGGTGTTGAGACGTTACCTTCTGTTTTGGACGGCTCCGCTGCTGATATGGATGGCGTTACTGGAGGCGTCTGTACGGATGTTGTGGATGACGAAGTGCCGCTGCCACAGCCGCTAAGAAGGGGAAACAAGAGTAGTACGGAAGCAATGGGAAGCACTGAAGCAATAAGGGGAATGCGTTTTTTATATGTGGAAAGCATCGTCAGGCGATCTGCTGATTTCATCGTTGGAATCTTCCTTTCGTCTTCATGAAGTAATGTGGATTGATATCGGAACCCGCTTTAGTGTATCCACCTTTAAATTCCATAATACCATTATTCGTCTATCTGTCCCAAGGAGAAGGGGCTCTGAGCAGTAGCCGTGAGGGTAGACTTGCCCCTTTATCAGTCTGGGTGATAAGATATATGTGAGACGATACATATTTTTAAATTTAAATTTTGAGGTGACGTGTCCATGAAAGACGAATTATTTAATGCACTTAATGAACAGATGAACTTTGAGTTCTATTCTGCTCACGTATACCTTGCGATGGCTGCTTATTGTTCCGGTGAGAGTCTCGACGGATTTGCTAACTTCTTCTTGGTTCAAGCTGAAGAAGAAAGATTTCATGCAATGAAAATTTACAGATTCCTTAATGACCGCGACAAACGGGCAACACTGGCGGCGCTTAAGGAGCCGAAGAATGAATACACTTCGATGCTGGATGCGTTTGAGCATGCATATGCCCATGAGCAACAGAACACCAAGAAGTTCTACCATCTTGCGGATATTGCCCTGGACGAGCGCGAGCATGCGACCATCTACTTCCTGAAATGGTTCATTGACGAGCAAGTGGAAGAAGAAGCATTGTTTAGCAACATCATCTCCAAGCTGAAACGTATCGAAAAAGACAGCAACGCTTTCTATATGCTAGATGCTGAGTTTGCTACTCGCAGCTTTACTGCTCCAGCAGAGTAATATCAGACTACTTATTGAGGACGTCACCTAAGTGGTGTTTCCTCGATAGAGATAGCCTTGCTTCATTTGAAAAAGCAATGACACAGCAAAGTAGCGATCTTCCATTATTGGAGAATCGCTGCTTTGCGTTTCTGGAAAACCGTTGCTCTGTGCCTTTGATCCATGCGGTTGGCTAGCGTCAAGAAGGTCAAAGGCTTAAGAAATAGATGCAAATTCGCCCCTTAATTTGTGATTAATACATGCAAAACAGGAATTAAGGGCAGAAATGTATGTTAATTCTCCAGATTTTCCCTGAAATAGGCTATATCCGCGAAAATAGAGTGCGAAATTGCATTTATTTTCCAAATATATGAATTGTATCTTGAATTAAGGTGCAAAATTGCCATTATTTTAAGCCGTGAGCGAGTTACTAGCTACAAGTCATGGGTCACGATCCATGAGTATGAGTACAAGCCACAAGTCGTGGATCACTATCAACGAGTATGGGTCTTCAAGTCGCAAGTCTTGAATCATCAGCCATGGGTTATGAGCCATGGGTTATGAGCCACCAGCTACGAGCGTGAGTTTCTAGGCACTAACCATGAGCATCTAGTCGCCAGTAAATATCGGCTATCTCAATGGATAGCTCATGCAAAAGCGGATGTTCTTAGAGCCTATGGCTTTGAGACAACCGCTTTTTTATGTTTGTTATCGCCCGCCAGACTAAAAAAAGTTGAACGGAGTCAAATATTGTTGCACACGACAAAAAAATTCATGTGTCCCAACTCTATTTGGTAGGGGTAACTCTTGCGCCGTTCGGCAACACTGTTTCTCTAGACCCACCCGATTAGCTGCGTGTAATATAGAACAATACTATTGCTTGGGGGTACTTGGTTTTGGATAATTACAAAGACATAAAACAGGGTGAAAGAGGTGCCTGGCTAAGCATAGCAACGTATATTTTGTTATCCGCCGTCAAGCTGTTCATAGGAACGATCTCGGGTTCCCAGGCGCTGCTTGCCGACGGATTGAACAATACTACGGATATTATAGCTTCGATAGCTGTCCTGACGGGGCTGAAAATTTCGCGTAGACCTCCGGATTCCAATCACCGATACGGACATTTCCGTGCAGAGACTATTGCGGCAATGATTGCCTCTTTTATTATGATCGCGGTCGGACTTCAGGTCTTGTACCAAGGTGTGAACAAATTCATGGAGCCGTCACTTGCGACACCGGATCTCATCGCTGCCTGGACCGCGGCGGGAAGTGCAATCATCATGATGGCGGTCTATATGTACAACATAAAGCTGGCGCGGCGTATCAACAGCAATGCTATTGAAGCTGTGGCGCAGGACAACCGCTCGGATGCGCTGGTCAGCATAGGTGCTTTTATCGGGATTATCGGTTCCCAATTCGGGATTCCCTGGCTGGACCCGCTTACAGCGACCATCGTTGGCCTGATGATCTGCAAGACTGCATTTGATATCTTCCGCAAGGCCACTCATGACTTGACAGATGGATTCGACGCGACGGAGCTTGAACGGATGAAGTGTACGGTAGCCGAAATTGACGGTGTGCAGTCGATCAAGGATATTAAAGCCCGTGTCCACGGCAATAACATTTTGGTTGATACAACCGTGCTGGTGGATGCCAGGCTGAATGTGGTTCAGAGCCACGATATTACGGAAGAAATTGAGGATCAATTGAAGGACCAGCACCGGGTCTCCTACGTGCATGTACACATTGAGCCAATTTAACAATAAGCTTAAAAAATATAGTTGACTGTTCGTTCGCAAAAAAAGTATATCTGCTAAGAGGTACTGTCACTATTTATGGCTGACAGATATTTTCTCTGGGCGGGTATACTCTTTTTTTTATTTGTATACAGATATAGGATTAAGTCTTTGGCGCTCAACTGTGTTTAGAGAAGAAGATACACAAGAATCTTTGGAACCGGGAACTGTCCTTTTTATGAGGATGCTCCCGGTTTTTCTATGTTGTTGACTGGGTACAGGGAGATGAGTGTATAATTACAATATGATATTAACAACTGGATAATATTAATGTTTTTATAGAAAAGGAGCATGAAACTTATGCCTGATTCAAGCCTGACGGACGCCAGTGGGTTGACTGAAGCACAATTTCTAGCGAATTATGATGCTAATGCCTATGAACACCCTTCTCTAACAGTAGATATGCTGATTTTTACCGTTATGGATCTGGAACAAGACAACTACCGCAAGCTTCCCCAAAAATCTCTCCAGCTGCTATTGATCAAACGGGGCGAGCACCCGTACCTGGGCCAGTGGGCATTGCCGGGCGGCTTCGTTGCTGTAGATGAAAGCATTGAGGATGCGGCGCGGCGCGAGTTGTACAGCGAAACGAATATAGAGGATCTATATATGGAGCAGCTATTTACTTGGGGAGATGTGCATCGTGATCCGCGTACTCGGGTCATTAGCTGCTCGTACATGGCGCTGGTTGACCGAGCTACGCTGGATGTACGAGCTGGGGACGATGCGACAGAGGCTGCCTGGTTCGATGTGTCCTATTCGATAGAAGAAGAACACACAAGAACCACTGAACAAGGAAGGGATACAGAGAAGCGGGTCCGCATCAAGCTTCAGAATGAGCAAGAGACCCTATCTGGAGTTGTGCGAATCGTGGAGTCCGTACAGGGCCGTGTCAAAAAACTATCACGTGAGGTTATAGAGAGCCAAGGAATAGCTTTTGACCATTCCATCATGATTGAGTATGCGATCGAGCGTCTGCGGGGCAAGGCTGAATATACCGATATTGTCTTCAACCTGATGCCACCATTGTTCACATTGTCAGAATTACAGCGAGTGTATGAGATTATTCTCGGAAAAGAGTTGCTGGCTGCAGCTTTTCGCCGGAAAATGGCCGATGCCGTTACCGAAACCGAAGAGTACACCAAGGATGCTGGACATCGCCCATCGAAGTTGTACCGATTTAACTCGGAGTGGAGCCATAGATAGCCAGCATTGATAATATTTCTTGTAGAAAATTGTCGTGTGATGTTGTTAACAGAATTTTCATGCAAAAAGGTGGAGAATATACCTTATTTCCCATTTGAATGGTTTGGGATAACGAAGGGATGAGGCCATGATTGCCTGGAAAGATTCTTATGATATTGGGGTAGAAAAGATTGACTGTCAGCACCGACAGCTTCTGGCGAAGCTCAATGAGTTTTTCGAAGCTTGCTCGAATCAGCAGGGCCGGGACAAGATTATGGAAACTCTGAAATTCCTGAAAGAGTACACACTCGAGCATTTCGGCGACGAAGAAGAACTGATGGGAGAGATTGATTTTCCGGAGCTGACAGAGCATCGCAAGACCCACGCGGATTTTGTGAAAACAGTGCTTGAGCTTGAAGAAACGATCAACGCCAAGGGCGTATCCGTTCTGTCTACGATCAAATTGAACCGAACCTTGACGGACTGGCTTGTTAATCACATTAATAAATGTGACAAGCTGATCGGTGAATACATGGCCAGCCGCGGCAAAGCCGTATAACATGACTTAAAGCCAGCAAGCTTCCTAGCCGGAGTTTGCTGGCTTTTTGCATACAGAAATTATATTTCAATAGTTGATATGAATGGATCAATATTTGATCTTCTGTTGCCTTTGACTTATTATGGCTACACCACAGACAAGAGGTGAGTATCTTGAAGCAATATGAATCGTCCACTTTAAAAAAAGGGCTTCTGATCCTGGAGACGCTGCAGCAGACAGAGTCCATGAAACTAAGTGAGATCATCCAGATCGTTAATCTGAATAAATCTACCGCATATCGATTGCTGCATACCCTGGAGCTTGCAGGCTATGTGAAAAAGACGGATTTCGCTTATAGTGTGACGGAGAAAATAGGCGGAGCCGTGAGTCACCCTTCCCCCAGGCTGGACTGGGTGGCTGTCCCACCGTTGTATCATTTGAGCCGTGAGGTCGGTGAGACCCTCTACATTGGGATTCTTAACGGTATCCATGTCGTGACAACCCAAGTGGTAGAAGGAACACATACGATGCGGATTCATTCCAAGGTGGGCGACCAGGCTTACGCACATCTTAGCGCCTTCGGCAAAGCCATTCTTGCACATCTGGATGAACGCAAGCTGGAAGCTATACTGAAGAACGTTATCCAGCACAAAAATACCCCAAATACCTTTGACGATTTCCACTTGCTGAGAGAGCATCTTAAAGTGATTCGCCAGCAAGGGTATGCCATTGATGACGAAGAGACGGAAATCGGCCTCCGCTGTATTGCGGCTCCTGTTTTTTATAAAGGGACTGCTATAGCTGCTGTTGCCATCTCAGGTCCTTCTGCGCGGATGACCAAAAAGAAAGACCGGGCGCTGAGCAGACAATTACTGGAATGCAGCATGCAGATATCGAAACTGCTGGAGAATGAATAACAATGCCGGCAGGGAGGGCCTCGCTTTTTATCATTGAAGATTAATCTTTAGATGAAGCCGTTACATCCTTGATTTAGCGCAATAGCAATCATAAAAAGCTTCTCATTGTTCTTGAATGTTCTTGTCTAAGATGTCACCAATACCAGAAAGTTGGAAAAACAGGGGAAACGTCGTGGAAATTGACTTGGCATTATGCAGCCGTATTTTCCCGACGTTTCCCCTGAATTAATTACTATCTATAAATCGCTTTAGGCCCTCTACCGCATAATCATGGTCAAGTTGACCTGTTAGTCCGGCCACTGTAACGGAGCCTATTACACCTACGTTTTTGATGCGTAGCGGAAAGGTTCCGCCTACCGCCTGATATTCAGCGGGTGATAGAAGAGAGCTCTCTGTATGCGTAGTTCCACTTTGGGCGAAACGTTCGGCAATGTAAGCGGAGCTACGGTTGTAGTGGTCAGTTACCCGCTTTTTGCGGAAGATCCAGTGGTGATTCTCATCAGAGGTGCCTTCCATCAGATGGGTGAACAATGGGACGCGGTTCCGCTCAATATGAACGGCAATTGAGGTGCCTTGTTCTTTGGCATAGTTGATAATGGTAAGTCCGAGCTCCAGGGCATCCTCGTTAGTAAAATGATCTAATTGGAGTTGGTTCTCCAGTTGTTCCAGCGATTGAAGATTCATCATAATTTCACTCCTCAAAAAGTTGTTGTTGTCGGTCTAGACGATAGTTGAGCATGGCCAAAAGCATAGCTCCACACACCATGATGGCTCCAAGCCAAGCAGTGTCCAAGTAATCCAGATGGTCCACGGCATAGCCTCCTATGGTAGATCCAGCCGCAATGCCGATATTAAAGGCGGAAATATTCAGTGCTGATGCCAGATTTTTAGCTGACGGGGCGAACTTTTCAGCGAGTGTCAGGATGTAGGCCTGAACTCCCGGAGACATCATGAAGGCGAAGAAGCCCATTAAGACAAGCCCCAGAATGGTCAGTTGCTTGCTCGGCAGCAGTACGATTTGCAGCAGCAATACAATGCTTTGGCACAAAAACACAAGCCGCAGCGATTTTACAGGGTGCGCATTGGCGAGTCTTCCGCCGACTAGGTTGCCTATCGCAACAGCAACTCCATAGACTAGCAGCAGAAGCGTAATGGAGCTGGGTGCATAGCCGCTGATATTTTCCAGAATAGGCGTAAGGTAGGTGAATAAGGTAAACGTTCCCCCGAAGCCGAGTACGGTCATCAGTAAGGCCAGCAGGATACGGTTGTTAAAGACCAGCTTTCTGATATCGCTTAAGCGAAGCTTGCTCGAATCCTGACTAACCTTACCGATCGCCAGACCATTGGAGACCAAAGAGATGAAGCCAAGTGCGGCCACAACGCCAAAGGTAGCCCGCCAGCCGAAATGCTGGCCGATATACGTTCCCATGGGAACGCCGGCAATGGTGGCTACGGTTAGTCCGGTGAACATGATCGAGACAGCGGTACCTTTATGACTGGCCGGAACCATGTCCACAGCAACGGTAGCTGCTACTGCAAAATACACACCGTGGGCGATGGCTGTAATGATCCGTGACAACATTAGCAGACCATACGAATGCGAGAATGCTGCCAGCAAGTTGCCTAAGGTAAATATGGCCATCAAAAGGAGCAGAAGCTGCTTTTTGGGAAAACGCCCTGAAAAGGTCGCGATGAGCGGAGTTCCTACGGCAATTGCGATGGCATAGCCGGAAATAAGTGTTCCTGCTCGTGTGATACTGATGGAAAGATCATCCGCTACCGTTTGCAGTAGCCCTACCAGGACAAACTCTGTTGTGCCGATAGCAAACGCGCTGATGGCAAGGGAGAGTAGAGCGATATAAATCTTGGCTGACATTAGGGATCAAGTCACTTCCTCTCTTGAAGCTCTGTTGCTTGAGTTACTTCTCCGGAGAAGTCTTGCAGCAAAAGCTGTTTTTATAATAACGGAAGTTAAAAATAAACCTCAAAAAATGCATAAAAGTTTCAAAAATAGAAACGAGCTAGGGCCATTACAGCAGGAATAAATCTGCGGTTTTTGACGATCCCATGCGTGGAATTTATACTGTGTTAACGGTTTGTGTTATGATTTGAGTTAGATACAGAAGAATGCAGTAAAGGGGAGAAACACAATGAAGATTTTGCAAAGAATAGCCTCGGGAGTATTAATGCTGCTTGGGTTGGTTCTAGTGAATTATTACATCGGCTATCACCTGTGGCTGCTGGTTCAGGAATGGCTGCCAGGATCGTCTCCGGCTTGGTTCTGGAGTCTCTTTACAATTGTTGCACTGGCATACGTCATCGGAATGATTCCATGGCCGCAGGGGATTAAACCAGTTGGAAGACTGTTTAAAGTCGTAGGTTCATACTATTTGGCTTGTATGGAATTTGCTATTCTCCTGCTGCCTTTGACAGATTTGGTTTATCTGCTGCTCCACTGGAGTGGTAAAGTGCCTTATTCCTTCGTGTCTGATGCTGGCGGGGTGCTGCTAGTGCTGTTGGCCCTGTTCTTGATTTGGGGCTCCAGAAATGCTTGGAGTACGGTTGTGCGGAATCATTCATTGCCCATCGCCAAATCGCGTGGAACTCGGAAGCCACTGACCGTCGCCGTAGCATCCGACCTGCATCTGGGGAATATCGTGGGCAATCGTCATCTGAAAAAAATGGTGGCAGAGATCAACCGCATGCAGCCGGACATTGTCTTGCTAGCCGGGGATGTGCTGGATGACAGCATCGAGCCGTTCGTTCGGAATCGGATGAGTGAGCAGTTAAAGCTGCTCAAAGCCCGTTATGGTGTATATGCTGTGCTGGGGAACCATGAATACTATGGCGGCTCCATCCAGGAATATACTCAAGTGATGAAGAGCATCGGGATTAGAGTGCTACAAGATGAGGTTGTGGAGACAGCTGGTGTTTATATCGTAGGTCGTAAGGACAAAACTGCGGAAACGATGGAAGCCGGTGGCAGATTGAGCGTACCTGCACTGTTAGAGGGAATTGATCATTCCAAGCCTGTTATCATGATGGACCATCAACCGACCGGTTTTGGAGCTGCAGCCGAGGCCGGGGTGGATGTTCTATTGTCGGGCCATACGCACCGCGGTCAGATTGCACCGAATCACTGGATCACCAAACGATTGTTTGAGCTTGATTGGGGATATCTGCAAAAAGACAACCTGCATGTCGTAGTCTCCTCCGGCTTCGGCACTTGGGGACCACCAATCCGCCTCGCGAGCCGCTCAGAACTGATTAAGTTGGAAGTGCTGCCGGAAGGCCGCAAGCGTTATAGTGAGGAGCCTGTGACAGTCAATCCTGTGTTGATTTAGTAACAACAGTACCCCTCAGTCTATGTGAAATACACCCCTTAGAAATGACATTGGAATAAACCCTTGGTTTATCCGATGCTATTTAAGGGGTGTATTTTTTATGCCGGTGAAGTTCAGTATTCCTTTATAAAGGAAGCTCGAACAGAGCTGAAATTATCTCAGGCACAATTGGCTGAAATGGTTGGCGTTTCAAGAAATACGATAAGCTCTATAGAAACAGGACAATTTAATCCCACCGCCAAGCTGGCTTTGATCTTATGCATTGCGCTGGATAAAAAATTTGAAGATTTGTTTTATTTTTAATAACCTCCTTAATGTGGAGGGAGTAGTACCAGGTCAACAGGATACTTGAGGTTGGCCTATTTTTTTAAGATGATGGTAGCGCGATGATCTGCATAGTTTGACAAAGCCGCAGAGCTGATGTATTTTGAATATAGTTAAGCTATTAACTAATTGGAGCTGACAACAAAGTTATGGATGATTTGCAGAAATATGTACTGAACCAGCCATTGCATACGGAAGCGTTCTTCACTCTGGTGGAGACGACAGCCAATCTGGTGGCTGTTTCCGAGAAGTACTGGCAATCCAAGGGTCTGAATGGGGCGAGAATCCGCATTCTGGTAGAGATCGCCAAGCAGGGCGGCAGCATCCTACCCTCCGAACTGGCGTTGACCATAGGGGTTACCAAGGCCAATATTAGCCTGCTACTGACTCCTCTTGAAAAGGACGGCTACATCAGTCGGGCCAGTGATGCAGCAGATGGCAGGAAGACGGTGATCTCCTTGACTGGTAAAGGTGAAGCCTTGCTGGAGGAGCATTTACCGGAAAATCGGCTTGCTGTGGGTGAGCGGATGCAGCGGCTGGAGCCGCAGGAAATGGAGCAATTGATGGGATTACTTCGGAAATTGAATAGAGCGTAGCTAAAGAAAACGTTGCTTGCCGGAGTTGGACGATGGCCTTCATGGTCAACAGGTTCGTAGACATGTAAGCCATAGTTCAACTGCCAATTTTCAGCACGCTCTTTTTGTCCGAATAGTTAATAACTTAACTAAATTCGCATATTTGAAAGGATGTTATTTATGTCGATACTTATTACCGGAGCAACCGGGCAGCTGGGAACAATGATTGTAAAGAGACTGGTGGAACTTGTCCCTCCGGGGCAGGTGATAGCAGGTGTGCGGAACCTGCAGAAGGCAGAGCCTTTGCGGTCCCTCGGAGCGGGGATCCGGGTTGTGGATTATGATCTTCCAGATACCCTTGGTGAAGCCTTCGCCGGGGTTACCAAGCTGCTGCTCATCTCCAGCTCGAATACGGATGACGATATCCGCTATGTTCAGCATAGCCATGTCATTGAAGCAGCGAAGAATGCGAAGGTGGAGCATTTCCTTTACACAAGTATTGCTTTTCCGAAGCCTGGTGCCGATCCGCAGCATAATGTGCATCTGCGCACGGAGCAGGCAATTCTTAATTCCGGTCTGAACTATACTTTTCTTCGCAATGCCTTATATACGGATTTTGTTGGCGTACTTGGATTGAATGAAGCGATAACGAGCGGCGAACTGATTACTGCACCGGGGGAATGGGCATTTAACACGGCAACCCGTCGTGATCTTGCACTGGGCACAGCCAGCATACTGGCTTCAACCGGCCATGAGAATACCGTTTATGAATTGTCTGCCTCAGAGACGTGGGGTTTCGGCCATCTCGCTGCAGTACTGTCGGAGATCTCTGGTCAGCCAGTGGTTCATAAGCAAGACGCAGGGGTGCAGCACTGGATCTACCCATTCCTCGTCAAGCTCGATACCTCTTCTACCTCACGAGATCTGGAAACTTTTATTGGCGGACCTCTGCTTTCTCTAAAAGAGAGTATTATTCCCTTTATCCGTACCACAGGCGATTGAACTAGCGCTTCACAGACTTACAAAGAGTTGTTGAATCGCTCTAATGTTGATACTATGGGAGCATTATATGATGTCCAGGTATGGCAGAGAGTGAGTGAGAAGAGATGAAGAAAATTCTAGTGACCGATGATGATATGAACATCCGTACTTTATTAAAGCATGTGCTAACGAGAGAAGGATATCAGGTGCTGGAGGCCAAGGATGGCCGGGAAGGAATTACGGTCTTAAAAGAGCACACGGTGGACATGGCGATTGTCGATGTGATGATGCCCCATGTCGATGGGCTGGAGCTATGCCAACATATCCGTGAGACGTATGATATCCCGATTATTCTTCTGACGGCACGTCAGCAGCTCAGTGACAAAGAGCAAGGTTACCTGCGGGGAACCGACGATTATTTGACCAAACCTTTTGAGCCGGAGGAGCTGTTGTTTCGGATGAAGGCGTTGTTCCGGCGTTATTCTGTGGCTTCCAACGATAAGATCCGCCTGAATTCCCTTGTCATTGACCGCAAAAATTATGAGATTAACGATGGGGATGATGTCCTGCTGCTTCCTGTAAAGGAATTCGAGCTGCTGGCGCAGTTAGCTCAATATCCGGGTCGGCTGTTCTCGCGTTCCGAGCTGATTGAGCTGGTCTGGGGGGCGGGGTATGAGGGAGATGAGCGGACGGTTGATGTACATATTAAACGGCTGCGGCAGCGGTTTGCGGCGTATCAAGATGATTTTGTAATTCGGACGGTGCGGGGCATCGGCTACAAGGTGGAGATGATCAACACATGAAATCTTTGTATGTTCGGATGTGTATTGTCTTTTGCTCTATCATTGTTGTGAGCAGTCTGCTCGGCTTCCTGATCTCTAATCTCTACTATCAGTCTCAGGTCAAGCCGGAGAACGATGCGAAGCTAACCGGGATGGCTGTACAAATCCAGCAGTTTATTGCCACGCACCCTGAGTCGCAAGAGGATTATTTGCAAAGCACGGCAGCCCTCGGCTACCGGCTCTACTTGACGGATGGAAAAGGCAACGAGCGCACCTATGGCGAGCCCTTCCGGGTCAAGGATCTGGAGAAAGAGCAGATCGACACAGTGCTTGGAGGTCAGATATACCACGGAATTGCTGAGTTTCCTAGCAAGCCGTTTATCACTGGTTTTTTTGACAACCAGCTGCGGAATTCAATTGGCGTGCCGATCAACACGGCGGCAGGCACTTATGCGCTGTTCCTACGGCCGGATGCTCAGGTTCAGTTCGGAGAGCTGCGGATCTTTTTTGCGATGATTATTGGGTTCACGCTTCTAATCAGTCTGGGCTTTGTGATGATCGGTGTACTTCATATTGTACGACCAATTACACGGCTGACTACAGCCACGAAGCGGATCTCCAAGGGCCGTTACGATATCAGACTGAACACATGGCGGAAGGACGAAATTGGCCAACTGGCTTCGCATTTTATGGTGATGAGCCGGGAGCTGGAACGGACGAACCAGGCACGGCAGGAGTTTGTCGCCAATGTCTCGCATGAGATCGAATCGCCGCTTACGTCGATACAGGGTTTTGCGCATGCGCTTAGAGAAACATCGCTGCCAGAAGAGCAGCGGCTGGAGTATCTCACCATCATTGACGGAGAGAGCCGTCGTCTATCCCTGCTCAGCAAGCAATTGCTTACTTTGTCTTCGCTGGACTATGATGCCGAGGCGCTGACTAAGAAAGACTTCGATTTGAAGGCCCAGTTACGTCAGGTTGTGCAGATTATGGAGTGGAGGCTAACGGAAAAGCAGCTCGCCGTACGTCTCAATCTGGCGGATATCAACATCCGAGCTGATTCCAATCTGCTCTATCAGGTGTGGATGAACCTGGTGTCCAATGCCATCAAATACACTCCTGTCGGTGGCTCCATTGCCATTACCTCCAAGCTGGTTGGGGGAAACTGCGTCGTATCGGTCACAGATACCGGTGAAGGCATCGCCGAAGAAGAATTGCCGATGATCTTCGACCGTTTCTATAAAGTCGACCGGGCGCGCACCCATGAGACGCATAGCAGCGGCCTCGGACTTGCCATTGTGCAAAAGATTGTTGAAGCACATGCCGGAACCGTGGAGGTTACGAGCAGCGTAGGTGAAGGGACGACATTCACCGTGACCCTCCCACTATTGTAAATAGTGGGTTTTTGTAATTCGTTATTCATACTCCGTTCATTTTCACTTTCTACACTGTAGCTATACAGAGTAGAAGGAGTGGTATTATGTTTTTAGCCCTGAGAGAGATGAGGCATTCCAAAGCCAGATATTCGTTGATCATGGTGATTATGCTCCTGGTCTCATTTCTGGTCCTGTTTGTCACTGGACTAGCAAGAGGCCTGGCCTATGCTAATATCTCCGCTATTGAGAACATGCCGGCGAATTATTTCGCGGTACAGAGCGATGCGGAGCATACCTTCAGACGTTCCGTTCTGGGCGATCCAGAGCTTGAAGCGGTTCGGGCCGTCACCGGAGAGGATAACGCAACCCCGCTTGCAGTTCAGATGAGCACGGTTACCGCAGGGAGTGGCAACGCCGATGACGTGAAGGCTGACATTACTTATTTTGCAGTAGATATGAACGGAATGTTGGCTCCTAAGGTGGTGCAGGGCGATAAGCTCACGAATGACACCACAGGCAGCGTGCTCGTAGACAAGAAGTTGGAGAAGTCCGGTATTACCATCGGAAGCACGCTCCGCGATCAGGCAACTGGCCGAAGTTTTACCGTAGCCGGATTCGTGAAGGACAGCTCCTATAGCCATACCCCTGTGGTTTATATCAATCAACAAGAGTGGCAGGAGATGAAGCAAGGTGCTAGCCAAGGAGAAGGTTCTCCGCAAGCAGCATCCTTTAATGTTATTGCACTGAAGATCACTGGTGATCAGGCCGCCGAGCTGAATGGCAAGCTGGATCATGTGGAGATTATTACCCAGAAGCAGGCGATCAAGAGCATTCCGGGATATTCCGCCGAGCAAGGCTCTCTACTCATGATGATTGTCTTCCTGTTTGTTATTGCTGCTTTTGTACTGGCTGTGTTCTTCTATGTCATCACCATTCAAAAAACAAGCCAGTTCGGCATTCTCAAAGCCATGGGCACCAAGATGTCTTACCTCGCCTGGAGCGTCGTAGGTCAGGTTATGATTCTGTCCATTGCGAGCTTGGTTATCAGTCTGGCGCTGACCTTTGGGATGAACATGGCGCTGCCGGCTTCGATGCCATTCCAACTTGAACCGATGACGATTCTGTGGACCAGCTTATTATTCGTAGGTATGTCCTTGTGTGGATCGCTCATATCGGTGGTACGGGTAGCGAAAGTCGATGCATTGGAAGCGATAGGGAGGGCTTACGCATGAGTGCGAAACTAACAATGAAGCAAGTAACTAAAACTTATGGTGACGGGGACACGACCATATCGGTGCTGAACAAGCTGAACCTGGAAGTTCAGGCAGGGGAATTCGTAGCGGTGCTGGGACCCTCGGGTTCCGGGAAAAGTACCTTTTTGTCTACAGCAGGTGCACTCCTCTCGCCGACCAGCGGTGAAGTCCTGATTGACGGGGAATCGTTAAAAGACAAGGATAAAAGCGCATTGACTCAGCTGCGGCTGGAGAAAATCGGCTTCATGTTCCAAAGCGCTCAGCTACTCCCGTATCTGAAGGTGGAAGAGCAACTCCTGTATGTCGCCAAGCTGGCGAAGCTTGGGACGAAGGAGTCCAAGCAGCGGGCAGATTACTTGCTGAAGCGCCTGGGGATCTGGGAACGGCGGAACCAATACCCAGAGGCACTCTCCGGTGGGGAAAAGCAGCGGGTCGCCATCGCCAGGGCGTGGATGAACAAGCCGGCGATTCTGTTCGCGGATGAGCCGACGGCTAGCCTCGACTTTAAGCGAGGCAAAGAGGTCGTCAGCATGATTGCCGACGAGGTAAAGAGAGAAGGTAAGGCAGCAGTGATGGTCACGCATGACGAGCGAATGCTGGAATGGTGTGATCGTGTACTGCATTTAGAAGAGGGAATACTGGTTGAAGGCGTTTAGCCTTCAGCCTTCTTTTTTGCCAAAAAGCAGCTTTTGCAAAAACACATCCACCGCCATCGAACGGGAATGTTCCTTATGACGGATGATGGAGAAGCTTCGCTCTAATTGCAGCTGCCGGATGCGTAGCTCAGTAATTTCACCCGCAGCAAGTTCCTTTCGTACCACCCATCTTGATAAAAGAGCGATTCCAAGCCCGGCAGCGACGGCTTCCTTCACGCCCTGACTGCTGGTGAAGACATGGGATCGCTTCGCTTCAATCCCCGTCTCCTGGATGAAATGGTCACTGAAGGCGCGAGTTCCTGAGCCTAGTTCACGTAGTACCCAGACCTGATTTTGTAGCATGGCCTGCTCTACAACAACAGATTCGGACAGCGGGTGATCAGAGGAGGCTACAACAATCATCTCATCCTTCATGTAAGGGATAATCTCAAGGTCAGTGGAAGCTTGCACTTCACCCTCAACAAAACCGATATCCAGCTGATTTCCTCGAATAGCCCCGATAATCTCCTGAGTGTTACCGATCGTGACCTGAATATTGACCTGTGGGTATTGGCTGGCGAACGCCGCAAGCTTCCCCGGTAAAATATATTCGCCAATCGTAAAGCTGGCCCCGATCAGGATACTGCCTGTGACCTCATCCTGAAGCAGTTGAATCTCCTGACGGGCGTCCTCGTAGTGGGACAAAATCCGCTTGGCATGTCTATAGAGAATGGACCCGGCTTCGGTCAGGGAGACTTGCTTCGGTGAACGGTGCAGCAGCTTGGCTCCAAGCTCATTCTCCAGATTCTTGATATGTAGACTAACTCCCGGCTGAGACAGGTTCAACAGCTCTGCGGCTTTGGAGAAATGACGTTGTTCTGCAACGGTTACAAACACGCGCAGTGCATCAGTGATCATTATAATCCCTCATTTTTAAAATAGATTCTGGGGCCTATTAGGCTTGTTACAGCCATTTTAGCATAGTTATTTCGTCTAATAATAAGTTTTTGTAATGATTATTATCGCAAAGTCGTATTTCCCTTTCGGCTTCACTCCTTCTATAGTGAGAGTATAATTTATCTCATTAAGGAAGTGCAACGAAGATGATGGGACTTACACACCGAATGTCTTTAAAAGGTATGAAGAACGGCGGATTTTTGCAGGGGATAGGTTTGACGATACTACTATCCATCATAGCTAAGGTGCTGTCGTACTTGCCATTTTTGAGCATCATGGGTCAATTGGTTATTGCGATTCTACTTGGTATTCTGTTTCGAGCGGTTTGGGGTGTACCTGTGCAGGCCCAGACCGGAATAGCCTTCTCCAGTAAAAAACTGTTAAGGTTCGGTATCATACTGCTTGGATTAAAGCTGAATTTACTGGACATCGTTCATGCGGGCTATAAAGTAGTGGCGATTGCTGCCATCAATATTGTGTTCACGCTTGTGGTTGTCTATGGATTGGCAAGGTGGCTCAAGGTCGACAAGTCCCTTGGGCTGTTGACCGCATGTGGAACGGCCATTTGTGGCGCTGCAGCAGTGGTCGCCATTGCACCACAAATTAAGGCGAAGGATGAAGAGACGGCAGTCGGTGCCGCTACGGTAGCCATTCTGGGCACTATTTTCACGCTTGCATATACACTGTTGTATCCGCTGCTAGGATTAACCGTAACTGGCTACGGGATATTCTCAGGGGCAACGCTGCACGAGGTAGCGCATGTTATCGCGGCGGCGGCACCGGGAGGTCAGGGAGCACTGGATATGGCGGTGATTGTGAAGCTGACACGTGTAGCGATGCTGGTGCCGATCGCTTTGGTTATTGGCCTTTGGGATGCGCGGCAGGCGCGTAAGGAACAAGCACAGGAACAACAAGGACAGGTCCATACATTCAAGTGGCGTGAGCTGCCGGTGCCATGGTTTATTTTTGGCTTTCTGCTCATGAGCGGGGTGAACACGCTGGGAATCATCCCAGGCGAGGTGATATCGGCTCTTCTCGTATTGTCCTATATGCTGCTGGCGATGGCCATGGCGGGCCTCGGACTGGGCGTAGATGTCGCTACCTTCCGGCGTCTGGGCAAAAAGCCTTTCTATGCTGGACTGATCGGGTCTATATTGCTCTCCATCCTCGGCTTCTTGCTCATTCATGCCTTTGGGCTGAATTAAGCCACTGCATAGCAGTAAACAGCGTCCTCCGTAATTGACGGAGGGCGCTGTTTTATTTTTAAAACCTCACAAGGACAAACCATATTGAAATAACACTTCATGTACACCTGTTGTACACATGCGGGGACTATACTTGGTTTATCAAATGACCCCTGGAGGTAATAAACAATGAAAAAAATCGCATTTTTGCTAGGACTCACAGTAGCTGCAACCGCATTGACAGGACCGGTATGGGCCGATCAAAAGGCTGGTTTCACAGAAGCTTTTTCCACTAAAGTAGCAGCAGCTTCTGCCGTACAGCAAAGCAACAATAATCCATACTACAATGCTGGGTTTGACGATCCTAAGGAATTCACGACCTTCCTAGCCAAACTACAAAAAGCAGTCTCTGAAGACAAAAGCAAAGAAGTTGCTGAGCTGATGTCCTATCCACTTAATTTGAACAAGGGCGGCAAAACCTTCCCCATTTACACCAAAGAAGAATTTGTGCAAAAATATGAGCGGATTATGACCGCTAATGTGCGTGCCAAGCTGCTGGCTCAGCAGCCGAATCAAGCCTTTTCCAATGCTAATGGCATCATGATCGGGGATGGAGAACTGTGGATCAGCAAGATCAATAATCGTGTGCTTGTGTATGCAGTCAACGTTATAGAAAATCCATATGAAGTAGCTGGGATCGATAATCCCTTCGCATTCACACACTTTCTGAGCAAGCTGCAAAAGGATGTAGCCGCCAATAACAAAGCAGCGGTAGCCGACAGCATATCCTATCCGCTGCGCGTGAACACTAAAGGAAAAAAGTGTGCAAATCAAAACAAAAAAAGAGTTTATCTCCCAATACAATAACATCATGACCGCTAAAGTGAAGAAGAAGCTGCTGTCTCAGCAGGAAGACAAGCTATTCGTGAACTGGCAGGGTGTTATGGTAGGCGACGGCGAGCTGTGGATCGGTCAAGTTGACAAGAAAATCGGTGTGATCGCGGTGAATCGGTAAATATGGAGTGTTCAAGACATGAAGAGAACGATTTTGCTGGTGGAAGACGATGTGCTGACACGGGAGTTTATAACGGACTATTTCAAGAAAGAACAATGGGAAGTCTATGAAGCGGAGAACGGACGGCAGGCGCTGGAGATTTTTGCACAGTCGATGGTTGATCTGGTGGTGCTCGATATTATGATGCCGGAAATGGATGGTTGGTCGGTGTGTAGACGGATTCGCCAGCAGTCGGATGTCCCGATTATTATCATCACGGCGAGAACAGAAGATGATGATCAGCTGATGGGTTTTGAGCTCGGGGCGGATGAATATGTGACCAAGCCGTTTAGTCCAAAGGTACTGGTGGCCCGCGCCACGGCCTTGATGAAGCGAACGGAAGGGACGATTGGGCGGAAAGGCGATACGTTGGTTTATGGAGAATTGTCGGTGAATCAAAAAGCTCATACGGTAACGTTAAGCGGTGAACTTCTCAACCTGTCGCCCAAAGAATACGATTTGCTGCTGATGATGATCAAAAATTATGGCATCGTTCTGTCCCGTGACCATATTCTGAACGCGGTGTGGGGCTTGGATTACTTTGGCGATCACCGGGCGGTGGATACCCACATCAAAAAGCTGCGGGCCAAGCTGGGCAGTGAAGGCACTTTGATCCGCACGGTCATCCGTTCGGGCTATAAATTCGAGCTGGAGCCATGAAGAAGAACGGGGTAGTTCTGAAGCTGTTCGTCGTGACCTCCGTGATGATTGTGATTGTCTTTTCCATTGCCATGCTGGTGGAAGGACTGTTCTTCGAACGTTTTTACCGCACGACCAAGATCAGCAAGCTGGAACAGAATGTACAGGATTTTGGCCGCCAGTATGGGGCGGTGCCTTCAGGTGGAGATCAAGCCGCTCGTCTGCTCGGAGACTTTATGAACCAGCATGATGTCAGTCTCGCGATATTCAATCATCAGTTTGAACGTATAAGTGTAGAGCCTTATTTTATTCGGATAGCTTCACCTGAGTCTCCTGCCGCAAGCATTACGATCCGCATATCATCGGACGGAACCATGCTGAACGATATTCCAGCCGGTCTCCATATCGGTGATCACCTGGTCGTAGACGGATTTTATATGGATGAAAAGGATACGATTATGCAGCCTGCAAAGCTACAGACGACCGGGTCACAGCCAGAGGAAGGATTGTCCCGTGTCACGGGCACGATCACGGATTTGTTGCTGCCTGAGGATCGGTCATTCAACCCATATTACCAAGATACGCTAATTCAGAACGCGCTTGGCGATTGGATGAACCAGATGGACAAAGACAGGGATCGTTTGACAAAAGGGCTTCCCGTTCAGATGGAATGGACCGACAAATGGAGCGGTATCGTGTACGCTGTGGTGGTTCTTTCACTTCCTGAAGCCGGAGAGGGAGGTCGTTATGTCTTTGCAATGACTTCGCTTCAGCCGGTCGGAGAAGCGGTTAGTATCCTGACCCAGTACTTTCTTTTTCTGGCCCCAGTGATTCTAATTCTGGTGACATTGCTATCTTTGATCTATTCCAGAATCGTCTCGTACCCGCTAGTAAAGCTCAGCAAGGCGGCTACACGCATGGCAAAACTGGATTTCAGCCAGCAGCCTTCAATTACTTCCAAGGACGAGTTCGGTGATCTGTCACGGAGCATGAATACATTGTCCCGAAATCTGGATACGTCCTTGAAGCAGCTTACGGAAGCCAACCAGGAACTACAGGAGGAAGTGGCTAAGAAGGAGCGCTCTGAGCAGCTGCGCAAGGAATTGATTGCGAACATCTCGCATGAGCTCAAGACTCCGCTCGGGATTGTCAAAGGCTTCGCAGAGGGACTGCAGGATGATGTGGCCACGGATAAAAGAGAGCGATACCTTAATCTGATTGTCAACGAAACAGATCGGATGAACGCCTTAATCATGGACATGCTGGAGCTGTCCAAATTTGAGGCCAAAGCTGTCCGCCTGAATCCCAAGGAGATTTATCTGGGACGTCTTGTACGAAATGTGACCTCATCGTTCGCGCATCAGCTGGGAAGCAAGAATCTTCACATCGATATCCTGGAGACCGAAGAATGGGCCGTGCAGGCAGACCCTAGGCGTATGGAACAGGTTATCCTGAATCTGTTGAGCAATGTCGTCCGGTATGCCGAGGAACATAGCACGATAAGAATTCAAATACAGCAGGAATCACCCGGCATTATTATGACTCGCATCGAGAATGATGGTCCGTCTATTCCTGAGGATGATCTGGAGCGGATTTGGGATCAGTTCTATCGTGCTGAACGCTCCCGGGACCGGAAGTTCGGAGGAACCGGCCTCGGACTTGCCATTGTGAAGAATATTCTGGACCTGCACGGAAGTCGGTACGGTGCCGAGAACACGAAGCAGGGCGTCGCCTTTAACTTTACGCTGGAACAAGCAAAGCCAATGATAATAGCAGAAGAAAGCTGAGGATGCATCAAATGAACAAAATAGCAACCATGAATGTGCTGGCAGTACTTGCAACAACACTACTACTGAGTGCTTGCGGAGCAAAACCGGAGTCTGCTGCCAATGGCGGTGCGCCCTCCCCTTCGCCAAATGCGGTGACACAGGGCGAACCTAACACCGTACCTACAGAAGAACCGGCAACAGCACCCACAGGGGCACCAACAGCAAAAGTGGCAAGCCCTAGCGATAATGGAAATAATGGAGTGACAGAGAAACAGATTCTGATCGTAATCGACCAGACACCCAAGCCCATTGAGGGAAATAGCTTTGATTTTTCCGTTAAGCAGCGGCCTGAAGGGTATGCATTGTCGCAGATGGAATGGAAATCGGATAAACATGATATCGTAAATACGCTGCAAGAAGCTGTGGAGCATGGTCAGAGCGGAGGCGATGGCTTCTACATCAGCGGTGACGGCCAGTTTATGGGCTTTATTTACCCGGATGAAATGAAGAAGGAGCAAGGTGAAGTGAAGTTCACCTTTAAGAACGATCAGGGTCAGGAACTGACGTGGAAAAAGACGATTACACTAAAATAACCGGAAAACAGAATTGAGCTACAGAGTAATAACGAAAGCCGCTTGCGCGGCTTTTTGTCTGTCCTTTTTCACGTTGGAGAACTTCAGGCGAGGTACATGGTAATGTCCCAAAACACCAATAATATTCTGCCGCCTCCTGCTCTATTTATAATAGAAGAAAGGCAATCAAATACGCCTGCTATCAGGCAAAAACCAGTCGTTGCAGCAACCAGACTCCGCCTAATAGAAAAGCAATCGACGAACCTGCGAGCACCGCACGCCTGGAGAATCTCCATTTATGTAGCAATCCTAGTACCGGAAGCAGAATTGCAATCAGGATAACCTGAACTGCCTCGATGCCAAGGTTAAAACTGACCAAATCTACGGCAAGCTGACTTTTGGGCAATTCCATCTCGGTCAAAATATCGGCGAAGCCCATCCCATGGATGAGGCCGAACAGAAACGTTAGTACCCAGCGGTAACTGACTTCTTTGCGAATCATATTGTCTATTGCCACGAAACAAATACTCAGCGCAATTGCCGGCTCGACGATTCTTGGCGAGAGACTGATGATTCCGAGTACTGTCAATGTCAGGGTAATACTGTGCGCAACAGTAAAGGCGGTGATCATAGCCGCATACTGCTTGAACGTCTGTCTGGCAAGAAGCAGGGAGAAGAGGAAGAGTAAATGATCATATCCGCTCAAAATATGGTTCATACCGAGTTTGAAGAAAGAGAACCAGCCTGACAGGACTTCCGTCGAATCAGAACCTTCGGATGTAATCTGCAAATCTTGCGGTAAACCCGCATAATCCTTGTCGCTGAGCACCATGGACCATTCACGGTACTTGCCGGATAAAGCCTGCGTAGTATTGGAGCTGCCATAATGAATGGTTAACAAATTAACGTAGTTGGCTGCGGCATCTTGGGAATACAGATGGTCTGTTAAGGATACGGATTGGGTGGCTTGAACAGGCGGGAAGGAGACCTTAAGCACGGCTTTTTCTGCACCTGATTCCTGTTCCAGTGTCAAACTGTGTACTTGAGTCCACTCTTGAGGCTTATTATTGATTAGGATCAGCAGATTTTCTTGCAGTAAAGCCTCAAGAAGGTCTTTCACTGCAGCAAATTCACTCGCCTCAAGCTTGCCATTCTTGTTGTCATCCCCGCCGATAAGCTCAATTACTGATAAGTCATCAAGGGCATAGGTCATTTCCAAGGCTGATTGGGTCAAAGTAACGGTAGTGTAACCGGCGCTGTACGCATGGGCATCCACTTGCCGTTCAAACGGTATCAGGAGAATGACCAGCGCTAGCACCAGACAACAGGAAAACTTTAATGCAGAATGAATACGGATCATCGTTCGTCCTCCCTGTAAAGAGTAACAGGAATACCGTTCATATGAACGGTATTCCCGTAAACCCTGTTGTCCTTCACTATTTATTGAGTAAGTTATAAATAACCTGAGCGGCTTCCCCACGCGTAGTGATTCCCTTAGGCTCAAATAGACCTTGGGCACGGCCGTTGATCAGCTGAAGTGCTGCGGCTTCCTTAACAAATTGCGCAGCCCAAGCTGAAATTTTCGCTTCATCGTTGAAGGTGCTGCCGGAGCTTACTGAAGACTTGCCATGCAGCTTTTCGTATCCGCGCATCAGCATGGTTACCATTTCTTCACGGGTAATATTTGTTTTAGAGCCGAATTGGGAAGGGCTAGTGCCTTGCACAATCCCTGCTTTGACCGCTGCCGCAACGGCATCGGCATACCAATCACCATTGTTAACATCTGAGAATGCCACGGTCGCCTTCTCTGTAAGACCGAGCGCTCTGACGAGCATTGCTGTGAATTCTGCACGCGTTACGCTGCGACCAGGCTCAAAGGAAGTAGCACTGGTTCCATTTAGAATGCCTTTGGAGACAAGATCATGAATTGCAGCAGCGGCCCAGTAGGACGCAGGAACATCCGTAAAGGTCTGTGTGTTTCCTTTTCCAGGTGCTGGTGTAGCGACTGGTGCCGCCGTAGCGCTTGCTGCTGGTGCAGTCGTTGCCGTCGGCGCAGGTGTTTTTGTCGGTGAGGCTGTAGGTGAAGCAGTTGGCGAAGTATTCGACCCCGATCCCGACGAAGGTGCGTTGGTTGGCGCAGGCGTAGGTGAAGCAGATGGTTTGGTTGTTGGTGCAGTTGTAGGTGCGGTAGTTGGAGCAGTTGTAGGTGCAGCAGTTGGGGCTGTAGTTGGTGTACCACCACCTGAAGGTGCAGCTACGACGACTTTACTGATGTTACTGACAAGATTTGATCCATCCAGTGCTTTTGCAGTGATTTCAACTGTTCCTGCCGACTTAGCTGTCACTTTGCCGTTTGCATCAACGGTTGCGATTGAATCATTGTTGGAGATCCAACTGATTGCCGGATTCGTTGCATCTGCTGGTGCGACAACGGCGGTCAGATTAGCTGTTTCGCCTACGTTTAAGCTAAGCGCATCTTTACTTAGTGTGATTTCACTAACTTGGGTACCCACCGCTACAGACGCTGTTTCCACATCCCGGTTGGATGGGACAGCGATGTGCTTATTCTGCGTCGTAAGGGCTGAAGCACTAAGCTTCACACTAGCTACTGCAGGGTTTTTCGGATCGACAAGCTTGAAGCTTAGTTTAATCAAATCTTCGTACTTGCCATAAGCCTCAGAACGGAAAGGCGTTTCAGGATTGGCTTTGATATTAACCTCACCTGGTTTTTCGGTGATGGTCAGTGTACCCAGGGTTGCTGAGACTGCTGAAGCACTATCGAACTTGATTTTCGTACTGTCATACGTAAACGTAGTATCAAGATTCTTCACGGCATTGGCGTTGCTGATCGCGTAATTGAAGTCAATTGCTGCCGAAGTATCTTTCTGTTGTGTCGTATTGGAGTACACTTTTACACTTTCTGGTTCTTTTACGAATCCGTAAGTGTCGAGCTTCTCTAGCGTATCCGAACGGAATGTATCCACTGTAATGCTGGACGGTGTTACTTTGATCGTGGAGAACGTTGGAGTATGAAGCTGGCTCCGGCTGGCCGAATATCTTTCCGGGGTTGTGTTCAATTCGTAGTATTTACTTCCGCTTGCCGAGTTGGCAGTAACGTAAGTGGAGCCGTTAGGGTTGACGTCTCTGCCTTGGCTATCTACCAGCTGTCTGCCCTGAACATTATCTCCGTTCATGACATAAGTTCTGACATAAGAGTGGTCATGACCCATGAAGATCATATCCACATCCAAAGCATCAAGCGTAGGGAAGAGTGCTGCCCGCAGATTGAGGATTACTTGCTCTGTAGAGTGGGCTTGTCCACCGCCATAAATGTCGTGGTGGAACGTAACGATTCTCCACTTCGTATTGGGAACAGCTTGCACAGTATCCTGCATGAATTTGGCATGCTCAGCACCATTGGAATTATTGGTGTCCAGTACCATAAACAAGGTGTCGCCGTAGGTGTAGTAGTAGTCACCGCCATAGGTATTGTCGGCAAGGACATCTTTATTGCGATTATCTTTCATCATGCCGAGGGTCGACTCGTTGGGCACGTTGAAATGATATTTGTAATTGACGTTGACATCATGATTGCCGACGACAGTTGCCATAGGCAGGTTTCTTAGCACATCAGGACTTTCAAAGGCATCATATTCTGTTTCAAGAGAGGTGCTGGACTTATTCTCAATCTGATCACCTGCGGACATGATAAAGCTGAAATTGGGGAAATTCTTTACGGCTTGGTTGAGTGTTTTCGTCCATCCGTAAGTATCATTGGTTACGCTGCCTGAGGAGCCGATCTGCGGATCGCCGACAAACATGAGGGTGTAGTTGGTAGGATCTTGGGTGGTGTAATTGTAGACTGGGCTCCAGTGGTCTTCATTGCCATCTCCGACACGGTACACATACTCCGTTTGGTTGGCCAGACCGGTGGCTGTTGCTTTGTTAGAATAATAGACCGAATCAGTAACTGTTGTGGCGGGTATTGCTGTACCTGTAAAGGTCATTACCTTGGTGGCTTCCGGAAAAGCCGTACCGTTCAAATCCGATTTTTTGGCCATCTGCACAATACTTGCTACCGGTTGGCCTGGGGATAGCCAAGCAAAGTTCAATTTGCTCTCATCTGCCCCGGGGTTAAGCGCAATATCCCTGATCGAATAAGGGAAGGAGGCGGCTCTGGCCACATTAAGCGGGCTGATCTTGGAATTAAAGCCTAAGATCCCCGGTGGCAACAACGCGATGATCAGGAGCATGGATAAAGCCAAGATACTGACGGTGTATACACGGCGTTTCTTTTGACTGAACCTCTTCAACATCTAACAACCACCCCTTGGACAATTTTGGACGCTCTAACGGTGTTTTCCTTAAGAGCACCTGTACCAATATAACTTGCAGTTGTTAAAAGTGATGCTAGACTCTATTAATTCCATGTGAAAGTGCGAGTACTCGGATCGGAAATTACATTTTGGCTGCCCGGCTAAGGATTTAGAAGAAAACCTTTATCGTAAAAGAGATTAGTCCGACGCACGCGGCTGCGCTCAAAATCAAGGGGGTGGCATATTTTACCTTCCGAAAACAATTGATGATGATTAATAAACTTAACGAAATGAGGACCACTGTGGCTTCAAGACCGGCATAAAAAGCAGTCACAGAAAGGGCGAAATGCCCACCGTCTTCTCTAAGTCCTATTAGCTGTTTGGCATACCAGAAGCCATGAATAATACCAAGTCCGCCGGCAATCCAGGGCAACTGCTTCATAGCCCGATTGTAATAAATACTTAACGCCAGAAAGACAACACTTAACGGAATCAAGGCATTCAACAAGCGATCAGGCAGGGCTATGACATGCAGACCGCTGAGAAGTAAGGTTATAGATTGGGTAATGGCAAATATAGCGAGAGTTCTGAGTGTTTGATTGTTGTTTTGAAATCCAAGGATCAGGATGGCGAGCACAAGAATCGATTCGTAGCTGCGGAAAAATTGATCTATCCCTAGTAGGGAAAAATATTGGAGTATACTGGGCAGCTTCATCTCGCCGACTTGCAGCTCCGTAATCTGGGCAATCAGCACAGCCTCTTTCTTCAGCTCCCCAAGGTTGAGATTGACATAATTCACATGCCATTGATCCCGGTCAAAGACGAGATTGTAGTCGAGCGTAAACTGCTGGGGATTTCTTTTGATAGGATACTCAATTACGGCTTCGGCAAAAGGTTGTACCTCGTTCTCTTTCTCTATGTAGCGAAACTGAGTCACTTTCCCTATCAGAGGTAGACTGTCACCATACAGTTTAATCTTCGTAAGCAGCAGGTGCTCCACCTCGGTCTGATGTTTGCTGTAAAATTTATTCAAGACTTCCTCAGTGGTCAAGGCAAGGTCGGGATCATCCGGATTCACCTCGGCCATCATGTCATACATGTCTAACTGGAGTACATATTTGATCGTGTTATGCTCCAGGGTAATCTCCGAATAGGCTACACTCACATTGCCGTGGGCTAGTGACACCGGTATGCCCGTACTTAACCAAACTCCACAAATGAGAAACGATAGTACCACGAGCCTGAGCCACTTTTTCATACGGATTGATGTCCTCCCACACCCATTTTTGATAGATTCACCGACGCACACATATTATCATCAAAATCTCATGAAATGAAAGCATGAAAAAATATTTCTTGTTAATCCTGAAATGATAGGATAGATTATTGGTGTAATCTGAGCGATGCTTATGGATAACAAATGGGGGTAGAGTATGCTGGCGTCTAAGAAATTAAGAGTCACGCTGTTCATCGTGTTTATTCTGTGTATCTCTTTAGGCATGTATCTGTTCAACCAGTCCTCCGAAATTAAGCACAACGAGCATGGGAGCAGTACCGCTTCCAAAACGTTCGAGAAAGCTAAAGTGTTACGCGTCATTAGCGAGAATTTAACCAGAGATTCTGAACGAGGCGATTTATACAACGGTTCACAAGAGCTTGAGATCAAAGTTTTAACCGGAGAACATCAGGGTGAGATCCACCAGATTACGAATAACGTCAGTGTATACCTCAATGTAATCGCCAAAGAAGGGCAGACCGTTATCGTTAACATTGATTCAGCCGACGCAACTTATTACATAATCTCTGTGTATAGTTATTATAGAGTTCCGTATATAGCAGCAATGATCTTGCTGTTCTTTGGGGTGCTGTGGTGGGTTGGCGGCAAAAAGGGCTTGAAATCTGTCTTGGGCATCATATTTACCTTTGCTTGCATTATCTATTTGTTCATTCCAATGTTGTATAGAGGCTATTCTCCCGTACTTGCTTCAGTGCTGGTTGTCATTCTGACGACCTGTGTCACCTTATTGCTGCTGAACGGATGGACCGCCAGATCCTGGGCGGCGATTTTGGGAACGATTTGCGGGATAACAATTTCAGGAGCGCTTGCCTATATTTTCGGTTCGTTAGTCCATATCTCCGGGTATAATACGGCAGAAGTAGACGTGCTTATCACGATCTCTGATGAGACAGGCCTACAGCTCGGCGGGATGCTCTTCGCAGGGATTTTAATATCCTCACTTGGCGCCATTATTGACGTAGCGATCTCTATTGCGGCGGCGGTACATGAGGTCTATAATACGAACCCTAATCTTTCGCAAAAAGAGCTCTTCAAATCCGGAATCAACGTTGGTCGGGATATGATGGGGACGATGGCCAACACGCTAATCTTAGCGATCACCGGGACTACACTTGCCTCATTGATGATCCTCTATGCCATAAAAACTTCGTTTAATCAGCTAGCCAATATGAATATGGTGACGATCGAAGTGATTCAGGGGATTGCCGGTTGCTTTGGGGTTGTTCTGACTGTGCCGATTGTCGCTTTTATTGCTGCAAAAATAATTCCGAGGTTCGAGAAAAAACTCGCTATGGGTAAGATTGGAGAGGCAGCGGATTTAAAAGTTGAAATTTAACGACACACATGTTAAAATTAACCTAATTATTTATGACAGGGGTTGAAAGGAATATGTAGGATTCTTGCGAAGCGATAAAACAACAAAAGCGATGATTTTTCGCATGTTTTATTTGTGATGCAAGAAAGTTACGTATTCTTTTCACTCAAACAATATCTTCTTATCTATGCCCTCAAGGGGTTAGATTTGTTGTGTTTATTTGAGCTACGAGAAAGTAACTTTCTTGTAGCTCTTATTTTTTTTTACACAAGGAGATGGTTGTATGTCATTAATTAATGTTACGAACCTCACGTTTGCCCATGAGGGCAGCTACGATAATATATTTGAGAATGTAAGCTTTCAGCTCGATACCAATTGGAAGTTAGGATTTACGGGCAGAAACGGCAGAGGGAAGACCACCTTTATGAACCTCTTACTCGGTAAATACGAATACAGCGGACATATTTCTGCTAAAGTCAGCTTTGATTATTTTCCGTTTCACGTTGAGCACAAGGAGTACCATACGATAGATGTCGTAGAGGAGATCTACCCGGATTATCAGCATTGGGAGTTGATGCGTGAGCTGTCATTGCTGGAAGTGTCTGAGGATGTGTTGTACCGGCCCTTCAATTCCTTATCAAACGGGGAACAAACCAAGGTGTTGCTGGCTGCTTTATTCCTGAAAGAGGATAGCTTCCTACTCATCGACGAGCCGACCAACCACCTGGACATGAAGGCAAGACGGCTGGTTAGCCGCTATCTGAACGGCAAAAGCGGTTTTATCCTCGTGTCGCACGACCGGTCTTTTCTGGATCACTGTGTGGATCATATCCTCTCCATTAACAAGACCAACATAGAGATTCAAAAAGGGAATTTCTCGGATTGGTGGGAAAACAAACAGCGTCAGGATCAATCGGAGCTGGCTGAGAACGAGCATCTGCGGAAAGATATCCGGCGTTTGTCAGAAGCAGCTAAACGAACTAGTGACTGGTCGGATAAAGTGGAAAAATCGAAAAATGGTACCCGGAATTCCGGCTCCAAATTAGACAAAGGATACGTGGGCCATAAGGCGGCCAAAATGATGAAACGTTCTAAAGGCATTGAGCAAAGACAGCAGGCGGCCATTGACGATCGTTCCAATCTGCTCAAAAATGTTGAAAGCTCCGAGAATCTGAAGATCTCACAGCTATCCTATCACAAAAACCAGCTTGCTGAGCTGATTGGAGTTTCGATCCAATATGGTGAGAAGACAGTTTGTGAGGATGTCAGTTTTACCATTGAGCAAGGCGAGCGGATCGCGCTTTCAGGGAAGAACGGTTCCGGTAAATCGAGCATTATCAAATTGATTTGCGGGGAAGAGCTTGATTATACTGGTACGTTCAGAAAAGGAAGTCAGCTTAAGATCTCCTATGTATCCCAGGACACTTCACATCTAGAGGGTAATTTGACAGATTATGCGAGGCGGAATGACATCGATGAGAGTCTGTTCAAAGCGATTCTAAGAAAGCTGGATTTCTCCAGAGTGCAATTTGAAAAAAACATCGAGGATTACAGCGGTGGCCAGAAGAAAAAAGTCCTGATTGCCAAAAGTCTGTGTGAGAAGGTCCATTTGCATATTTGGGACGAGCCGCTGAACTTTATTGATGTGATTTCCCGGATGCAGATTGAAGAGCTGTTGCAAGAATATGCACCGACTATTCTTTTTGTAGAGCATGATAGTGAGTTCTGCAACAATATTGCGACTAAGGTAATTGAGCTTTGATAAGGTGTAAAAGAGAATGAGCTTAAAGCCGCGTATATCGCGGCTTTTTTAGTGCGGCGATGTACATTTTTACGGAAATCAGGTGAGCAGTTTCTTTCGATTATACAATTTAAATTGTTAATCAACAAAATATACATTCTTTTTCAAGTTAATAACACTCCTTATAATTTGTATGTAATCCAACAAATACAATGTAAAGGGGCAAAAAGATGATCACAGGAAGCAACATATCATCCAAAGTAGATTTAAGTACGATTAAACGTGGACCGATCATTACGGCTCTGATCATCGGTGCTTTTGTAGCGATTTTGAATGAGACGCTAATCGGCATCGCTTTTCCGGATTTAATGAAGCAGTTCAATGTAGAAACCTCGACCATTCAGTGGCTGTCTACGGTCTATATGTTGGTGATCGGTATATTGGTGCCCGTAACGGCATTGCTGCAGCAATGGTTTAGCACGCGCCAGATGTTCTTATCTGCCATGATGCTTTTTCTGGTCGGCACTATAATCTGCGGATTCTCCGGTTCCTTTGAACTTCTCCTCATTGGGCGAATTGTGCAGGCTGCGGGTACAGGGCTCTTAATTCCGGTGATGATGAATACGATCCTGATTATTTATCCGTCGGATAATCGGGGAGCGGCTATGGGGATGATAGGACTGGTACTCATGTTTGGTCCAGCCATCGGTCCTACTTTATCCGGACTCATTATTGATTCTTTGTCTTGGCATTGGTTATTTTTCCTGGTTATTCCGCTAGTTGTGGTATCGCTTGTTTTTGGCTTCATGTATTTAAAGAATGTATCGGATATTACCAAACCGAAAGTAGATTTTCTGTCTATTCTGCTGTCCACCATAGGCTTTGGCGGGATTGTGTACGGCTTCAGCAAGGCGGGAGAGGTCTCATGGTCGGAGCATGAGGTGATCTGGACCATTGCTGCAGGCGGAGTATCCATTTTACTATTCGTCTGGCGCCAATTGGTTGTTAAGGAGCCGATGATGGACATGCGGGTGTTCAAATATCCGATGTTCGCGCTTACGACGGTGCTCATGCTTGTGATGACGATGACCTTATTCTCGACAACGATCATATTGCCGCTTTATATGCAAAAGGTTTTGTTAATGACAGCATTCGCCGCGGGGCTGACACTCATGCCAGGCGGTATCGTCAACGGAATTATGTCGCCTGTCTCGGGTAAACTCTTTGATAAGTTTGGTCCGAAGGTACTCATCATACCCGGTCTCATCATCACGGCGATTTCACTCTTTCTTATTACAGGAATGGATCTAGAAACATCCAAAGGAACATTAATCGCGCTGCATGTCATTCTGATGATCGGTATTTCGATGATTATGATGCCGGCGCAGACGACGGGTTTGAATCAGCTGCCAAGAAATCTGTATCCGCACGGAACAGCGATTATGAACACACTACAGCAGGTGTCAGGCGCCATCGGAACAGCGCTGTTCATTAGTATTTTCTCGAATGGAACCAAGCGGTATTTGGAATCTTCGGCTAATCCAACTGGACTTGAGGAGGCAATGAAGGGGTTGGTATCAGGCATGCAAGGTGCCTTTCAGATTGCTTTTTACCTCTGCCTTGTTGCACTCGTGCTAGGTCTTTTTGTTAAACGGACGAAGGCGCCGGAGGAGATTCAATCCAATGGATAAGAAGCAGCGGTTACGATAATGATTGTAGCATAAGAAAGAATCCCAGCCATTCGTAGAATCGGCGGGATTCTTTTTTGTTTGCTTTTCTATGATCAGCATTCAAGGGATAAAGCTTCTTACGACTTCTGCGAATTGTTCTACCTGTGCCGTCTCGTTGTTGTGAAGCCAACAAATCGCGAGCTGAATGTTAAACATCGATTGTGCCATTGGAACGTAGGTAATATCATTTTCGAACAGCCTGCTCATACAGCCCAGCACCAGAGCAGTACCCACACCAGCGGCTACTAACCCGATCACGGCCTGATCGCTTGCAGCTTCCTGTACTATATTTGGACTGAAGCCGGTCTGACGGCAAATGAGGACGAAAATATCGAACAACACCGGTGAATCGTTCCGGTTCAGCATGACGAAGGGCTCTTTTTCCAGATCCGCTAGGGAAAGCTCTTTTTTTGTGGCTAAGGGATGATGCTTGGGCAGGGCAAAGACGATAGACTCTGTTGAAAATGGAAGCCAATTCATACTCAGCTCGCTATGCTTATCGTTGAGATACACTGAGAAACCGACATCAATTTCTCCTTGTAGCAGCTTCTCCTCCAATAGGTGGGAGGGTAGCTCCTGCATAACAATTTCAACCTCTGGATAACGTTCCCGGTACAGTCGAACGACGCTTGGTAAAATGCTGTAGAGCATAATGCCAAAGTAACCAATCGTAAGCCGGCCTCTGCGGCCGTGCTCTGCCCGTATGGCTTCGTCAATCCCCCGCTGCAAATGCTTGAAGACGAGATGAACCTGCTCAAGCAGGGCTTCCCCAGACTGTGTCAGCTCGACCTTACGCGTAGTGCGTTTAAAGAGTTGAACGCCAAGCTCACTTTCCAATTGCGCGATCTGATGGCTGACAGACTGCTGAGAAGCATGTAACCGTTCGGCCGCACGCCCAAAATGTAATTGATTGGCTACCTCGACAAAGTATTTAAGCTGCTGAAGCTCCATAATATGCTCTCCTTATATGCTGGTTCTGTAGGCTTATTATGAAATTATACCGTTACACTTGTTAATCGACAAATTATCTGCTCTTTTTATAGTCAATGGTTATCACTATACTTTGTCTATGCATCAAGCAACAACAAAAAAATCTGAGGTGATAATATGAGAAAACTAGAGAATAAGGTAGCGATCATTACGGGTGGGGCGTCAGGCGTAGGGAATGGAATTGCCAAAGCTTTTGTAAAAGAAGGGGCAAAGGTTGTAATCGTGGACTACAACGAGGGGGTAGGCAATCTAGCAATTGAGGATCTGAGGCAGATTGGGCCGGAGTCTATTTTCATTCATGCCGATCTGGCTGATTTCAGTACGCATTCGAAAATTGTCAGTCGGACGATCGATGCATTTGGACAACTGGATATCCTCGTTAACAATGCCCAAGCATCTCGTGTGAAACCTTTCATGGAGCTCACTCCGGCTGACCTGGAGTTGCCGTTCAAAACCGGATTCTTTCCCACGTTCTTTCTCATGCAGCAAGCCTTTCCTTATCTAAAGGAAACTCAGGGTCACATCATTAACTTTGCTTCTGGAGCGGGAATTAATGGAGACCTGAACCAGGCTGCTTATGCAGCATCCAAAGAAGCAGTACGGGGATTGTCCCGTGTTGTAGCTAATGAATTTGGACCGTATGGCATCAAAGTCAATGTAATCTGTCCATTCGCTAATTCTCCAGGTGTTCAGCAGTGGGCGCAGCATATGCCGGAGCATTTTGAAGAAACGTTATCCAAGATCCCGATGCGAAGAGTAGGGGATGTAGAGACTGATATTGGACGCGCCGTTGTTTTCTTTGCCAGCAATGATTCCAATTATATTACGGGTCAAACGTTGATGGTGGATGGCGGGGGCTGTCGATTGTAAACTGGATAATAATACTCGGAAGTTGGCTCTTTTAGTGAAGTGTGCTTCGATACCGACTCAGTGATTGAGGGAGTCAATTTCTCGCTCTCAACTGAAAATAGAAATGCCCTACAAGAAGACACTTGTTTAGTTCTTCTTGTAGGGCATTTAATCAATAGTTATAGACACCAACAAGAACATATTGAAGTGAGTCGGATAGAATTGCATCTCCTGTTTCTAGCGTTAGTGTCCCTCCAGGCTGAATCAACGATGGGTTAACAACTTCCACTTGATGAAAATGAGAATCCTCTTTTATATAAAAGAGGAAGTATAGCTTGTTGCTCAAAACAGCCGAGGTCCCCTCATTTACGGCAGTTAATCGAACATTAGTTAAATGTGTACCATAGGGATTCGTATTTGTGATAGCTGAGGATTTTATTGGCCTGAGATCTTCGTTCATTTTATCAGATAGAAAATGCAATTCATCACTAACAACTTCAGATGGCAAATAAGCGGGATCAACATTTAGCTTCATTATGCTGTTAATTTGATCCCATTCAGTATTAATGTGAAAAGCGGTTGTAATTATACATAAAGGAACAAACATACTCCCTTTGTATAAAGTGGGTGTTGTATCCATTTCTGAACGAACACCATTAATTTCAACACGTTTTTCGCTTACGGCCATTTTTATAGTGTAGAATTTTTCAGTAGCGTTCAGAAGATTTTTTCTCGAAATCACTGCTGTTTTGCTCTCTGGGTTGTAAGTTACATCTGCTGATAATAAATTTGAAAGACTACGCAAAGGAACCATTATTCGATTGTTTTTATCCATATAAGGCGCTATTGGAGAAGTAAAGACCACATAAAATTGATTAAGTCTTATAAGTATATTTGAGTTTAGGGTGTTATTAGAAACTGATCCAGCCGATACAGGAACAGTAGGAATAGCAATAAGCAAGACCATCAGAGAAAAAATAAATCGAATTCTCTTCATTAATTTAGTACACCAACCTTTCACTACGAAATGGATTACAGTATTTGCCTATATTTTACATGATAATGGCTATCGAATCATTATGATGTATTCAAATATTAACAGCTATCCCGGCTATGTAATTATACTTCAGGGATAGCTGTTTCTTTATGACAAACTTCCTTTTATATCCATATTAATCCTATAAAATAGTACCCATAACTTGGACAAAATAGGCTTTACCAAATGAAGGAGGGGTACTATGAACGGCAAAGTGCTAAGAAATAGATTCTATGATGATCTCCAGGATGCCAACCAATTCGCAGAGCTAGAAACTGTATTGTTAAGCGAATCCAATTTGCCAGGACCGCGTGCAAATCTGGGAACTGCTGCTGTCTTTGCGGCTGCTTTTGAATCTAGTGAGGTCACGAGCGAGGCTTGGAATCTTATCTTGAAGTGGGTCAACACAACCGCTGCTAATGCGCCTACCAATAATCCCGGTGAGTTTTTACCTTTTTGTGGGCTGCAGGCGATGGGGGCTTACTTCGATTATGCAGAGCTTCCAAGAAAGCAGATCATCCTCGAAAAGTGCCAAGCGGCTATGAATGATGACAGATGGCGAATGCGCGAAGCTGCAGCGATGGCGCTCCAACGGATAGGGGAACGAGAATTTAATGTCATTCAATCCTTGTTTGATTCAATCGCTCCCCGAGCCAATCCACTGGAGAAACGCGCGTTTGTCGCGACATTGGCCCACCCACCTCTACTTAAAGACCCCTCCCACGTACAGTACGCCTTACAATTATCGGAACAAATATTGGATGAGATTACTGTCGTCGAAGTGAACTACGCAGCAGAGGATTACCGGGTATTATCCAAAGGGTTGGAGTATGCGGTCAGCCTGTTTGTAGAAAGGGCCCCTGATGCTGGTTTCGCGCTATTGGCCAAATTTGCTGTGTCAACGGATAAACGAATCCAAAAAATCGTAAAATCCAATCTGGGCAAAACAAGGCTTGCTACAAAATTCAGCCATGAAGTGAAGCAAATCCAACAGTTGCTGGAGAATGTGTAACGCTGAGCGAAGCCAATATTCTGATTCCCCTCTTACTCCCGGCTCCCCAAATGTTGTGTTCCTAACCATCGCTAGACAACTAGTTGTTTGTATATTAAAAAAGTAGGTTGGTTATATTAACAAAAATTAGCTGTTCAAAAAAGGAATGAATTGTAATGGCACCCAACCTGCAACATGACACGGCTACCCCCAGCTACAGCCTAGGCAGTAACTTGAATGAGAACCTCGAGCAATTTCAAGCTGTTTTTAATAAATGTGCGGATATTCAATATCGTCCTTTTGAGATCAATGTTGGGCAAAAAGGTTCACTTATTTACTTAAACGGAATGGTTGATACCAAAAACATCGATTTGGATATCATGAGACAGTTCATGGAGTCCAGTATTACCGGGGATATCGTTAGGTTAACGGATGATATTAAGCATACGATTCAGTCTAAGCTGAGCTTCATTTCTCAAGTATGCTGGGCGAAGGATTTTCAAGAAGTCGTTGGACATATTTTATCTGGGGATCTGGCTTTACTATTGGACGGGTGGACTCAGGTTCTGATTATGAATGCGAAAGGCTGGGAGAAAAGGGCGATTGAAGAACCCGCTACCGAAGCGGTAATCCGGGGTCCGAGAGAAGGCTTTCAAGAAGATCTGAGTACCAATATCAGTCTCATTCGCAGAAGGCTAAAGACGGCACAGCTCAAAATGGAGATGGTTGTGCTCGGCAAATTATCCAATACAAATATAGCAATTACTTATCTGGAAGGCGTGGCGAAGGATGACTTAATTGCCGAAGTGAAAAAAAGAATCGGTAGTATTCGCATTAATGCGATTCTGGAAAGCGGATATGTAGAAGAACTGATCGAGGATCATTCGTTATCGCCCTTCCCGCAAGTGGTGATTACAGAACGGCCGGATAAGGTGGTCGGCAATCTGCTCGAAGGCAAGGTCGGGATCATGATTGACAATACGCCGTTTGTAATCATTGTTCCCGGTACTTTTTTTCAACTGTTACAATCTCCCGAGGATTACTATCAGAGATACCTCGTTGCTTCGTTTATCCGATTATTGCGTCTATTGGCCGTTGTCTCATCACTGTTATTGCCTTCGCTGTACATTGCTTTGACGACATATCATCACGAGATGATCCCGACTATGCTGCTAATCAGTATAGCATCTTCCCGAGAAACTGTACCATTTCCTGCCTTTGTTGAAGCCTTGCTGATGGAAGCTTCATTTGAAGCCTTGCGGGAAGCGGGGGTGCGGCTTCCGAGGCCGGTTGGGCAAGCTGTAAGTATCGTAGGAGCATTAGTAATTGGTCAAGCTGCTGTAGCGGCCGGTATTGTGTCTTCACCACTAGTTATTATTGTGTCGATGACCGGTATTGCTTCATTTATCTTTCCAAGCTTTCAATTAGGGCTTTCCTTCCGCTTGCTTCGTTTCCCCATGATGGTTGCCGCAGCAACGCTGGGACTCTATGGTATCTTAATGCTGTTTATCATGCTCCTGCTTCATATGCTGAGTCTCCAGTCTTTCGGTCATCCGTACATGGCGCCATTGGCGCCTTTACGCTTCAACGGCATTAAAGATGTCGTTATTCGTGCCAACAGGCTCCGTAGGTTTAAACACTCGTCTCGTTAAAATAAAGCAGGTGTTAAACGCCGGTTCTAAACCCATTTTCGTCAAAGACAACAAAAATATTATGTCACAAAAGGGTTTGAGGTCTTGATGAGAAAACTGATGCTTCTGTTAGTTAGTCTTATAATACTTGTATCACTGACGGGCTGTTGGAGCAGAGTGGAATTAAATGACGTGGCGATCGTCACGGGAACTGCAATAGATCTTGCTGAGGATGATAGGCTGGAGTTAAGTTTGCAGATTTTGAAGGTTAAGATGACCAAGGGGATCAGTGAAAAAGGAGGCTCTGGCGAAAGTGCAACGCTCATCGTCTCCGGGACGGGAGAATCTATTCTGGATGCGTATCAGACCCTTCAGAAGAAGATGTCACGTATTATTATTTTCTCTCATAATCGGGTGGTTATCGTAGGCGATAAATTCGCCCGCGCGGGGATCACACCTGTGCTCGAATTCTTCTCCAGGCACCGGGAAGCGCGGGGGACGAACTATTTATTGACGACTAAAGGAGAGGCGAAAGATGTATTAATGGCTCGCCCTAATTTTGAAATCTTTGCAGCCGAGGAGATCCGGGAAGAAGAGAAAGCCTTGTTTATGGATAGCGCCACGATTCGGGGTTTTATTTTTTGCCTGCTTGAAAAAGGGATCGAGCCCATGAGCACACAAATTCAAATAGTACCCTTAAGCAATTCCAAAAGCAGTCAATCTCAAAGCGATCAGTCAGGATTTGGTGTGGTTGGCGTAGGCATTTTTAACAATGATAAGCTGATCGGATGGATGAAACGGCGAGAGGCAGAGACCTTATTATGGCTTCAAAGTAAAGCAAAAAATGCTGCTGTACTAACCGCCACGCTACCTGATGAAAAGACTTCAACAGAGAAGATATCCGGTAAAATCAGTGCTCAGCTCTACAAGATCAAAACAAAGATAAAGCCCATCATTCAAGGTGAGAAGATAAGCTTTAATATCAACCTTCAGATGTCTGGTGAGTTATTTGAAAATACAACCAAACTTAGCTTCACTGAGACGGAAAGTTTAAAAAAAGCTCAACAGGCGCTGGAGCGAGAGGCTGAGAACAGGGTAATGTCTACTTTAGATCAGTTAAAAAAGAAATACAAATCGGATGTTATTGGCTTTGGAACTTACTTGCATAGAGCTAACAAAAAAGCATGGAATGAGAATTATTCCAAACGTTGGCAAGAGGTATTCCCAAATGTAGAATTTCATACGAACGTGCAGTTTGAAATTGTCGGTACCGGACGTGTGAATGACTCCATGTTATGGGATGAAGAGAAAAAAGAGAAATAGTCCGGAACAAATTTAACAAAGGAATAGGGACGACGCTATGAATACCATCTCACGGCACCAATTGTTGGCCATTTCGATTATTTATCAAATTGGGACGACCATCATATTTGGTTTCGCTGCAGGCGCAGGACAAGATTCCTGGCTAGCTGTTCTGATCTCCACGATTTTAGGGGCAGGCGTCGTCCTTATGTATGTTTATATCACAAAATTAAACCCGGGGCTGACCTATATTGAATGCTATCCGAAGCAATTTGGCACCTTACTGGGCACACCTTTGGCTTGGCTGCATCCGCTTTTATTCTTGTATATTGCGGGAAGAATCCTCGCGGATATCAACAATTTGGTGCCCTCGACCATTTTGCCGCGTACGCCATCCTGGGCGATTTTAGTCGTCTTTATGCTGGTCCTCACGTATAGTCTGTTTTTAGGGCTGCGTGTAATGGGGAGACTTGCCGAGCTGATGCTGCCGATTCTAGGCATTATCTATGCAGTGGAAGTTATCTTGATTTTTAGCTCTGGAGTAGTGCACACCAATAATCTGTTGCCATTGCTTGATCAAGGGTGGGGCAGAGTATGGAAAGTGGTATGGCCGCTGGGGATCATTCAATCCTACGGGGAGTCTCTCGCGCTGGCAACAATCTGGACTTCCGTTCAGCCCAAGGGGAAAGTCGGAAGGACAATGCTAATCTCGACATTCCTGGCTGGTAGCTTCATTGCTTTCACAGATGCTTTGGCCGTTTCCGTATTCGGAGAAGAGATTTTCAAGCGTGCAACATACCCGATGTATGCCTTAATCCAAGTAATATCTGTAGCGGATTTCATTACGCAGCTTGATGCGACAGGCGTCTTGTATTTTTGCTTTATGGCATTCCTGAAGACCTATATTTACTTGTTTGCAGCGGTCCGGTGCATTCAACAACTCACGTATGCTTCAAACTATCGTGTTTTCATAATACCTGTCGTCATCATTGTGTTCCTGGTAGGTATCACGATGGCTCCAAATGCACTTGAACATATTGCCGTTGTCGAGAAAGTCGTTCCGCATAATCCGATCTATTTATCATTAATGTTCGTGTTGCCCATGATACTAATGCTAATCTCATGGTTTCGGCGTAGCAAGACATAACCTGACCTGAGAAGGAGAGGCGCTGAAATGGCTGATTGCATACCATTCTGGAGATCGGATGTTATGCTGCAATCTATTCTACAAACCGAACATATGTTCTTTATCGGTGAATATCGCATTTTTTGGCTTAAAAACTGACTCTATTTGGATGCCCAGGTCGATGCTTTATAGGTGTTACGACTTATTTACGACATTTATGGACGCTTTTAACCAATACGATCGAAAAATGCTGTTTTTACGTATACAGAACATATGTTCTGTATTGCTAAAAATCGCATTTTATTTGTGCTTCCCAGGCAAAGCAATGTATAGGTTCTGCTTGACCCTCATTGCTTTACGGGCCTAGTCATTACTTGAATAGCTATTCCAATAATTTAGCTGAAGTGGGACCGCATCTCCGACAAAAAGGCTGATAATGCAGGTGTCATTAAAGTGTCCTTTCGCATAATGAACACGGTTTGCGCCAAAGCATGTTTGTCAGAGATGGTATGACAGCGGACACGGCCTTGCTGCTCCGACACGGCTACTATGGAACGCGGCATAAGCGAAATCCCCAGGCCGGCGCTGACACAACCAATGATCGTTTCAAGCGATGCGAATTCCATCATCTTCTCAGGCGAGATCCCTTCTTCCTGGAGCATCTGACTTAATTTGGACCGATAGGTGCAGCCGCTTGGAAAGACAAGAACCGTGCTAAGCTGTATGTCACGGATTGCCTGAACGGGCGGATGGGAGAGTGGGGTGACAAGAACCATCTCTTCATCAATGACAGTTTCTTGAACCAATTCTGGATGCTCCACAGGACCAGATACGAATGCTCCGTTCAACTCATAGTGAAGAACCCCATGAAGATGCTGCTCGGTTGGACCTGTGATTAAAGAAAAGTCGACCGCCGGATATTCGGCGTGATATTTAGTAAGCAGCGCAGGTAGCCGAACGGCAGCAGTGACTTCCAGGGACCCGATGTGAAGCTGTCCCGAAGGGACGGCAGTGTCTCCAACGGCCAACCTAGCTTCTTGAATGACATGCAATATTTTCTCCGCATACGTTATCAGGGTCTGTCCGGAAGGGGTAAGCGTAATTCCTCGATTGTGACGGTAAAATAACTGTGTCTGCAAATCGGCTTCCAACTGTTGAATCTTATGCGTCACATTGGATTGGGCAAAGTTTAATTTATTCGCAGCTTTGGATATGCTTCCTTCCTGAGCTGTGGTGAAAAACACTTTGAGCAACTGAATATCCATATAGTCCTCCTGTAAAGTTAGCTTGGGTATCTTGATTATAGATACTTGGCATCGTGATTCTGTATTATACATGATAGCAGATATCATTGTATTATGAGTGGGCAGATAAATTCAATTACCTATTAAAAGGTAGACAAAGGAGATAACAACATGAGTTTTCAAGATAAAGTGGCAGTAGTTACAGGCGGAAGCAGCGGTATCGGTAAGGCAGTAGCGATTGAGTTGGTACAACAAGGTGCAAATGTAGTGATCAACGGGCGCCGTGAGCAAGTCTTGGCTGCAGCCGCTAAGGAAATCGATCCAACAGGTAAGCATATCGCTTATGTTATCGGCGACATTTCAGATCCACAAATCGCAGAACGTTTAATTGCTGAAGGATTATCCCGTTTTGGACGTATCGATACCTTGGTGAACAATGCCGGCATTTTTATATCGAAATCATTCACAGACTACACTAAGGAGGACCTTGAATCCAAGCTGGCGGTCAATCTCACAGGATTCTTCCACGTGACCCAGCATGCGGTGAATGAGATGTTGAAGACGGGTTCTGGTCACATCGTTAACATCACGGCGAGTGGGGTTGTTGAGCAGCCGATTAAAGGTGTGCCATCCGTTCTTGCGGCCCTGACCAAAGGGGGCTTGGCTGCGGCAACGAAATCACTTGCCATTGAGTATGCCGATAAAGGCATTCGCGTAAACGCAGTAGCGCCAGGGATTATCAAAACACCGATGCACCCTGTAGAGACACATGATTTCTTGGCTAAGTTGCATCCTATTGGTGTAATGGGCGAGGCTCAAGATATTGTGAATGCTATTCTATATCTGGAATCTGCACAATTCGTAACCGGTGAGATCCTTCACGTCGATGGCGGCCAAAGTGCTGGCCGGTGGTAAGCTATAGAACATCTTGCAGATGGAGATCATACTTGGATTCATAAAATGAACGGAGGATGGTGTTTATGCTATATGAACTGCGGATTTACCATGTAATTCCTGGTCGCATGCAATCCATACTGGATCGATTCCGGGATGGTACGATATCAATTTTTGCCAAGCATCATATGAAGGTCACTGAGTTTTGGGTCGAAGCGGATGAATCCACGAATCGGTTGTACTACGTACTTGAGCATCGTGATTTGGCTTCACGTGAACAGAACTTTAAGGCTTTCCAGGAAGATCAGGAATGGCTCGATCTTAAAGAGAGAACGGAACAAAACGGACCCTTACACGAGAAAATCGACGTTGTATATCTGAATAGAGCAGATTTTTTTCCAGATGGAGTAAGGACCTAAGAGATAGTGATAACTAAAAATCCGCTATAGCTCCAAAAATAAATGGTGAGATGTGTTATCAGATAATTGGAGAAAAATAAGAATTTACATCGCCTGGAGGCGATGTTTTTTCTTTTCTTAGAGCTGTAGTTGACAATGAATTTTTTATTTAATATATTATATGCATCTGCATGCATTTAATTTTGGTGTGTTGATAACTATTACAAGCAAGTTGATCATTGATCAATATGCATATAAAGAGGAGAGAGAACATGAACTATTTATTCAGCCCGTTTGAATTCAAATCCTTGCAATTGAAGAACCGTGTCGTTATGCCTCCAATGTGTCAATATTCCGTAGTCAATAAAGATGGTATTGCTAATGAATGGCACTACAATCACTATGTAAGCCGAGCGGTTGGGGGAGCTGGATTGATCATTATAGAGATGACAGATGTAGATCCGGATGGTCGTATTTCTGATTACGATCTCGGGATCTGGAATGATGAGCAAATTCCTGCCTTGTCCAGAATTGTCGATGCCATTCATGCGCAAGGCGCAAAGGTGAGTATTCAGATTGCTCATGCGGGACGTAAGGCAGAGGATGCTGCCGTTCCGGTTGCGCCTTCAGCTATTCCTTTTAGCGCTAAATCCAAGACTCCACGGGCATTAACTACTGAAGAAGTGAAAGGAATGGTGGAGAAGTTCCGCCTTGGCGTTAAACGTGCGGTGCAGGCCGGAGTGGATGTCATTGAGCTGCATGGTGCACATGGTTATCTCATTCATCAATTCCATTCTCCGTTAACGAATCGCAGAACAGATGAATACGGTCAGGATTTAACATTGTTTGGTAAAGAAGTGATTGCTGCCGTAAAAGGCGAGATGCCTGAGGGTATGCCATTAATTATGCGAATCTCTGCCAAGGAATACACGGATGGCGGGTATGATTTGCCGGAGAGTGTGGAATTTAGCAAAGCGTACAAAGAAGCAGGGGTGGATATTTTCCATGTCAGCTCCGGGGGCGAAGGTCCTGTATCTCCTGCTAATGCCCCAGGAACACAAGCCGCATATCAGATTTCACTAGCCAGAGAGATCAAGCAAACCTTGCAAGTTCCGGTTATTGCCGTTGGTAGATTAGATGAGCCGGCAGTTGCGAACGCAGTTATTGCTAATGAAGATACTGACCTTGTAGCCATTGGACGAGGAATGCTGAGAAATCCATATTGGGCATTAACTGCTGCAGATTCACTCAAACAGGAAACTAACATTCCTAAGCAATATGCTAGGGGTTTTAATTAAGCGAATCTGCATCTCTAACAATTTATTACGCTATTTTATTGCTACACTTGCTGTGTATTGGGCGAGGTATGCTGCGTAGTGCATCATTAAGTCTTATGATATTATAGGAGAGATGGTGTACAGCATTACCTTTAGAAAGGAAGTATAAGATGTCTACTACGTCTAATCCTAATCTTATCGCTAACTGGCTAGCCTTCACACAAATGCAAATGAATGTTGCGAATAAATTAGAGGCCAAGCTTTTGGAAAAACACAATTATTCTTTAAATGATTTTTATATGCTGATGTTTTTATCGCAAGCGCCCGAGAAAAAACTTCGATTACAGCAACTGGAATCAATGATCGGACTGAGTCAAAGTGCTGTATCAAGACTTGTGAGTCGTTTCGAGGCACGAAGTTGTGGTGCTTTGGAAAGAATCATTTGTGATGAAGATCGCCGTAGCAGCTATACAGCTTTGACAGATATCGGACAGTCTAAAATAGACAGCGCGATGGCCACGTTCAATGAAGTATTGTCTGAAGCTTTCTCTACTGAGGAAGTTAGAAAACTTTTTGAACAAATCATGTTGAGTAAAAAGCCGTGAACAGCTTAACACATAATGCAGTGGATTCAAGCCCACTTGAGTTGGACAAAACAAAACACTTTCAGAGGATGCTCCCATGTCAGCGGACGTGGCGAACAACTTTGAAGGTGTTTTTTCTTATGCACGGTAAAGCATACTAAACGAGAGCCTTTTAGGAAAACATTGAAATACAGCCGCTACACCTGGTTGCTTGACTTGGAGTGTACTCCAAGTTGTACATTTAAACGGCTAAGCAATTAGAAACTCAGGGATTTACGATCTGCAGTACGGCGAACCCTGGATATATATCTACAAGGAGGCTTCTTTAACGAAAATGTCCCACTTAACTGGTAACACTGAATGGGCTAGTCTCACCCAGAAAATTCCGGAGCTTGTTACCTCTATCAAGCAAGCCGCACAATTGACAGGGCTGACGGAAGATACAATTCGTTATTATGAGAAAATAGGCTTGCTGCCCTATGCGGATCGTAAGAAAAACGGGCATCGGGTGTATAGTCGTGAACAAATTCATAGTATTCTTTTTCTAACCCGCTTGAAAGCGACGGGGATGACGCTAGCAGAAATGAAACGTTTTCAGGAAATGACGAGTTCCGGTGATGAAACTATACCTGGAAGACTGTCCCTACTGGAGGAGCATAACCGAAATATTCAATGCGAAATTGCTAGATTGTCTGAAATTCAAAAAATCATTGCCTTTAAGATTGAACACTTTCGGGAGCTTTTCGAAAACCCAAGCGATAAGAATTGTACAGAAACTTCAATGGAAGAGGAGAGGTGAAAGATAAATGCAAACAGCTGCAAAAACGGTCATCATTACAGGAGGCAATACAGGTCTCGGGTTTGAAACGGCAAAAGTCATAGCCAGTGCCTCAACCGAGTGGCATGTCATCATCGCATCACGCAGTCAGCAAAAAGGAAACGAAGCGGCGCAAGCCTTGATTCACGATACTCGGAATCCCCATATCTCTGCGATGGTACTGGATTTGTCCTCGTTCTCGTCGATTAAGCAATTTGCAGACCAATTCACGAAGGCGGATCATCCTCCGCTGCATGCAATCGTCTGCAATGCCGGCGCGGCTTTTGTACAGGGCACTCAAGTAACAGCGGATGGCCTTGAAGCAACCTTTGGAGTTAATCATATGGGTCATTTTCTGCTCGTGCGGCTGCTGTATCATCAACTGATGGAGCCAGGACGAATCGTTGTTGTTAGTAGTGATACGCACCAGTCAAGGGGGAATTCTGCGATGTCTGTTCGCTACGCAAGCCCCGGAACTATGGCCGATCCTGTGGCTTCGGATCAGTACCTGCACGATCTGAACGACTTTTCCAAGGGAATGGTACGTTATGCGACCTCCAAGCTTACTAACCTGTACTTTACGTATGAGCTGTCACGCCGAGTTCAGCAGTCCAAGCCATCCATCTCCGTTGTCGCCTTTAATCCTGGCGCGATGCCTGGTAAAGGTTCGGCATTGGCCAGAGACTACAAGCCCTTTATGCAGTTTATCTGGAATCATGTCATGCCGCTGTTTCGCTTCGTCAGCTCGGCTATTCGTACAACTAAGCAGTCCGGCAATGACCTTGCGCAACTGGTATTAAAAAATTCTTTGCAGAGCGGAACGTACTGGGACGGCCCGAAGGAAATTGCCTCCTCCGAAGAATCCTATGATCTCAGTCGTGCGCTTGAGCTATGGGATTGGAGCAGTGAAAGGGTGGAGCTGAACAAGGAGCTCTAACATAAATATACGTATACGTGTTTCATTTATAAGAAAAACATATAAATCCGATAAGATTATATAATATTAGTTGTTGACAATTTACTAGTGTGAATATAATATTAAATTGTGATTATCAATTATTACAATATAATAATTCAAGAGGTCGACCATACCATTCGGAGGTCTCATTTTCCTGTAAGCTAACGCGACGGGAAGATGAGTCCTTTTTTTATATGGAGAAAGGATTTGAAGATGATAAGAGTTATGGATGTGGAGTTTAAACAAGGGAGCAAAATCTATGCCTGCAAGGGATTTGCCCAAGAACGGGAGGTTGTCGTTTGAACCATTTTTGGAACACGCTACAGGAGGATTGGCCAATCGTCATTGAAAAGACTTTACAGCACATTGAATTGTCTCTTCTTTCTTTGGCATTGGCTTGTCTGATTTCAATTCCTTTTGGAATCTATCTTTCGCGCCATAAGCGATTGGCCAATTCTATTATTACAGTTGTTTCTGCCGTACAGACGATTCCCGTTCTGGCACTATTCGGCTTTATGGTTCCAGTGTTCGGCATTGGCTTTAAACCAGCGCTGATCGTGTTAACCTTCTATGGAATTTTGCCGGTACTCCAGAATACATATGTGGGTATCACTTCGGTCAGTCCTGCACTGACTGAAGCAGGTCGCGGGATGGGGATGTCAAACTGGCAGCTGCTATGGATGGTTCAAGTACCGATTGCACGCAGCTATATTTTGGCCGGTGTAAGGCTAATGGCCATTCAGATGATTAGTATGGCTACAATCGGGACCTTCATTGCTGCTGGCGGACTAGGAGATATTATTACGACAGGGATTAATGATATGAACACTGCACGAATTCTGGAAGGTGCAATCCCTGTATCTTTGCTGGTTATTCTGATCAATATTGGCTTGCTACAACTCAATCGATTCTTAACGCCTAAAGGGCTTCGTAAGAATAAATCCAACTAAACAACTAAGAATGGGGAGAAATTTATGCAATCATCTAAGAGATCATCAGTTCATAATTTGAAACAGCGAACGTTTAAACAGGTAAGCATTCTACTGTTAGCTATCATTGTTCTTGTTATTGCCGGTTGCAGTAACGCTAAGCCCTCTAAAATCGTTATCGCGACTAAGGGGAATACCGAGTCAAATGTTATGCAACAGTTGCTGAAATTTATTGTGACGGAAAATACCTCGCTTAATGTTGAAACGGTGAAGCTCGATAACAATATTCTTTGGGAAGCGATTAAGAAGGGCGATGTCGATGCCTATGTGGAGTATACGGGCACAGCTCTAATGAATATTTTGAAACAGCCGCCAGAGCGTGACCCAGAGAAGGTCTATAACACGGTTAAGACCATGTTGAACGAGCAGGAGCATTTGACAATGCTGGATCCGCTCGGATTTGACAGTACGTACGCTTTTGCTATACGGAAGGAAGTTGCGGATAAATACGGGATTACTAACCTCACGCAATTGGCAGAGCATTCCAACGAACTAATATTTGCAGCAGATCCGATGATCGAGAAATCCAACCGTCCAGACGGCTATAGACTCGTTAAGGAAGCGTACGGCTTTAACTTTAAGAAGCTTCTCGGGATCTCCAGTCCACCGCTACAGCTGGAAGCTCTTAAAAATAAAGAAGCAGATGTAATGATCACCCTGGCTACGAAAGGTATTTTTGAGGTGAACAATCTCGTTCCGCTGGCGGACGATAAACATATCTTTATTCCTTACTATGCTGCACCGCTCGTACGCAATGAGACGCTAGAAGCACATCCTGAGCTTAAAGAAGTACTTAATAAGCTGAGCAACAAAGTTTCACTTGAAGCCATTCGCGAGATGAACAGACAGGTCGACGCTGAGCAGAAAGAGCCGGAAGATGTGGCCAAAGCATGGTTGAAGCAGGAAGGCTTTTTGAAATAATCGATTGGGAGGAACTCGTAAATGGGTAATCATAACCGTCAAATGTCACTTGGAGCCATGATGTTTTATCCATCCGGTGAGAATATTGCTAGCTGGCGTCACCCAGAGGTGGATGCCTCACAAATGCTGGATTTCGATTTCTATAAGAATATCGTTCAGACAGCAGAGCGCGCTAAATTCGATTTGTTTTTCTATGCGGACAATCTTTATGTTTGGGATCGTTTTGATTCAAGTATCCGCGGGGCCAATAGCATTCGTCCAGAACCGATCACGTTAATGGCGTCTCTGGCTTCGGTAACGAAAAATATTGGACTAGCAGCTACGATTTCTACATCGTATAACGACCCATACCATATTGCGCGTAAACTGGCCACACTGGATCATTTCAGTAAGGGTCGGGCGGCATGGAACGTGATCACTTCTTCAGCCAATGAAGAGGCTCGTAATTTCAATAAAGAGAGTCACCTAGAGCACAGCACACGTTATAAGCGGGCTCGGGAGTTCGTCGATGTCACACTTGGCTTATGGGACAGCTGGGAAGAAGACAGCATCGTAGCAGATAAAAAGCGGGGGGAATTTGCCGATCCCGACAAGGTACATTATCTGAACCATGAAGGTGAGTTTTTCCGGGTCCGCGGTCCGCTTAACGTTACTCGCCCGCCTCAGGGGTATCCGGTTCTGGTTCAGGCTGGGGCTTCCGATTCCGGAAGAGAGCTAGCAGCAAGTAGCGCTGAATTGGCTTTTACCCCCTGGGTACCATTAGAAGAGGCCAAGGCCTACTCTGAAGATTTGAGGGGACGCCTGTCTAAATACGGCAGAGAGCAGCACGAATTGAAAATCATGCCTTCATTTATGCCTATTATCGGAAGAACAGAAGCTGAGGTCCAAGCAAAGCGTGAGCTTATCGATGGACTGATCCCCGATTCTTTACTTGCTGATCTGCTATCGCATTATTTAGGACAGGATATTACTCATTTGTCGCTGGACGAGCCGCTTCCTTTTATCCCGAGCCTGGATCAGCACAACCAAAGCAAAAGTCGGATGGAGCGTGTTATTCGTTTACTGGAGAAAGAGCGCCTGACGCCACGTCAGCTTTTCAAAAAAATCTACAACAATGGAGTTGCCGGTACTCCGCAACAAATTGCCGATATTATGGAAACTTATTTTAAAGAAGGGGCAGCGGATGGGTTTATTATGCCATTCCCTAATCTGCCGGGAGGCCTTGACGATTTTATAGAGCTAGTAGTGCCTGAACTCCAGCGCAGAGGACTATTCCGTACGGAATATCCTGGTGGTACGTTGCGGGACACCCTGGGATTGACCAGGCCTGTCAGTCGTTATGCACGATAAGGTGTAAATCTAGTTTGAAATTAATCATATAAGAATCAAACACATGACAGGGAGGCTAACAATGTGAGCACACAGCAACGGCAAATGACGCTTGGGGCAATGATGTTCTACCCGGCGGGAGGGCAAATCTCCAGTTGGAGGCATCCGGGCTCGATTCCCGAAGGACTGCTTGATTTTAACTATTATAAGAATATCGTTCAGACTGCAGAACGCGGGAAATTCGATATGTTCTTCTATGCAGATGATCTGTATGTATGGGATCGCTTTGAATCGGGCATCAGCCATTCCAGCACCATTCGCCCTGAGCCCTTCACCTTGCTCTCGGCGCTGGCCGTTGCCACAAAGCATATCGGGCTGGCGGCGACAATATCCACCACCTACAATGAGCCATATCATATCGCCCGGAAGATGGCTACACTGGATCACATCAGCAATGGGCGGACCGCATGGAATGTTGTTACCTCGCAAACGGATGAGGAGGCGCGCAATTTTGGCCTTGAGAAGCATCCGGAACATCATAATCGATATGAACGAGCCGAGGAGTTCGTTGATGTGACGCAAGGACTGTGGGACAGTTGGGAAGATGATGCGCTGCTCTTTGATAAAGAGAGCGGATATTTCGCAGATAAGGACAAGCTGCATAATATCCAGCACAAGGGCAAACACTTCCAGGTGCAGGGTCCGCTCAATGTAGCAAGACCCCCGCAAGGTTATCCCGTGTTAGTTCAGGCGGGAGCTTCGGAGGCTGGCAAGGAGATGGCAGCAGCTAGAGCGGAGGTCGTCTTCGCACTTGTCAGCTCTTATTCTGCCGAGGGACTACTGGCTAGTCAGCAGTTTTATGAGGATCTTAAGGGGAGAATGGCCAAGTACGGAAGAAGCCGGCATGATCTAAAAATATTGCCTGGCATTATGCCGATTATCGGCCGGACAGAGGAAGAGGCGAATGAGCAGAAGGCGCTCATTGAGAGCTTGACGCCGCCGCAGTTAGGTCTGGATATCCTTTCCCATCATCTTGGCCAGGATGTTTCCTCTTACCCCCTTGATGAGCCGCTACCAATTCGACCGGATCTTGATCAATATAATCAGAGTAAAACCGTTCTCAAGGGCATTCTTGATCTGATGGACAAGGGACTGACGCTTCGCCAGCTATATGAGCGAGTGACTAACAAACGCTCAATTGCTGGAACGCCGGAGCAGATCGCCGATATTATGGAGGAATGGTTCCTGAAGGGAGCAGCGGATGGCTTTAACGTCTCGTTCTCTCACCTGCCGGGCGGCCTGGATGACTTCGTTAATCTGGTTGTTCCTGAGCTGCAACGCAGAGGAGTGTTCCGCACAGAGTATACCGGACGCACGCTGCGTGACCATCTGGGACTTAAACGTCCCGCCAATCGTTATACTACGCTCCGCGTGTAACTGAAAGTGCATTTAATGCCCGGATTTTTATTTTTCTACTATATAAGAGAGCTCTCTTTCCCTGCGTCTTCGGACGGGTGAAGGAGGGCTTTTTTTTATCTTTGATGAGATATAGAAAAGGGCAGGAAAACTATGGCGATGCGCTTCTTAACTCATGAAACGGAATATGTTGATGTTTACTTTTACTACTGAAATTTCAGATGTAAAATTCGGATTAATATAGAAAAAGCGAGCAAATAATAAGGGGGTAGGGGCGTTCATGTTGATTACAAATCCTTCCCGGAATGCTACTTTCTAAATTACGATTTAAATACAAAGTCAACTAATAATTACCATGAAGTTTACATTCAATATTCCTTGACAGGAATATTCAGTATAAGGTATATTATGAGCGTCAGGTTGAAAGTTACCCTAAATCAAGGAGATGATTAGACAAGAAACCATTGTATACAGAGGTGAGTAACATGTCCGGCATACGTCCGGGAATGGACATAACGACGCTGAGTGCTTTAGCTGAACCTAATCGCATGAATATTGTTCAATTGTTGAGTAACGGTCCTCTAGCCGTGGGTGAAATCGCCGACCGACTGGGGCTTCGTCAGCCACAAGCATCGAAGCATTTGAAAGTGCTTAGCGATAGCGGGATTGTGGAAGTGCGAATTGATGCGAACCGCCGGATTTACACACTCCGGCCTGAGCCCTTCCAAGCAATGGATTCTTGGGTCCAGTCCTTCCGTCATATTATGGAAGAACGGTTAGATAACTTGGATAATTACTTACGTGAACTGCAAAATAAGGACAAACCGTAACATCATTAGATTGGGAGGGATAATAACAATGTCAAACAAAATGGTGTCAAGCGTAGAGAACGATCGCGTCCTGGTGCTAGAGCGTGTATTCGACGCTCCACGCGAACTTGTTTTCCAGATGTTTAAAGAAGCAGAGCATATCAAACATTGGTGGGGACCAAGAGGCTGGGAGATCCCGGTATGCACCATCGATTTCCGTCCGGGTGGCGTATGGCATTACTGTATGAAGTGCGTAGATCAGAATCTAGGTACATTTTACGGGATGGAATCGTGGGGGAAAGGCATTTATAGTGAGATTGTCGAGCCGGAGAAGATCATCTACACTGATTACTTTTCGGATGCTGAAGGTAATGTAAATGAATCCCTGCCATCGACCTTAATCACGTTGGAATTTATAGATCTGGGCGGCAAGACTAAACTGGTAAATCGTTCTGAATATGTGTCGGCAGAGGCGCTTAAAACCGTAATGGACATGGGCATGCTGCAAGGAATCACTGAAACTTGGGATCGACTGGAAGAACGGTTGGAGTCATTTAAGTAAAGGTCTGTCCCACAAGTCGACTATGATTGTTTGTTAAAATGCGAAGGTTTGAGATTAATTAATCCATCTAAGGGGTGCATATATTATGATTAACAAAATTGGCCAAGTTATGTTGTATGTGAATAATCAAGACGAGTCCAGAGATTTCTGGACAGAAAAGCTGGGGTTTGAAGTGATTGCGGATGTAACCAATGGCCCGATGAGATTTATCGAGCTTGCTCCTGAAGGTGCAGCAACTAGCATTGTTCTTCATAATAAAGAGTTCGTTGCCAATATGAATCCTGGAATGAACCTGGGAGCACCATCTTTAATGTACTTCACCGAAAATTTCGATCAATTATATCGTGATTTGAAGGACAAAAATGTCACCGTTGGAGATATTGTAGAACTTCCCAATGGAAGAGTGTTCAACTTCGCAGATAATGAACAGAATTATTTTGCTGTCATGGAAAAAGGACAATAATAAGAAAAGAAATGAATTATCAGAAGCTGATCCCAATGGTCAGTTGCTAATACAATTTCAATAAAAAAGCTCCTGAACTCGTTCTTGCGACAGTTCAGGAGCTTCTTCAGTTAGATAACGATACGCCACCAAACGGGATTCATGGGTTTTCAATTGCGCTGGATTGGGGAAAAGTATTAAAAGCTGGTGTGAGTAGGAATGATATTAATAAGGTACTTCGTTCGTCCTCTCGGGGATGACGGAACGGTAATTCCCAAGGTTGCTGGGTGTCGTCGTCATCAGCGCTATGATCACGTCCACGTTAAAATCCAACAGAACAAGGCGGGGTGATCGTCTGCAATCCGCCTATATTTCGGAAGGTGACTACATATTGACGAATTTGCTGGAACATTACGGATACGGGCTTATCTTTTTGTTCTTGTGCCTCGAAATGCTGGCATTGCCGCTTCCGGGGGAGATGTTGATGAGCTATATCGGCCTCTCTGTATATGAACATAAGCTGAACTGGTTCCTTAGCATCGTGGCTGCCGGGTTAGGGGTCTTGATCGGAGTAACTCTCTCTTATTGGATTGGTTACCGTTTGGGGAGGCCGTTCATCGCGCGATACGGAGAACGTGTCCATCTTTCGGAAGAACGCGTGGACAAAATGAGCTTCTGGTTTGAAAAATATGGGGATAAACTGCTTTTAGTAGCTTATTTCATCCCTGGAGTCCGGCATATTACCGGGTATTTTTGCGGCGTGACACGCATGCCATTTAAGCGTTACGCTCTTTTTGCCTATACCGGCGCGATCTTTTGGGTGAGCTTGTTCATCTCCTTGGGTAAAGTTCTTGGCCTCAAATGGGAGAAGTATCATTCAACGGTCAACCGCTATATGATCATCTTTGGTATCGCATCGGCACTCCTGACCATCGTAATCTATGTGTATCGCAAGTATAAAATTAAGGTAGTCGAAACACTCATGCAGTTACTCATACAGGGTGGGCGCCACTTTAACTCGTTCGGTAGGGTTCGGTTTCTATTGCTCGCATCGTTTGCCTTTTTCGTTTTATTTTTCTCGCTGATGCTCGTTTTGATCGAGGACTTTCTGGCCCAGGAATTCGGGCAGTTTGATGAGATCGTGTCTTATCTGGTTGCAGTCACATTCGGTACCGAATGGAGGGGATGGATGCATACCTTTACGAAGCTAGGCACATTTTATTTCTATGGTCCCGTGCTTGTTTTGGCAGCACTTTGGATCATGCGGCACAGTAAAGAGCGTAGATTAGACTTGAACTTTCTTGTATGGGTAGTTGCCGGAGGAGAGTTAATTGACGAGATTTTGCGCATGGTGTTCCATCGTTTAGGACCTGTAACGGCTGGCTTTCAGTTTTTGAACACCTTCCCAAGTAAAGAGACGTTGATTTCGCTGACAGTATGCGGTTTTTCGGCTTTCTTACTGCTGCGATATTATAGCTTTCGATATATCCGGGTGCCCATCATTTTGAGCGTAATCCTAATCTGCCTGGCAGTAGGGATCAGTCGGATTTATTTCAGGATGCAATATCCCAGCGACGTCTTTGCAGGATATGTATTCGGCGGTGTATGGGTCAGTCTCAATGTTATGCTTTTAGAGATTCTCCGGAAATTGAGAACGGTTAGGGGATAGACACATCATGAAAAGGAGATAGCGATTATGCTATTAGAGAAGAGATTCCCAATGAATAATAGCGCTTTCACAAAATCAGATTTTTTGATCTGAATCGAGAACTCTGATTTAGGATTAGCCAGCAGAATTGAATAAATATCGGTGGAACTCAGAGCTTGTGGTGTAAACTACATTTATTAAAGTCAAAAATTAAAGTAAATAATCGAAATATAAATAACAGTTACAAGTCATACAAATAACCATTTTTGCTGGAATCACTCAGAAATAACCGCGAGATTCAAAAAAGCAATTTCAACTAAGAATAAACCGTGTGAAAACTAACATGAATTAAATTTGGGATAAGACGAAAGTGTATAATTGTAAATATGAAACGGATATAAACAAGTTCGAAATCATTGAACATATACAACAAATAACAGCTCAAACAAGCGCTCCTGGTTGTTATTCTTATACTTATTCACAAAACCCGTATTTTGTACATATGTATGTAGGTAAGAATTAACCCTCCTCATGGTATCAATTACATTATATGCATTTTTACACTGTAAAATAATAAGTTTTGGGTTTTGGTTGTACTGGCCTTCAATCCCATTTGGATAAGCGGCCTTTTGATAAACTTTTTCTTTTAGTCGGTGTCTGATCATCAGAGGCGGTTATTTTAAACTGTTCCAATGAAGATCACGAATTGCTTTCCAGGATATCACCTTAATATTTTGGTTCTTAATCAGTTCTTTCACATCAGGACGATTTTCATAAAATTTGTTTGAGATACGGATTTCCGACGCATATGTACCATCCCTTTGAGATTTCTCTATCAGTTGGATTTCCTTAAGCTCGTTTTTAGCTCTATTTTTTGCGATTTTCATTTTCTTTGCTTCAAGGAGTAAACCTAACTGCTGACCATTATTTATGTTATTTCAATCGGAATTGTCTGCGGACGGTGTCCTGATTACGGTCATTACGCTGAGCGAGACAGACGCCCGCCTATTAAACGAACCGGACACCAACAAGCTGATGGAAGAAATCAATCAGCTTGTCCATAGCAACTCATCAAGGAGACCTTAAGCAAATTTCTTTATGAGAAAACAAAACGGCGTCTAATGATTCTTCCGATCATTATTGAAGTGTAAATGTTCACGTTTTCGCTTATGATATCCTCAAGTTACGCTCAACTCAAGCTGCCAATGCAAAACCCCATCAAGCATAAACTTGATAGGGTTTTGTTGAAAAAAGTTGTTCCCTTGTGGCATTAAAAAGCTTAGCTTCTTTCGGAGCTTCTTTTCCGTAAACCTGTAAGTCCAATTAAGCCCAAAAGACCCAACCAGCTCCAATTATTCCCCCGATTTTCATCTGAGACTGCTTGGGCTCTGTAATTCCCATTCTGAATATCTGTTGAATTCTCATTCCCCGTTGTATTAACATTCTTTGCATTCAAGTTGTCATAAGTTTGATTGACTGAGTAGTATGCTTGAATTCCAGTGTTTGTACTATCCTGGTATGCAAATGCTGGAATACATAAAAGCAAACTAAGACATACAACTGATGCAAGAGCAGCAACCTTCTTCATATTTTTTTCCCTCCAAAAATTATTGGGCAGGGTAGCACCCAAAAATATTCTCCCCTTTTCTAGACTTCCTATCCAAAGAATCTTCAGTCTGCCTTGCTGTTGTTCTACATATTCATCGTATTGATTCATAAGATTAAATAATGATATTCCGACTTGTAGGTTCAAAAGTTGTTTCGTTACTTAAACTGATAAGTTCGCCACAAAATTTGAACGATCCAAGCTGTACTACCGCACACGTCGGCGCATTGGATCCCCTTTCGTATGCTTGATGCTACTTCGCTTCTGATCGTTCTCTCCACCTGTCTTCCCCTTGCTTGGAGTAACAGCTAATAAGGATAATAGTCCCCCGACTGCTCCTACGGCAGCCATGGTACCGAATAAGACCCAATGCCCTTGACTCATTAAAAGTGAAACGACCGGTGGCCCCATTGCAACCCCTATAAATCTCATGCTGCTGTTTAAGGAAGTAATCGTACCGCGGTTCTCTTTATCAATTCCTTCCGTGATCAGTGCATCCATACAAGGCAATACAACACCATTCCCAATCCCACTTACACTTAAGAATCCTACCATGAAATAAATATTCTTACTAATGCCTGTAATCAGCATTGCACTCATGAGCAGAACCATTTCGATAAAACCGAGCCATTTCATCAACAGCTTGTTTTTCCCAATGATTCTGCCGCTTCCATAAGAGGCCAGACACAATAGCGCAAGAGGAATTGCCAGCACAAATCCCTTTGAAGCTCCATGCAGTTTATACTTCGACTCCAAGGTCTTGGATAAATAGAACAACACTCCAAAGGTCGCAAACATACAAATTCCTCCAATGGTAAAGATGGCGTACAACCATCGACCCTTCTCATGCAAGATTCCTTTGATGCCGTTCAAAAATTGCCCAATGCTTTTCGTTTCAGCCCTCTCCTCTATTTTTGGTTTTTTAACAAGAAATACAACCAGCGTAAAAGAAATTAGACACAAGACCGGAATCGCTATAAAGGGCGCATACCATAGCAATGTACCGAGATAAGCACCAAGGATTGGACTTAACACTTTACCGAAGGTGTTGGAAGTCTCAATGACTCCCAATCCTTTAGTGACCTGCCTTTCATCTTTGAATAGATCCCCTATGAAAGGAAGTACGATCGGAAATGAGCCAGCTGCTCCGATTCCTTGGAGAAAACGCCCTCTAAGTATTACCCAATAAGCATTAACTCCAGTTAAGAACCAGGCATCGGCAACACAAACGGCTCCGCCTATGGCAGCAAGCAGTAGACTTGGTAATATGACGATTTTCCGACCAAAACAGTCAGATAAATATCCAGCCACTGGAATCATCAAGATAGCGACAAGTCCATAAATGGTGATGATCATACTGATTATTGTGGTCTTTAAGGTTGTATTTATAGCATTGTTACTCCAAAGGCAATGCTGTCATTCTAAAGAGGAATTTAATAACTATATTATTTTTGGGCATGCTAGTACTTGTTCAAATCTAACAATAAGGAGCCTATTAATGACAGGGATTTTAGGCGGAAATTCAAAAGAAGAGCCCATGCATTATGGAGAGATTTTTAATGTGTGGACGACATCAACGGCTGCAAAAGGGCTAGTATCACTCTATCGAGCATTTCAATCTCATGCTGGCGACGATGACCTAAAAAAAGTACTTGGCGATTTAATTAACCAGGCTGAGCTGGAAAGCAGTGAGTGTGACGCTCTCCTTGGGGCAGTCGGTATTGCTTCAGTGCCCACACTCCCTGACCGTCCGGAAGTACAGGTGGAGGATATTCCCGTAGGTGCCAGGTTCACCGATGTGGAGATCGCATCCAAAATCGCTGCAGATAATGCCGCTGGGCTGGTGGGCTGCAGTACCATTATGGGAATCCTGCACATGAACAAGAAAAAAGGTTGGCTGATTCCTCCCCCATTACATGTCAAAGGCTGAGTGCCACCCTTCCAGACATTCTTTGTCTAGCGCAAAGTGTTATCTTCAAAGCCAGTGAAAAACATGGCTTTCTAAGTTCGCTTAAAAGAACTTTCAAAAAACGGCATTTTTCTTTTTTATAAGGGAGATGCCGTCTTCTCATGTTTTCAACTTTATGAGATATGTGTTTTTTATTTGGCTAACTTCAAAGTTTCTTTTAAGTACTTTGGCCTTGATTTTTCACGTTTTTTTTGGTTGTCCTACAACTATCTTTATGGGAATAAGCTATCTACATAAAGGAGGCGGACAACATTAACGTATTTATAGGTTATATTTTTCTGGGGCTATCCCTTTCAGCTCCTATCGGTCCCATTAATGCGGCGCAGTTGGATAAGGGACTCCGCGGAGGGTTCATGCATGCCTGGGCTGTTGGCCTTGGGGCAGTATGCGCCGATATTATTTACATGCTGCTCGTCTATTTTGGCCTCATTCATCTGCTGAACGCCCCATTTGTTAAAGTCTTCTTGTGGCTGTTCGGGTTCTTTGTTCTCGTCTATTCAGGTGTAGACAGCATTAAAAATTCAGGAGAAATCTCAGCTGTTGGACTGAGGGGAATCGATGCCTCACTATCCAAACCTTATCTGTCGGGATTCCTGATGTCCTTATTTAATCCCCTCTCCATCCTATTTTGGCTGGGTATCTACGGCTCAATATTAGCCAAGGCGGTTAGCGAGTATCCGATGCAGCAGTTATTGATCTACAGTGGAGCAATAGTCTTCGGAATTCTGCTCTGGGACGCAACGATGGCTGCAGCCTCCAGCCTCTTTCGTAAATTCCTGACCGTCCATGTATTAAAGGCGATCTCCGTTCTATCAGGTCTGTCACTGATTGGCTTTGGTTTTTATTTTGGTGTACAGGCTGCACGGCTGCTCTTTTTTCATTAGACCTTGTTCTTTCGTGACCTGATACTTTTGATTCGAAACTCAGCACCACCCTTCAGTGAACGATATTCATTGGTCTGTCCGTCTACAGCGTGCTCCTTAACAGAACCGTCCTTCTTGGCACGGAAGTGTTGAACGATCCAATCACTCAGCGCAATCACCGCAATAATTCCTATAGTGCCTGCTATGCCTAACAAGCTCAGTTGCCACCATTTCAGTTTTTTGTCTTCTTCAATTTTACTGGAAGTTTGCTTCATGAATTCCGTCCTCATTCTGATTAGAATTTGAGATATTTCTCTAGAATCCCCCACAGGCGAGATTGTTATTTAAGGTAAACATAATAAAAAAACTGTTACCAGAAAGGATGACAAGCTTCTTTTCTATTTATAATGTTATTTTAAATGGCTATCATGATTCTACCTGCCTTTACCTAACTATTAGCGTTGTTATACTACATACCAAAATAAAGAAATTTACATGTATAATTTAATTTTGATTAAGCAATCTAATTATAGATTTAAAATTTAAAGGAGGTATACAATGTCATACCAATCCACTCAACAAATTAAAAACTCTATTCAACAGCTGATTCATCAAACTGAGCAAGCAAGTCAGAACTACCAACGCTTGCTTCAACAAGAACAGCAAAATACCCAACAATTAGAACAATTAGCTCAACGTGAAAGACAAGCTGCCAATACGATTCAATCCGCCCTTCAAGGACACCAGGTTGCTATACAGCAATTACAATCAATGATTCAAGCGGTTAACCAAATCGAAAGTAACTCCAATAATTTTCCAAATATTAATAACGCAAATGTCGGATATAACCAAAACTATGCAAATCAAGCACATACGAGTTTAGGTTTCCCCAACCCGTTCGCTGATCGTTAATTCAAACAAAAAGAAGCTCTATTTTAGAGTGCCGAGAAACCCAGGCTATTTAAATATCCTGGGTTTCTTTTTTTGCATTGCAGGCAAAAGCCCGTCGCAGCGGTATCCAGTACCCACTGGGTTCCCCTTCCATCAGTAATTACACTTTGGACACTGATGAAGGACCTAGTGATATGCAACCGACCCTCAACAACTTCCGCAACCGTAAATGTAACGTCATCTCCCCATTTCGGAAAGCAAATAAAGATACGCCCGGTTTCGATTACCTATAAAATGTTCAAGACTTTTTCTAATCCCTGGGTCTTAATCATTTTTACGTCTTTTTGAAAATGTCGAGACATCTTAAAGAAACAAAAAACTTCGGCGCAAGCCGAAGCATTTTACGGTGACTCTCTCAGATTCTCTCATCGAGCTTATTGCCTGATTTCAAGCCGTCTGCACCTCAGAAACCGCGTTAGATGCATGCTGCTCCAGCGTATTACCACTCGAGTTAAGTGCACCTTCTGCCGGTTTTCTTGCATTTTCTGTGGCTAGATCAAGTATGCGGTTGAGATTTTGTTTATATCCCTGCGACTGCATGGGAATATTCGGATCTTACTTCTCAGGCATTCCATTTTAGTATAAGATCCAATGCATTGGAAAATCTAACGTTGATGAAAAAAGGAGGTGTTCATCTCTGAATGGCTAATCCAACGCTAGCGCCGCACGAATCGATGGAACTGCATGAAGCGTTAAACTTCAAAACGCTCTGCCTTGCTAAGTCGAAACTTATGCAAGGCCTGGTCTTTGACCAAGAGCTAAAAGCCTTAATGCAGAAAGACGTAACTCAATCCATACAACAGATCGCTGAGCTGCAAGCAATATATGCAAGAGCTCCTTTCCAAGCACCCGTTCCGAATAATCCGATACCTATAACACATTAAGGGGAACTCAGATGAATACCGATTATTTAGATCCGATTAATTCATTAAATATGCCGGAAATGGCTGACATGACTTTTGCCATGGACTTCCTTATTCGTGCCAAAGAGGGTGTGCGTAATTTGTCCATCGCCCTGACGGAAACGGCTTCACCTGATGTAAGAGCCCTGCTGCACAATCACCTTAAGCTGGGAATTGCAATGCACCAAGAAATCTCGGAGCTCATGATTCGCAAAAAATGGTTCCATCCTTACGAGCTAAATGAACAGTACCAACTCGACCAGCTTTCGGCGAAAAATACGGTGATGATCGGGCAGATGAATCTGTTCCCGGATGATACGTCGCGTAAAGGGATGTTTGATCGGACCCCAGATGAGCATATTGGAGGACATAAAGCATGAAGGCGGTAACGTATCAAGGGATTAAAAATGTCGTGGTCAAAGAGGTGCCTGATGCGAAGATTGTGAAACCGGACGATATGATCGTAAAGATCACCAGTACCGCCATTTGCGGTTCTGACCTTCATCTTATTCACGGGATGATCCCTAACCTTCAGGAGAACTATGTCATCGGACATGAGCCGATGGGGATCGTAGAAGAAGTAGGTCCTGGCGTGACAAAGGTAAAAAAAGGCGACCGTGTGATCATTCCGTTTAACATCGCATGCGGAGAATGCTTTTTTTGCAAAAATCAGCTTGAAAGCCAATGTGACAATTCAAACGAACACGGGGATATGGGCGCATATTTCGGCTACTCCGGAACGACCGGCGGATATCCTGGCGGGCAAGCCGAGTATTTACGGGTTCCATTTGCCAATTTTACCCACTTCAAGATTCCTGAAAACTGCGAACAACCAGACGAAAAGCTAAGCTTGATCGCCGATGCCATGACGACGGCATTCTGGAGCGTAGATAACGCCGGCGTAAAGAATGGAGATACGGTCATCGTGCTCGGCTGCGGTCCGGTCGGACTCCTGGCCCAGAAATTCTGCTGGCTGAAAGGAGCTAAACGTGTAATAGCCGTCGACTATGTCGATTACCGCTTACAGCATGCGAAGCGAACGAACAATGTGGAAATCGTAAACTTCGAACAGGATAAGAATATTGGGAACACTCTCAAGGAAATGACCAAAGGCGGCGCCGATGTCGTGATTGATGCGGTAGGAATGGACGGCAAGATGAGCGATCTTGAATTTTTAGCCAGCGGTTTGAAACTGCAAGGCGGCACCATGAGCGCATTTATCATTGCATCTCAAGCTGTCCGCAAAGGCGGAACCATTCAAGTCACTGGGGTATACGGCGGACGCTATAACGGATTCCCGCTCGGTGACATCATGCAGCGAAACGTGAATATCCGTTCCGGACAAGCTCCGGTCATTCACTACATGCCATATATGTACGAGTTGGTTACGTCTGGCAAAGTGGACCCTGGCGACATTGTTACGCACGTCATTCCGCTTAGCGAGGCCAAGCGAGGCTATGAAGTGTTCGATACGAAAACGGACGATTGCATTAAAGTCATCTTAAAGCCTTGAATATGGATAGATACATGGGAGGAAATCCGAATGAATTCCAATTACGCTTTGCATGAGATACTCGAGGTTCATGAAATGGCTGCGTTCAAGACGGTTTGCATGACTAAATCCAAGACCATGCAAACACTGGTAACCGACCCAGATCTTTTACAAATTTTGCAACAAGAAGTAAAAATATCACAACAGCAGCTTCAGGAGCTCGGTGGAGTGCTGACTAAAACGACTTTATAGGAGATAAAAAAATGAACCCAATATTAGAACACATGACAGGGCTTCATACGCTGACCGATGACGTCATCGCAATGGATTTTTTGATGAACGCCAAGAGCGGAGTCAGAAACTACGCCATGGCCGTGACCGAATGTGCCACCCCTGAAATCAAGCAAATTTTGATGAAACAGCTCGATGAGGCCATAGATTCTTATGAAAAGATAACCACTTACATGATGCGGCATGGCTTATACCATCCTTACCATATTCCAGAGCAAATCCAGCTCGATCTGAAAAACATTCAAACTGCTATGAACATTTCGTCCTGACACCGTTTTTCATCCCGGCAAAAAGGTTTAAAACGACGATGGTCAGGTCTGTTTTTGATTTTAGCCGGAGACTTCAGAGAAAAGAAAAAATGTTCCCGTATAGTCAAATGATTTCAAGCTGGAGATCGACGCAAAATTATAAAAGCATTATTTTGAATTTGGCCCCTTCCGCAAAATAAAGAGGAGGGGCATTTGATTCTCAAAAGCAAAAGTTTCCCGTGAAGTACATCACCTGACCTTAATAAGACCGTAAACATGCTGAAACATGACCCGGATAGATATCTTTTTTAAATATTATCTAATTGATAAACGAATCAGTCCTTGTCACCCGATTGTCAAAGCTCCCTAGTCAGTTAATTAAAAAAACCTCTTTAACCCCAGAAATTTAAAGTGATGCAAAGCGTTTCTCTGTTCTTTCTAATGCTTTCGTTCTAACTTCTAGTGTATGACCATCCATACCAGCATAGTTATACCATTTCAACTTGTGAAACCCCATTTTCCGAAATGTACCACGAAATAGTATTTTAGTAATAGGATTACCAAATATCCATCTATAGAAGAACCCTGGGGTGGCCATTACCGTTAATAGTGATACACCCTTAAGCCTTTTTAACTCGCTAACAAAGGGTCTACCTTTTTTAGGTTCCTCATAAATGATTCCTTTGGCAAACACTTTATCTAAAAAGCCTTTCGTTGATGCAGGCATCGATTCCCACCATATTGGGAAAATAAAGATTATATGATCCGCTGCAAGCAATCTTTTTTGATAATCTTTTACCAGAGGATCGAGGGTTTTCTTTTGTCTCCACGCCGACAGTTCTTCTCCTGACATCACAGGATTAAATCCATCTGCGTGCAAGTCAATGAGATCTACCTGGTGTCCACCAGAATGAAGACCTCTAGTAGCCGCAGCCAATAATGCTGCTGAATAGCTTCTTTGATGAGGAATATTCTCTGACGCCGTTGCTGTGTAAGGATGGTCAAAAATAATTAGTACTTTCATATGAACTTGTCTCCTTCTGTTATTCACGAATAATTGCGTTTTTAATATAACTAAAGAACATCTGCTCCCATAGACCTTCCTGCTGATACACCTCTTGCTTCCCATTCTCGTTGACTGTCAGCTTTACTGTCCCTATACATCGAACATACGTTGGATTTATTCTCAATACTTTTATTGCCAATCGCATAGGTACAGAAAGTTTCATACCTTCTAATAATGAAGCCGCAACGATGTCAGTTTCCCGATGATACTCAATTTGATAAGAAGTGTTATTGTAAGATGACTGAATAAACTTCAATTGGTTATCCATAAATTTCTTTGTAAAGGGATGTTTAATCGTGTCCTTACGTTCTATCTTCGTACTCTCCTCACGATCATCCAGAATCTCACCGTCTTTAGCGATCATGATGAGAGGCATACGTGTATAACCATACTTTTTCTCCGCAATGATATCGCACGAGATTATGGTATAAGGTCCAATAGTTGCACGGCACCAGTACCAATGATTGATGAGCTTATTCATTTCTGCGTTGCCCCAATTATGATCATGATATCCGTTACCGACTAATTCGCGGCGTTGACCATTCACAGTAAGTACGGCCTCCAGATCGGCAGAAGGCTGGGCAACGAACCATGCGAAGAAGTCCTTTTGTTTCTCTCCAAAAAATACATGTCCTGTTTTGGGTCTCCACATGGGCACGATAGATTTCATGGTACAGCGATATTCAATGTCATCATCAACAAAATGAATCAAATAATTGCCATTGGAATATTGGATACTACTTCTATCAATTTTCACATCACATGTTTCTTTGGAAGCTCGAATTGTACTCCCCTTCTCTTCGGATATTTTTTTCGAAATGCTTCTTCCATCCGGCAATGTCACATCAAATCGTATCGTTGGGCAAGCCTCACCTTTAAGGTCGAACTCATACTTGGTGAAGAACACGACTACAATTTTAGTTCCATCTGTAAATTCGGAGTCAAAATACCACCATTCGTAACTTCCCGCTTGACCATCTGTCCTCATACCATCTTCCCATTCAGCAGGTTCTTTCGTGATTCCTAATCTTTTGTAATCTTCATTGGTATGTGCTAAATTCACTAGCTTATTCATACTAAATACCTCCTCTATACATAAATGTCACACTTGTGTAACTTGTTGAATTAGATTATAATTGGATGTCTATGAAGCAGTCAATAAGTGTGACAGAGGTTACACATTAGAGGTGATTTGTGACATGTCTACTCGCGTTAATCCTATTGCGCAACGATCAAAGAAATGGTTATGCGATGCTTTAATTGAACTTTTACAGGAGAAACCCTATAGCAATATCACGATTACAGAGATTTGTGATAAAGCCGAACTTGTTAGAAAAACCTTCTACCGCAACTTCACATCCAAGGAAGCTGTACTCGTCGCAATTATTGATTTGATGTTTCAAGACTTTTTAGATTATATTAGTGATCAGAACGTAGGCCCTCATGAAATGCCCCTTGCCTATTTCACATTTTGGGAAAAACATAAAGTTTTTCTGCACATTTTAATTCAAAATCAATTATTTGGACTTCTTAATGATCAATATGTTATTTACTTGGAAGCCATGGAACATATCATAGGAACTCAGGGAGAGTATCATAGCGAATTAGAAAAAGATTATAGGAGAACGATGATGGCTGCGGGGTTATGGAGCATACTAAAAAAGTGGATTATACGCGGTTGTACGGAATCTAAAGAAGAAATGGCCAAAATGACACTTGATTTTTTTGATATAGAGTGAAACTTTATTTAGTTAAACTTCTAATCGTAATACTGTCTCTATGTGCCCCTTTGAAATAATTACCTAATTGGTATTGGTACTATCTTCTGAATTTACGTTGTCGACCTTTCTTCAATCTGAGTTTGAACAATTGGTTCAAGACAAAATATTATCGTCTGAAGAAGCGGATGATCTTTCAGAGTCAAACGTCGATTTTGATAGTCTTTTGAATTCCTATAATGATGCAGAAATTATTGGATCAGAGACCGTTCTTTATTCAGTTGACACCGATACCAATCGTGTAGAACAGATCTTCTCTACTCAATCCCAGCCTAATGATAGCTTATTATCGCAGCCAATAAGTGCATTTAATAGCAACCTTTTTTATCGTGTGGATTTCTTATATTTTGTAGCCGATATTGCTATTAATCAACCAAAGTTTGTTTCTGGAGGCAATGGCAGCACAAGAATTAAGCCATCGGCCTGATACAGCTAAATGCATCGGGCCAGCAGCTTTCTTTTTTACATCAGAATTCTTTTGTACAGCTCCCAGAACGTGTCGACTCCATCTGGCAATGAAGCTTGTATTATCACATCATAACTTTCCCTCTTATGTTCCTCAGGAACACAGTTTCCTCAGCACCTCTAAATATAATGAAAACGAGTACAGACTAGAACGACCACGCTAAATGAGTTAACCTAAGGGATTAATCACTGAATCGGCGTTGCAAGCAAATTGTACTTTTATGTGGTATGAATTCCCACCCCACATATTCGATGATTATCAAATCTGCAATAGTACCATGTTCTTGTCCATTTTCGACAAAGCCCCTATTCTGGCCATAAAAAACAACTCAATTGGAGCTGTTTTCAATAATCATGCTTCTTTGTATAATATGACCATTGTTCTTGAATCCACTCCAATGTATCTTTATATACCCGTTTTCCCTTACTTATAATAACATATTCTTCCAATAACAATTTGATGTCATCAGTTATTGCATTAGTAAGCAGCTCATATCCAAATCGTCCTCCACTTCGGGCTACATCATTGCTTCGAATATCGGAACGATAAAAACGTTCAGTCTTTAACTAAGTTGTTTTTCTTCTTATGAAGTTTATCCCACATTTGAGTCTTCGTCGCAGCCAAGATTCATTTTTCTTTCCCTAAATGTAGATCAAGGAGCAAGATCTCCGTGGATCTTGCTCCTTGATTATTGTGTTTTGGTGTACTTCACTGGATGATCACATGCCGACTGCATCGGTGTACATTCAACTATCGTTTCCCGAGGGAGCTTAAAGACTCGATCGATGTTCAGACGAGATTTCCCAACGATGATAAAGTATTCATGTCTATCACGCTCCCGTCCGGCCCGACCTTCTCAATGACAATTTGCACTGCCCGCTAAACAGACCAAGAAGCCCGCTCACCGAGCAGGCTTCTTGGTCTGTTTCTTCTTGGTTTTTGTCTTTTTGGTCTGTGTCTTTTTGCTCTTGTTCAACTGCTGGTACTTCCTCCACCATCGTTCGATCAGGCCATGCCAGCGATAGAACAGGGTGCTTCGAGGGGATCTATGGATGACTCCGAAATCTGGGTCTCCGTAAACCTCCGAGCCGAGGACATGAATGGAGTCGTGGAGCGAGGACGTCAGCAGGAACCGGCCCAGTTCATCCGAGGACTTGAACGAGCCCATACTCTCCACGATACGGTCCTCGGCTTCCTGTAGCTGGCTGTCCCAGCCGGGGTTGGCTTTGACAGCCGATGGGATCCGAGACCATGGTGTCACTCTTTGGAGATTGAGCCCTTGGGCCTTATACCATCGCAGGGCTTTTCTCAAAAAACTTCGATGAAACCGAAGGAACGAAATGCCATCGCCCGGACGCACGTCCCGATTCATATGGCTCATATGCCATCGGGCATGCTCATCCATAAGCCTTTGGGGAAAGTTGGGAATCTCCGCCATATGCTTCATCCTCTTTCTGAGTATACATTCGTATCTGCATTTTCATATGAGTGCTTCTTTTTATGTATATGTCAGCATGCTGGCGTTGGCTTGGGCGATAGCCACTTCCCCAGTTGTCCCCCTACTCCCCCTTCCAGCGACGTACAGATCAGGGTTCCCCAACCCTGCTGCCGCCCGGTAAACTGTTAATGAGCACAACGACAACAGACAATCATTCAAATATTACTTTACATAATGATGAACTGTCATCTATGTCGGCTATCATAACATAACGATTTAATCGATTTGTCGAGGTTTTACCCTCACCCCATTAGATTCCCATATTTCACATTTTTAATTTCAGCACGCTGGCGTAAAAAGCTATGTACAGTAGTTCTCCCCTTTCCTCTAGTTAACTCTAATGGCTTACTTAATGGAATATGAGTAATTTAATGATCATAAAATGTATAGGTTGTGGAGTAATTTAACTTAAGGAGGTCATTATTAATGATTTATACCCTAAATGAACGCCAGATGATGTCTCATCCAATTCTTTTGGAAGCAACACAGAGTGCAGCAAATCAAATTCTAATTACGTATGATCAGCGGACAGATTTAGGATCAGCAACGCATATTTCAAACTACTGGATTAGGAGTACTATGGAAACTCCTTCAGGTATTGCAACTGTGGGAATGAGTGATGCCCTCATGTCTTCCAACTCAATACGTCCAGATATGGCCCAGATTACACCAATTGATAACTCAAATATGAGATTTCATATCACGTTTAGGGTTAATGCAGTGTCAGGTGTTTTGTATACCGTACTACCCTGTTTTGTTAGCCTTGAGGGAATGACAGGTTATATGGGGGCGAATTGGGGCCCCGCAAGTAGAAATGTATTTATTGGTATGTAGAAATTTTATAATGATTATTCATTGTTAAATTTGTGCATTTAAATAAACCTGCCGAGTTCAAATGAATCCGGCAGGTTTATATTCTTCTAACAACTACACTGTTGGATATAAGCTCTTTTGCTCTTACAGTATTTTTATATTAACAGATTCAGGACGTCTACGAATTGATGACTAATACTACACATTACAAACTCCGTCAATGCAGCTATTATCACCATCTGACACATTCTTTTCTTCCTATTCTTGAAGCTTCTTCTCTTCATCCCAGACCGAGTTCAACACATTTAAGAAAACCTCCTCAGGCTGAGTACCTGACAGGGTGTATTTGTTATTAAACACGAAGAATGGCACGTCTGAAATGTTTAGCTTCTTAGCTTCGACGATGTCTGCTTTGACTGAATCTGTATAAGCATCGGCTTCAGGTATTTCCAAAGCCTAATCCAATGACCATACATTTTGTTTTGTTACTCTTACCGAATTGGGTTTTATTTTACCTGCATCGACGACGCTGCAGCGTCACATCCGAATCCATCATGTGCTAAATAATCGCAACCTAAAAATTGAAGCAGTAAGCCCCCTCTTCAGCCATCATTGAACAAAGAAAGTAAAGTAGTAGATTAAGTGTCGCTGGTTGATTCAACGGTCGTTCCCGCCAGAGTGCATGTCTAACAAAAACAACCGGTGTTATCATACCGGGTGAAAATGGATCTTCTGTAGTCCCGTCAACAAATAACGAAAAAATGGGAGAGGACGAACACCATTTTTTACAATACAGAATATACAATTGAATAGGCACTTATCCCAATCATGCTTATTCTGTAATCTTTGCGAATCGGAATAGGCACAAAGGAGTGTTTCAGGTTGGCATTAAAATCATCTCACTATTTTGCCCGAGGCAACACTGCACGCGGAGCTCATTTCTTGTATAAATCCGCATTTGATGGGCTAAACAAGATATTCGTCCTTACAGGGCCCGAAGGTACGGGGAAATCGACGGTCATTCAAAGTTTGGCGGATAGTCTGCTGGATAAAGGCTTGCATGTGCAATGCTTCCACTCCCCTCTCCGTCCCGAAGAACTGGATGGCATTATTTTAACGGAATTGAAGGTTGGTATTGTCGACGGGCAAGTCTGTAAGGGGATTTCTGATATCGGAGCCTGTGAAATCATCTATGTTCATTTCGGGGAAGCGTTGGATAATAGTCTTATTTTACCGGAACACAACATAACGATAGAGGATCTTAGAGGCAAGCTTGAGAGGACCTATTCAAAAACGTATGAAACGTTCGCAACAGCATTGCGGATTCATGACGAATGGGAAAAAATTTATATCGAAAACATGGATTTCTCAAAGGCCGATCAGATTGCGCAGGATTTGATTCAAGAATTATACGCCGAACATGAAAGCGACTCGCCAACGGCTCCGCGTCACTTGTTTTTCGGAGCCGCGACTCCGAGGGGGGCTTTCGATTTTATTCAAAGCTTGACGGCTCAGCTGGAAAGACGGATTTTCATTAAAGGAAGGGCGGGATCTGGCAAATCGACTCTGCTGAAAAAGCTTGCCTCCGCTGCCGAAACAAAAGGAATCGAAGTCCAGGTGTTTCATTGCGGCTTTGATCCGAACAGTCTTGATATGCTGATATTCCCGAGACTTGGAACAGCTATCTTCGACAGTACAGCTCCTCATGAATACTTTCCAGATCAGGACGGGGATGAGATCCTAGATATGTATGCATGGGCTATAGCTCCTGGAACAGATGAAGCCCATGCTGCCGAAATAGCCGGTATCAAAGCACGCTACTCGGCAAAAATGAAAGAGGCCACCTCACATCTAGCGGAGGCCGAAGCCATCGATTCTAAAATTAAGGCCTACTATGTTGCGGCCACAGATTTTTCAATCGTAGAGAACCTCCATCTGCAGTTACAGTCCGAATTGAATGAATTAATTGGTTCCATTCAGCTTTCAAAATAAATATGCCTTTCTTCATCTACCAATCTCTGCTTTAACCTTTCCGAGGGGCGGGTACGTTATCCGCCTGGGGAACCGGCTCCTTTCTCAACCATTCGAGCACATTTAATCCGCCGAATTGCGGATGGACTATCACATGTTCGAAAGTCATATCCCTTTTTGATTCCTAAATGGCTTCGGTGTCCAAAGCAAGCGCCGCCACCGCCGGTTCGATCTCATTCAACGAACTGTCAAAACAAATAGAGACCTACCAAAGTAAAGGGTATAATCCCTTTGATGTCTTTGGTTAGTCTCTTTGTCTTTAGTATGTCGTATTGAGAGGCCATATCCTTTTTATTTTTGGTATCCCAATCTCCCATCCTTCTTTATCTAGGTTACTCATGCTCACTAGTTTGTGCTGGTACTCCGCCCTCTGCTGCTCCCCACTGTTTGATGAAAACAAAGTCTTAGACTGCCGCTGTTGTCGTTCCACTAACGTTCCCCGTAAGCGTAATCACCTTAAGTGACAAGGTCATCTTACCGTTTGGTAAACGAGACCTATGGCTCCAGAATCAAAGGTCTTGTTTTCGATTAGTTTAAGATTAATCTTCTCTTTGAGACCTTGGAATAACGGCAATCCCTTACCGATCAGGACGGGAGAAACCGTAATTTTATACTCATCAATTAAATCAAGCTGCATAAGGTGGTGTGCAAACCTAGGACTGCCGAGGATGACTATATCCTTGCCTGGCTGCTGTTTGAGGTTATTGATCTCTTCCTCGACATCTTCTTTCACGAGTCTTGAATTATTCCATTCGACTTTCTCCAGCGTCGTGGAAAAAACGATTTTGGCTGTCTTTTCGATCCACTCGGCATGATTCCGTTCATGCTGCGAAGCTGATGGGTTCGAAGGCACAGATGGCCAGTAACTGTGCATCATCTGATAAGTCCCACGTCCCCAAATGACAGTGTCGGCAGTACTCAGAATTTCTTTCGAATGTTTTTCCAAATCAGCATCGTAGGAAACCCAACCAATGTCCATTTCACCATTCGGCCCTTCTACAAAACCGTCAAGCGATGCGTGAAGAAATAGAACGAGTCTTCTCATTGGGATGAGTGATCTACCGATGACAGACCCATCGCTCCGGGGCTATGCCTTTTGTTATACTTTCAAGTGGGGTTTCAAACCTCCTAGAATCAGGAATTTAATCGCAGCATTCTTTATTTCGCTCGTAAATTCAAAACCCTTACAGAGGAGCGCAAAGACATGAACTTTTTCAAAAAACTGTTTGGCGGCAAAGAAATAGGTAAATCGGAAGACGGCACCACAATTTACGGCTATGACGCTCCGGATGAGCGACAGCTTACGCCTCCCTCCGGAATTTTGTACATGGAAGAATTAAACGAACATTTTAATAAAGTCTTTCCAAACCGGGAAACCGGCGTGTTCCATGAACTGATTTCAGACATGAGTACAAGCATCTTGAACGCACGGAGCTGATGATGTTTTTGCCGGCGGACTGGCCGCTTACGCAAAAGGATTTTGAAGCGGAGGAGAACTACTGGCCGATCCGGCTGATGAAGATGCTTGCTCGGTTCCCGCATATGTATCAGACGTGGCTTGGATACGGGCATACCATTCCCAACACGGAGGATTACGAGCCATATGCGCCAAACACTGAGCTGTCTGGCGTGATCCTGTTTGCTCTGCCGGAAGAGGTCAGCACAGTCCATACGAAAGATGGCAATCAGGTTCAGGTTTATTTCTTGGTTCCGCTTTACCGGGAGGAAATGGAATTCAAACTGGAGTCCGGTATGGATGAACTGGTTGCCAAGCTGTCCGAGCTGCCCGGTGATTTCCTCGTTCTGAATCCGAATAGACTCCATGCTTGTAAATAACTGCCCGGTTTAACGGGTTTGAGACAGCTTTAAAATGCTGAGCCTAAGTCATGGATATGACTTTGGGTTCAGCATTTTATTAGAATGCACTTATATAACTCACGTGTAGCTCTAGTGTTGCAGAGCAGTCACTGCAGCAAATTTGGACTTCCGGCAATGCTCTATTCATATGAAACCACCTCTTCTCTTTTCCGCTTGTCCCCTGCAACTATATTCTCTTCAAACATTTCAAAGGGGACCTGGAAGCAGTAAAAGTTAGCAAATAGAGCTCGTAGTACTCGGGATGAAGATATTTCCAGATAACCCGATTTGCTGACGCTCTCTTCCCTCAAGCTCCATATGGGTTCTGTTCGATCGACTTCAAACGCTCCTACTCTAAAGACCGACTAAGTGCAAGCAGCCCGCTTTGCTTGACTACCTCACCGGCGTCGATCTTTTCCCGGCTTCGTCGGGAAGCAACCAGGTGCTCGGAGCTGCAGGAGCTGGGCACACCGCCGGTACCCGAATCTCGCGTAATCAGTGATCCAATGCTCCTTAATAAATAAGGGGTTAAATATCCCTCTTATTAGTCTGGTATTATCGAGATGACTTCATAGAATATTATGAAAAGAACTGGGGTAAACCAACTAAATTTAAATGGACTGATGTACAGATTCACCATATGCGTCCACTCAAGTATAATGGACAAGACACTATGTCTAATTTTATTCCATTGTGGAGCATGGTGGCTGAGCTATTCATTGTAACGAGGGTGGGATTTTGTATGGGTTCAAATGTATTGGATCTGATAGAATTCCTTAAACGGAATGCTTCTCCCGATCACACTTTCCAACGACTTATTCCAGGGCTTGGTGAGGGGCCTTTGGAATGCACCTGGAAAGATCCAGTAAGTGCGATAGAAGTTAATAAGTTCTTACAGGATAATGATTGGCACTTTCCAGAGGATTATAAGCAATTTCTTTTGAAACATAACGGGGCAGTTTTATTTCAGCATCCCTACTATGGTGGGGGAACTGAACTATTGAGTCTAGAACAAATATTACTAATATCCAAGACATACGAGCAGATCCCGTCCATTTGTTATCCAATTGCTTGGACAGATCATCGGATTGGAGCAATATGCATTGATTCTGTGAAATGTCAGCAGGGAGAAACACCATATCTGTTCTTTTTAGACGCAATGGATCATATTGAAGACGCCATTCCAATTCCGCTTACCTTTACCGAATGGTTAGATCGTCTAATTATCTGTCAGGGACAAGAATACTGGAACTGGTAGAATGCCGGATATCCTCCCCCTTTCCTCTTCCGATATAACAATATGCGGATTCGGATCTGGTTAGCTAGCAGCAGTGTCGTGCTAAATGTAATCCTACAATAATCAGATGTGGTCAGCTATCGGGCGCGCCGGTGAACGATTGTCTGACTCGTGTCCCATGTAAATAGATTACCGCTCTATTAGCACAGCGCTCATTACATAACCTTAATTCATTTAATCAGTAATTTTTTTAAGCTCAAAAATAGTTGCCTCTGATAACAAGATAAGCCTATCATTATTAACAGCTAAAAAGCTTAAACCTACAGGTATGCTCATTTTTGTAGAAGGGTCACTTATAATTATTGCTTTTACTTCATCATTTATATTTAAGTCTGGGATATCTATTTTGTATAATCTATAAAAAGAGTCAGAGTTATAGCATGTCGCTGTGATCTCATATAGTGGATTTTTTAGTTCATATTGATAATTACTATAGTTTTTAAGCCCTTTTGATGAAAAAAAGTCTTTTTTGATTATAATTTCATCTCCAATAAATTTTTGCCCTGTTGGATATTCAGAAGCATCATTATATGAATTTGCAAATCCTAAATGCTTCTCAACTTTCCAAGTTCCATAGAAATATTTCTCAGTTTCGCTATCCAAATTTATAAGTTCTGCATTAAGACAATCGGATGTGTTTTTTGGAATAATAGACTCTTCCGTTTCAGGTTTAGGCTCACTAGAAGTATTTGGATTTGATGTCGTTTCAACATTTCCACAAGCCGTTGCTAGCATCAGCATTATCATAATACAAACCAATAATGTTTTTTTCATATCTCACACTCCTACTATAAAGTTATCTTTTCTCCTGTTTGCTCACTTGCTAACTAGAATAGATTTCTTCTCAATCAGTAGCCGGAATCGAATTTTGCAAAATCCAGATCTAAAAAAGTTCAGCCTGGTATTTTTTTACTATATTATTATATCTAATATATAATATGAATGAATACAAAAATATTACAGAAGAGGATTTCTGTTGATAGGATTAAAATTGTAACTGTTTAGCCTGTTTCGATCTTATTTGACAGACAGCACAAATAGAGGCACTCCGTTACGGCACTACCTCTACGGACATAGGAATGTACAGACATGTAATTTTAAAAAGTAACTATCTCAAGGCGGGATAGCTACAAATAAATTTAATAAGGAGTGCTTGATCGTGAATCTTAAGTCCGTTTTCAAAGGAGTAGTATCATCTGCTCTGGTAGTTTGTCTAATTGCTGGGACAAGTAATATACCTGCTTTTGCGGAGTCGACTAAAAGTTCGTCGAAAGATTATGCAGCTAAAAGTGGCAGTTCTTCAGGAACTGAATTTCAGGATTCATTCCCATTAAAAAAGAGTAATGGGGCAAAAGTGAACTTCTGGATTAAAAATACTGGGAATGTAAGCGTGAGAATCTCAATTAATGGTGATCAGAAAAGAACTCTCGCACCAGGTAAGAGTGGCCACATTAGTGCTCCAGTTGGTTCCTTAAGTAGAGAATATAAATTTAAAGCTGTACCAACGCCTGATGGTGGTGATATTAGTATAGACTATCGTATTGCTCAAAGAGATTAAATTTGATGCTTAAGATATTTTTAGTTATTTTATAAGTCTCCTGGATCCGAGATGGTAATTTGGTAATTCAGTGCAGACATAGAGTAAAAAAAGAGTACGAACTAGCTTGAGGAGCTTAAGCAAAATGCTCATAGATGAAAGCTAGGAAAATAAATACCTAAATTAGTAAAAGCCGATTTCCTTAACTTACAGGAAATCGGCTTCAGAATCTCAACCCCTGTATTATAAAATGCCGCAATTTACGCGGCAATTAATGAGATAATGTTCTTATCACCCGACAATTGTAGCATTTTGTTGGTCTGATTGTTCGTTGTAAGATATCAGGCCTCGTCCCGCTCCTTTACCCTTTTCCTGTTCGATTACAGCAGCGAGCATACTCGCCAATTCCTCACGGATCAGCGGCTTATTGGGCTGAAAACGGTTGCCCTTCGCAAATCAGCCCCTACGTTAGCAAAATGAGATGCTCCCAGGTTAATGAATGCTATTATAAATGCTTTTAAATTCTTGAACAAAATCAATCGGCAGCATAGGGTCATCAGAAGCGGCTACTCGTTGCAGCTCTTTTAACCTGTTCATTGATTCTTCATCCAAATTTGACACATCGTTTGCTTGATGAATATAAACATACAGCAATATATGACGAAGTTTAATAGAATCTTGTAAATATGCTATTTCTTCTTCTTGGATTGTATTTTCCTTTAGATATCCTTTCATAAAATGGTGGAAAAACAACCTAAAATATTCCGTTTTATTTTCAAATTCTTTAAACGGATAAAAAAGTGCATAATACAATGTAATCCCAATATCGTTTACGAAATACGTATAACCGCAATCATCGAAATCGAACAAATAAATGTCTCCGTTATGCAGATAAAAATTACTTTGATGAAAATCAGTATGAGTCAAACCGTATGTATCTTTGGACTTAGGCAGAGGAGTAAGTTTTGTTAATCTCTCTTTAAGAATTGGTATCATTACATCATCAGGTGGCAGGTATTTATCTACCTTTAATTGAACTTCTTGCTCCCAAGCTTGTCGTTTAAACGCCGGCTTACTCCAATCATAACCCTTTGTGGCATGATGGATTTTCCCAAGAAATTCTCCCCATTTTTCGTAAAGCGATTCATTCCAATCTTCATCCGACACTTCTTTTCCAAGAGACTTTTCATATGAAATGGCTAGGAACGAACCTTTTTCTGCAGTAATTTCTTCAACCATATTACCCTCGGCCGATAGAATAGCTTTTGAAACTGCCAGATCTTTATTCGACAAATAATTTAGAAATTCAATTTCACCCCGTATATAATTTATTGATCTTCTAATTGTATGTGTGATTTTTAATATGAAAAATGCATTGTCTTTCTGATATTCATAAACAAAGCTTTCATAACCGCCCAATAAACGAACAGTATCACTATTAATGTTAAATCGCTTTATTGCTTCGGTAAGGATCTCTTCAGTGAATTGCTCTTCAATTTCTCGTATCATTTTGTAACCTCCATAAAAATGAAGCAGACACAAAGGAGTAGTCTTCTCTCGCCAAGGATTCTTTTTTCTTTCCTCGGATGATTATCATGACCGGCTGCCGCTGTGTATATTCAACTATTCTGCATCTAGGAAACACTAACGTTTCTTTTACTTAATTTCTTAAATGCTGAGTACTCCTTATTGGACTTAATAAAACTTAATATTTTTTCGGCACATTCTATTGGATTCATCTTTTAATTTTCGAATAGTACAGTGAGTTTAAGGGATCAAAAGTTATTCGTGCCACAACTTGGTCATCTACTTCTCTTGTAGGTTGTCTTCCCTGAACTTGAAGTTCCGTTCATCAACACAATGAGTCCTTGCTTCAAACGAATCACCCGCACTTATAAGATTTATGTATCTAATGGATATGTTAATTTCGCAAATTTTATAAAATTATCCAACCCAAAGTATATTCGAGAAACGATTGAACTATCCTGCCCGTTCGTATTATGAGATCAACCATTTCTTTCTGGTTGATCCTTTTTGAATTTGCTTCGAGGATTAGGGTAGCCGGGGCGAACGTACCTGCCCGTGGGACTTGATCCCGAGCGCTATAATGTTCACCCTACTTGTCATGACCATGATTGAGGCTAGTTGGGACAAAGATCCCGTATCACATGCGATGCTGTGGAGCGACAAGGAGATTCATAGGGGGCTACTGGTAAATCTATTTCAAGGAGAGATAAAATGAACCCTGTTATAGGACTAGACATTTCTAAAGAAGAAAGCCACGGACAAGCTTTCTTAGATCGAGGAAAACCATACCGAGGGGTATTCCATTTCGAACATACACGGGATGGTCTCGAGATATTGCTTCAAGTTATTCATGACATTGAACATGAATCGGGGCATCGACCTACAATGATTCTGGAAGCAACCGGGCACTATCAAAGCCCTGTTGTTCAATTTCTAGAGGAACATCACTATTTATTTATCGTTATCAATCCGCTCATTTCTAATCGACTTCGCAAAACCAATCTTCGTAAAGTGAAAACGGATGCTGCTGACGCTTATCTTCTGGGTGAACTTTACTATAGGGAGGAATTCGAACCATTCAAAAAAAGAGGTGTGCAACTGCTTAATATGCGTTATCTGACGCGACAACACGAGTCCTTCTCTAAGATGTGCGTGCAGACGAAGCTGCAATTCCAAGCCGTTCTGGATCAGGTTTTCCCGGCGTACAAAGGTGTTTTCGGGGCTATGTATTCTAACGCATCCCTTCGCTTCTTACTTGAGTTTCCGACTTCATCCTCTGTCCTACAAGTCAGTGAAGAGACGCTTAAAATCAAAATCAATGCTCTTCTAACTTCAAAACGTGGACGATCAGAGAGGTGGATTAATGAACGAGTTCAACGGTTGATGGAAGCTGCAAAGCGAAACCCATTTCAGCAAACGATGTATGAGAGCCACTTAATTAATCTTAAGATCTTGATCAGCCTTATCCTTCAGTACCAAGAGCATCTTTCTGAGTTGGAACAGACCATAGATGCCCTGGCTTCTAAGATTGAAGAGTATGATTTAATCCAGTCGATTCCCGGTATTGGTCCTAAAATTGCTGCAACAATTTTAGCGGAAATTGGAGAAGTCGACAGGTTTGATCATCCAAAGAAACTGGTTGCCTTTACAGGAATAGACCCCAGCGTTTTTGCTTCAGGAAAATTTACAGCGACACGTAATCGAATCACCAAACGTGGTTCCAGGCAGCTTAGATACGCACTTGTAATGGCGGTACAGTGTGGCCTGATCCGCTCTCGCAACACGCGGATAAAAGAGTTTTACGAACGCAAAAGAGCTGAAGGAAAACCTCACAAGGTGGCTCTAGTGGCGTGTGCAAATAAGTTAGTTCATTGGTTGTATGCCATTTTAAAAAGTAAGAAATCATTCCGTCCAGCATAACAAAACAATGATGGTATAACCTTCCAATATAACTCGAATTGGAGGGTTGTTTGGCATGCTTATTAATCAATATAACACAAGTCCTCGAGTTGTTTTGCTGGTAATCTTGACAAGCTATTAGCTGGTATAGCTTAATAAGGGTTAATTTTCGTGAGAATCGGCTGACGGGCTCGAATTCATAATACCCGATGAACTGGCTCTTGTTATTGCCGGGATACCCGCCTCCTCCGAGTGGGTTGGCATCGGTCAAACATCCTTATACGCGACCAAAAAAGTAAACGCAAGGCGATAATGTTTGTTGTAGTTTTCTTACTGTTGTACTCTTTGAATTAAACAAAGAAAAAACGAGTGAGGATGAGGACTACACCACGGCGAAATGGTTCGTAGCCTCTTCCACACTCGTTGACAAGTTCGAATAAGCAAACACAAAGGCTCTCAGTAAAGCTCTATTGAGAGAGACATACAAAGTGGTAAACCGTGAATTTTCGAGCCGTGTCCACATAGCCAACCGATTGGACAACGAGTGCGACTTCTTCAGGCGTCAGTATGGATTGAAGATTACCCTATCTGTACAAATGTTAGTGAAGACGCATTAGAACCACTTATACCATTTGGTGCAAATGATAGGGTTACTGTCGGTAAGTTACTAGAGATTAAACCAATTGAAACATGGTCTCCTGCTGCTAGACTAAGAATATTAGTTAGATTAAGTTGCGTTGTTCCGTTTATGTTTCCTGCATTACCAAAAGAATTTAAAAACGGTACTGCTATCCCTCCCCCATTGACCTGTATTCCAAAAGTTCCAGAATTTTCTGCAGCGAGATTGACCATTGCTGATACTTCATAAATACCAGCTACATTTACGGTAACGGAACCATCTAGATTTAATGTAAATGCTCCAGGAGTGTTTATAGGTGCTGCACTTGCACCAGTCACAGGAATAATAGTTCCAGAAGTCATGACACCGGAAGGGATAAACGGTCCGATGGTAGTGACATTTGTAAATGAACCGTGGACACCAGAAAAAGTTCCAGTTGGACCTGTAACGCCTGTCAAGCCTGTAGCCCCAGTAGCCCCAGTAGCACCACTAGCTCCGGTAGCTCCCGTTGGTCCTGTTGGTCCGGTGGCCCCAGTAGCTCCTGTAGTCCCAGTATCTCCGGTAGCTCCAGTAGCTCCAGTAGCTCCAGTAGCTCCCGTTGGTCCCGTTGGTCCTGTTGGTCCTGTTGGTCCGGTGGCCCCAGTAACTCCAGAAGCCCCAGTAGCCCCAGTAGCCCCAGTAGCCCCAGTAGCTCCTGTAGCTCCTGTAGCTCCAGTTACACCCGTAGCGCCTGTTGTGCCCGTAGCGCCTGTTGTGCCCGTAGCGCCCGTTAGCCCTGTAGGACCAACGGGTCCGCCTGCTGGCCCTGTTGGGCCTGTTGCCCCTGTCGGGCCGAGAAGCGATGGTGCTGCAAGAACGCTATCCAATTTGGTAGCCAGCAGTAGCTCTTTCTTGATAAGCTCCGTCATTGTACTTTTTACGCTACTATTAATCGCAAGCAAATCGTCGATGGTTGCCGGAACGCTGAGACCCGGCAAAGTACCTATCGCATATTGGATTTTCTCAGCCTCGGCATTAATAACGTGACCCAGACCCAGTTCTTCGATCGCAATTGACGCCAACAACAGATTCAACGCATCTTGTCTTGTTACGGTAATACTTGGCGTAATATTCGGAATATTCGCTTGTGACACCAACGTCACCCTCCCTTATTACCTTCATTCTTCTCAGTTATACTATGCTGTTCAAGAATTTAGGTGACAAAATACTCGGCAAAAGGCAAAAAGCCCCTCCCACAGGAGAAGCTCAATTATAGAGCAGTATATACATGATCTGCATCGTGTATGTATGGCACGCTACTGAACTTCCGTCGTTCGATCACCCTGATCTCATCCCCTAGTCGAGCCACAGCACAAAGTCCTACGAAGCCGCATTGAAAGCCAATAAATAGATAAGCTCGCTCTTATCTGCTCCACTAATTGACCTCTGCCGAATACAGCTAATAAGCGCGATTCTATGGCAGGATGATAAAATGCAGAACATTTGTCATTCCCTTTTTAAGACTACCAACCGTCGTTAAGGTCCCAATAATCCCACTCCATGTAGTCCCCTTTATGTTTTTCATTCACATTATCGCGTTTGCGGTTCTGTGCCTCGTAAAGTCCCGAAGCAACATTCTTATCCCCCTGATCCAATTGTAGAGCAGTATCAAGTTTTTTGAGCAGCAGCCATTCGGCCATCATGAACGAGTCCATAAACTGGATAACTGAATGGTTGAACTGGATAATTTCTCCTGCCGTTGATCCGCCCTCACCAAGTTTATCTTCACAGAAAGCGCGGATATGCCCGGCTTCCGTCTCCAAGAGACTGGAAAGTGCATTTTCTTCAGATGCAATGGATTCGATCAGATGAGTTATGGCTTCGTTCATTGGAGGAACAGGTGTGGCTGATTCGTTTTCTTTGATCATCATCTTGATCTTCCTCCATCTCCTATTCTTCCTTACCTTCCGTTAGAAAGATTTTAGATAACGAATGTAACGAGTCTGGCCGATGCTAATACTGATTTCACCAAAAATTTCCGGAGGATGCATAGCTGGAGAACGCTTTCCACGATTAGAGGGAGAAGCTGTGTTCCTGCTCTTCTCTTTCACTCCAATGCGCAGATTATTGAACACTTTAGCTTGGGTATTCTTCAGATCATCCTCTTCTTGAGGCGCTTGAGGGTCCGGAGAGTTTTTGTCCGCTATCTGTTGATTATCCCCAGGCTCCTCATGAATAGACCGGATCTGTGTTTCGATATGCGCTTCTGTCTGAGGCTCTATTTGATCTTTTGCTTGAATTGCCGTCTGCTCTTCAATGAGAGCTTCTACTTGCGCTTGTGGCTGTTCATGCACGTCTGGTTGAGGAGCGTAGCATGTGGACAAATAGTCAAGGTTCTCGAACACACGCTCCATACAATACGAGTTCTGTAACGGCTTTTGCTGCAGCTTTTCCATAAAGGTGTAAAGCTCAGGCAAGTGGGTATGCTCAAGGGCAGAGCCGCTAAGCTGATCATCCCTGTAATCGCTCAATCCAGCGGTTGCATCCATATAATCCATGGCAATCTGCTTTCGCTTCGCTTGAATATGAAGCTGAACGAGTGTGTGAAACATGTTCATCATCTGAAATTCAAGCTGCCTATATTCTTTATCTGTGCCTGCTCTTGTTCTATCTATGATTCCAGTGCAAATGTGAACGACGGAGGCTGTCATTTGCTTAAGAGAATTATGATCGTTCAGCCCGGGTTTATTCTTCACAGTCTCCACCCTTTTCTTACCCGATTTGTTGTCCTTCTGCTCCACCTTGCATGCTACTTCCAATCATCATCGAAAATACACCCGTCTTCCCAATATATATCTTGCATATCCTCTAAATTTCTCAGTTCTTTACGGCTTTTTTCCTGAGAATAACCTTTCCATTTTTCCTGATCCAGTTGAAGCACAGTCTCCAGCTTTTTGAGCAGCATCCATTCAGACATCACAACAGAGTCCATGAACTGGGTAATCGATTTGTTGAATTGAATGGTATCTGCTGCTGTAGAACTGCTCTTCTGGTCCTGATTTTGCTTGGAGAAGACACGGATCTGCTCCGCTTTCGTCTCCAGCAGTCTTGATAGGGCTTTTTCTTCGGATGCAATGGATTCAATCAGATGAGATACAGCTTCGTCCTTTGCAGGAACAGAGCGGATTGACGTGATTCCTTTGATCTCCATGCTTCTCCTCCTTCACCCCTATTCTTCCATGCACTCCTTCACACACACAACCTGTTCTTCCAGCCTCACCACATCTTCCAGCTTGAAATGCAGCAGTATCTGATTCTTGATTACCGTCCTTAATGTCCGTTCGGCACTGTCATTAATCTGAAGTGCATCTTGCAGGCTGAAACAGTGCTCTTGAATCACTTTCTGCAGCTTCTCTGCTTCTGCATTGACAATGTGTGACAGACTGATCTCCTCCAGAGCAATGGACGTAAGGAGAAGATTGATAACCTCGGGCCTATTTAAAATAATCTCAGGCTTAATATCCGGAATATTCGGCATACTCATCTTGTTCATCCCTTTCTGCTACTATCACTCCCGTCATGATGCCGGATGCACGAAACGGCTGCATCTGCATATGATGGTTACTAAGCCGGGCGGGTATTATACAATCATATCTATGTACGAGTCGTTCCATCCATGAGCTTTTCCGAAAAAAATCATAAAAAAAAAGCGTGGCGGGTCTGATTCTCATCAGCACTCATCACGCTCTTCCAATCCACTTTTCTGACTTTTAAGGTGTTGTCGTAGTTACTGGCACAAGCGGCACGACGCCTTCCAGTTTCTGCAGCAGTAGAATTTCCTTACGCACAACTTCTTGTAGTGTTTTACGCACACTATCATCAATGGTCAACAGATTAGATAACGTAGCTGGCGGGGTAAGACCAGGCCCCAATGTTCCCAGTACGAATTGGATCTTCTCTGCCTCAGCATTAATGATGTGGGCGAGGGCCAGCTCTTCAAGTGCTATGGAGCCTAACAGTAAGGCTACCGTCTGGTTAATTGTGAGACTAATCGTAGGTGTAATGTTCGGGATGTTCGCTTGTGACAAACTAATCACCTCATTCATTTTTTTGGTGAAACTTCATTACTAACGACAGGAAGATAATACTGTAGTGAGCAGTATTGCTCTTCCTCTTCGTTCTGTTAATTTTTATATGCTGCATGGCTTGATCAACTGAACTGAAAATTCAAAAAACTTTATTATTCTTCGATGAATTCCTCTATAAACACACGCTGTTCCTCCAACCTCACTACATCTTCCAGCTTGAAATGCAGCAGCATCTGATTCTTGATTACCGTCCTTAATGTCCGCTCGGCACTGTCATTGATTGCAAGCGCATCTTGCAGACTGAAGCAATGCTCCTGGATCACCTTCTGCAGCTTCTCTGCTTCCGCATTCACAATATGTGACAGGCTGATCTCCTCCAGAGCGATAGAAGTGAGGAGAAGATTAACAACCTCCGGTCTCTTCAGAACGATCTCCGGCTTGATATCCGGAACATTCGGCATACTCATCTTGTTCATTCCTCTCTATTCGATATAGTCCTTAACAGTATTCTTACCGTGCGTATAGCTTCTTGCGAGGTTTTACCCCTTTCTGTTGACTTGAAGAGTAGAACCTGTTTTCCTAATGTACAATGATGTATATGTACAGGGTATTTTATCCATGAGCTTTTCCAAAAATGAAGTCATAAAAAACGTGGTAGGGACTAGTCCGCATCAGTATCCCTACCACGTTCATTCATAATTTATTTTTAAACTACAGGCACAAGCGGTAAAACCCCTTCCAACTTCTGCTGTAGCAGAACTTCTTTTCGGACCACTTCCTGTAGCGTCTTGCGAACACTATTATCAATTGCCAACAAATCAGCTAAGGTAGCATGTGAGGTGACACCAGGCTTTAGTGTTCCCAGTACGAATTGGATCTTCTCTGCCTCAGCATTTATGATATGGGCGAGGGCCAGCTCTTCAAGTGCTATGGAGCCTAACAGTAAGGCTACCGTCTGGTCAATTGTGAGACTAATCGTAGGTGTAATGTTCGGGATGTTCGCTTGTGACAAACCAATCACCTCTTCTAAATTTTATCGATCTAAGAAATTAACGTACAGTTGACACGGTAGTTCCTCTTACTCATCTCCCCTCCTTATACGTGAGTCATTCATTATATATACTGCATAGCTTGTGTTTCTGAACTAAAACTTGATCCGTTGTAATAAAAAAGCCGATCCCTCCAATCAGGAGAGAGCGGCTTCTTCTACAATAAAAGTGTTTAGCCCTTCAGGCCATGAGCTCAGGGTCGATACAGTTGATGCCGATCTTGGTGAGTTTTTGCACCACCTGGTCATCAGACGGCGCATTTTCAATAATGATGTTCACTACTTCATCAACATCATCGACAAAGCGAACATAGCGGTTGTATTCCCTCATTGTCATGTTCTTCGTACCAACGAAGAGTTGCTGAAGTAAATCCGTTACTGGCATGTGGACCTTGCCATCTGGGGCTTCTGGCAGTGTCCAAAATTTGCTGTCAAGGAACACCATTGAGGTAATCGGAGCGTTATTTTTCTTGTCGCGGTAATAGATTTGTTCCGCCCGCTGAAACACTTCCTGGATTGTGCCTCCCCGCCCTTCAGAAAAAACGATACCGCATGAAGCCAGCGTCAGGAGGACATCCTCCCTTATGCTATTAAGAAAATATTTCGCAACATGGGTCGTAAGCGGCGTAAAAGGTTCATGACCGAAATGCCAAGTCGGCACTGCCAAACTGTAATTGATTGGTGTGAGTTGACCCTCCAGCTCTTTAGCAATTTTCCAAGCGGGAAGCATCCATGCGTGAAGTTCACGTGCAATATCTTCATCGATTGCCCACGTCGTCCCTTCTTTTTCTTTAACGAGGACATTCTCCATGTTCTGCGGCAATTCGGTAAATGATCCATCTGCCAATCTATCAATGGCGGAAGTAAGCGAGTCTGCGGAACGTCCCGCGTAAAGTGCACCAAGATGGGCTGCCTCCATACAGCCCGGGCCGCCGCCGCTGGCGACGATAAAGCCGGATTCAGAAAGCAACTGAGCAATTCGCGCAATCTCGCGATATGTCTTGCTGCCACGTGGCTCCCGGGTCCCTCCCATGATTCCGACAGGACGCCGCCCTGTCTGCACCTCCGCTGCCAGGAATGCATTCATTCCCCGCACAACTGAAGCGTCATGTAACGCTTCCATCATCGCAGCGTAAGGGTCCAAGATGGTAGTACGTCCTTGTTGCTGAAAATATACATAGTTCTGAAAATCGGGCGTAGCCGTTACACTCAGCGCATTGTCCGGGTCAAAGTGTTTAAGCAATTCCAATGGTTGATAAACTTTATCGTGAATGGGGTTGAATGGAGGGTGAGTGATCATTTCAATCGGTTTTTTCATAGTTGGCTCCTAAGTTCCTCCTAAGTACTTTCCTTTTCCTCCTAGTTATGATGTGTTGTTCGGCAAAAGATTATTACAGATGCGAAAAGCCACCCAGGTTAATGGATGGCTTTATGTACTGCCTATGAACTGTCTTCGGATAGTGACCGAACCCCTCCGCATTCTGACAAACAATTTATCAGAAAGCGCTGATCATTAAGATTTACGCCATACCCCTAGCTGCTTCCGAATCAGAACGATCTGTCCTGCGTGATACACATCGTGCATGATCCAATTGAGCAATTCTTGCCCGAGCGTAATTTCGGTTTTGGCATATGGTGCATCCAGCTGCTCTTCCGTCAAACGGTCAAGCGCATCACGCAGCTCCGAGGCCACGCGCTTCGCTCGATTCACCAACGCTTTCCATTCCGCCTCATCTTCTGGATCTATACTGCCTTGGAACGTCTTCTCATTGGAGATAGCCGGCGGTCCGAGCTGGGCTCCATTCAGCCGAAGCAGCCTGCGTTCATTATGAAAATTCATATGTAAGAGCGTCTCCCAGATCGAGTTACCTCCCCCTTGTGGTGTCCATGCGGCTGCCGCCGCTGGTATGCCCTCCAACACGGTAGACACCGGAACGATCCATTCTTCCTTCTCCCAAATATGATCCCATTGCCAGACCAGACCCTCTACCCGGCTGTGCCCCATACACCATCATCCCCCATGCAAAAAAAGGTAACATTCTTATTTCCCATCAAAGTGATAAATTAATTGTACAACACCTGAAGAAAATGGTCTTGTATTAACCAATTTCAAATTCAACCTTTGTTTGATATCCACAAATAGTGGTTTACCTTCCCCTAATACAACAGGGTGAGCAGATAATCTAAATTCATCAACAAGTCCTAAATGGATAAAAGTTGTGATCAGACTTGCTCCGCCATATAACCAGATGTCTTTACCAGGCTTATTCTTCAATGTTTCTACTTCCTCAACAATACTATCATTTATGAATATTGCTTTATCATCTGTCCCCGTTTGCGTCCTGGAAAACACGTACTTCTCTTTACTATGAACCAATTCCCAGAATTCTTTTTCTGAATTCGTATGTTCTATTTCCGGGGTAAATTGTCCCCATAAATCATAACTTTTTCTTCCATACAAAATGGTATCCACTTGATTTAAAAAATGAGTAAAATCCATCTCAGCGTCCATAATACACCAATCAATTTCACCATTTTTCCCTTCAATAAAACTATCTAAAGTCACGGCTAAATCTAAAATGATTCTTCTTCCCATACATTCGTAACTCCTCCCGTTAATCTACCCCTCCATTGTAGACCTTAATTACGTCACCCTATGTCATAAATGAATAAAAGTGACGAAATCATTAGTGCTATAACTCCAATTTTTATTCAAATAAAAAGCCGTTGAACTTTTATAAGATCAACGGCTTAAAAATTCATTTTTTACATACGACGGATTTTTGTGAACTGTATATTCTCATCGTCTGGGTTGCACTATTTATTACCGGAGGAGATTGGTTTTCGCCAGTTCGATGATTTCGTTGCCTTGCCCGTTCAAAACGGCTTTCAGCATCCACATCGTAAATCCGCGTGCCTGCTCGAAGTTGATCTTCGGCGGCATAGCCAGCTCCTGACGATTGACGACGACGTCCAGCACTACCGGACCGCTGTGTTCGAACGCTCGGCGAACGGCGCTTTCCAAGTCATTCGGATCCTCGACCCGGATTCCTTCGATTCCCATAGCTTTAGCCAGCACCGCAAAGTTTGGATTGTCGAGTTCCGTTCCGAATTCTAAAAAGCCCGCTGCTTTCATTTCCAACTCGACGAATCCAAGTGCACCATTATTAAAGACAACGATCTTGATCGGGAGCTTATGCTGACGAAGGGTCAATAGATCTCCGAGCAGCATGGTGAGTCCCCCGTCCCCTGACAGCGATACGACCTGGCGTCCCGGCTGTGCAACCTGTGCCCCAATCGCCTGAGGCATGGCGTTCGCCATTGTCCCGTGGCTAAACGAGCCCAAAAGCCTTCTTTTTCCATTCATGCTCAAGTATCGGGCAGCCCACACTGTCGGCGTCCCAACATCGCAAGTCAAAACGGCATCCTCATCTGCGAGATCGCTGATTACCTTCATGAGGTATTGCGGATGAATAGGCGCTCGGCCGGGATTTGCAAGATTGTCCAGTTCCTCGCGGACTTTGGCATAATGTGCGACAAAGTGCTGCAGATGATTAGAGGAGTGCGGTTCCTTTAACAGGGGTAACAGCGTTTCGACCGTCGTCTTCACGTCTCCACACACCCCGTATGCGAGCGGCGTTCGCCGGCCTAGTCGGGAGGAATCCAAGTCAACCTGAAGAATGGTCGCTTCTTGCGGATAAAATTGCCGGTATGGAAAATCGGTACCCAGCATGAGTAAAACATCGCATTCCATCATGGCGTGGTAGCCGGAAGAATATCCAATGAGGCCGGTTAATCCGACGGAATACGGGTTGTCGTATTCCAGATATTCTTTTCCTCGCAGTGCTATGACCATTGGGGATTGCAGCTTCTCGCACAGCTTCATGAGTGAAGCATGAGCTCCCGCGCAGCCGGCACCGCATAGCAAGGTAATCCTCTTGCCTTTATTTAAATAATCAGCAAGCGTCTTCAATTCGTCTGTAGAAGGGCTGACAATCGGCCGGGTGGAATGGATGACGCGTTCCGGAACCGAACTTTCGTCGTATTCGAATGCGGCTACATCACCAGGGAGAACTAAAACAGATACTCCCGACCTTGCCGTCGCGGTTTGCATCGCCATCGTCACCGCTCGAGGGATTTGCTTCGGCCCGGTTACGACCTCACAAAAGAAGCTGCATTCTTGAAACAACATGTCCGGACGGGTCTCTTGAAAAAATCCGCTACCGATTTCACTGCTCGGAATATGAGCGGCAATCGCAAGTACTGGCACCCGGTTTCTATGGCAATCGTACAATCCGTTAATGAGATGCAAATTACCTGGTCCGCTGCTACCCGCACATACGGCGATGGCTCCGCTGAGGGTAGCATCCGCGCCAGCCGCGAACGCTGCAACCTCTTCGTGGCGGACGTGGATCCATTCTATTTTTCCGGAACGACGAATCGCATCGAGCAATGCATTGAGTGAATCGCCGATAATGCCGTAAATCCGCTTCACGCCGGCGTTCAGAAGGGATTCCACAATGGAATCCGCGATCGTTCTTCTCAAGGGAATCTCTCCTTTCTGTTTTTATTATATTGCCATAATACGAGCAGCCTATTCTTGATTTCACAACGATTGTACCTATTGCCGATGTACGATACATAAATCGATGAACCCAGCAGTAGAGGTCAGCTTTTTCAGGTATGGGAACATACGTTCTTTAAATCGAAGTCGTTGGTTAAGCGAATAACAAAACAAGGTCCTGCCCTTAGCAAAGGACAAGACCTTGTAGCACTACTATGAAAAATTAATTACTCTCTGTACTAATCTCTCTTGTGGTTAAATTTGCCGTGTCCGTCTTTATCCGTATGTGTGCGGTTCACGATCTCTGTAACTTTTGTAGTTATATTAGCTTTTTCTTTATCATACTGGGCTTGTGTAATCTTGCCGTCAGCTAAGCGTTTATCCAGGGCCATCGTAAATTGCTTGCTGAGGAGGTCGACAACTGCTTGCACCGATACACCCTTCTCTCCGGCAATAGCTGCGAGCGATTTACCCTCGTGCAAAGCTGTCTTCAAGTCTGTTTCTGACAGTCCTAGAAGTGTCGCGATTGCCGCCTGATCCAGTTTTCCGTGATTCTTATGATCACCTTTGGCTGTAAACGTGCGATTTACAAGCTCCGATGCTTTTGTGGAGACTTCAGATTTTTTCGTATCATACTGGGCTTGTGTAATCTTCCCGTCAGCCAACTGCTTGTCCAGTGCCGTTGTCAGCTCTTTTGTCACAAGATCAACAACGGATTGCACCGCTACTCCTTTCTCTCCAGCAATCACCGCCAGTGACTTCCCGTCACGCTCTGCTGTCTTCAGATCCGATTCAGTTGCTCCAAGAAGTGTAGCGATCGCTGCTTGATCCAGTCTTCCCTGATTACCACGGAAGCCACGCCATTCGAAGCCTTTTCCTTTTACATTTCCGGATTCCGAACCTTGTGCAGCTACCTTTTGGGTCTTAGTGGGTTGGGCGACTGTGGCTGCTTGAACATTTCCGGATAGAAATGTGGCTCCACCTAACGTTACTGACAGAGCCAATGCGCTTGCTACAATAAATCTCTTCTTCATGCTAAGTTCCTCCCGTGGTGTTGTTTTTTTGGATTACACAGGTATCATAAGATTCTTGGCTTAATTCTCCATGAGTGCCAACTGAATGTTTGCTGAAAATTTTGACTTCAATGCAGAGGAGACGCTACGGGTTTACGAGACTCAATAATACCCCACCATATACATAAAAAGCCCCATCCTTAAAGGATGGGGCTACGCCTCATACGATAGCTTCGATTATTGGGTGGTCTTACCTCAACCTTCATGTCCAAATTGCTAAAGTAAGAGTTTAATGAAGATTGTTCATAAAAGTATGAGTTAAACTTACTAAAATTTCTTACCCTTACCGTGAAGAATCTTCATCTCTCCGTTTTCATAACCCACCGTGTAACTCACCCGGTAATTTTGATAGACGGTACCGCTCTTCCGCCGCTCTTCGGCAGTAATGTCAACCTTGACCAAAGTACTGTCCGCTTGCTTTTCAAGGGAGGGGCGTCCGAGTGTAATGTAACCGGTATTCAGGTATCCCTGCCGGAACTTATCGTAGCTTGTTCCACCCTGCCATTCACTACCCAAAAGAGAATAGGCTGTAACATAATCACCATTGTTCAGACATTGATAGAAAAATGAGACAATATCCCGCTCGTCCACTATGGCCCCATCGTTATCCGTACCATAATCATCCGTACCAGCCACATCTGGAAGTTTGCTCATTGGGGTCTTAGACCACTCTCTGGCCTGCTGTAGAATGCTGGAGATCGGTATACTGAATCCGAATCCTGATTCCTCGGTGACGGAAGCCGAATTAATGCCCAGCACCTCTCCCGTTTCAGCGCTAACCAGTGGTCCTCCGCTATTCCCGTGAGTAATGGGTGCAGAGATTTGATACAAATTGCTGTATGTATAAGGATCAATATCAAAACTGCGACCAAGTCCGCTAATAATACCCGTTGTCACCGTGTTCTCCAGTCCCAGCGGGCTGCCAAGTGCAAGAATTTCGTCCCCTACTGCTGCCCTGTAACCCTCTGCCAAAGGGAGCGGATTGAGCTTCTTAAGCTCCTGTACACGAACCACAGCAATATCCGTGTCCGTGCCGATTCCAATGACGTTCCCTTTATATTCTTCATGATTCAGTGTTCGAATCGTCACTTGGGACGAACCAGCTACGACGTGGGCATTCGTCAACAGGTCGCCTTGATCGTTATATAGAAAACCTGACCCGAGTCCGGTCCCACTTTCGATAGTGACCACCAGCTTCTGACTGTCATCAATGATGGCTTTCCGAGTCTTTGCCGGTTGTGTTTTGGTAGTCTCTGTTGTCGTCTTCACTGGGGCTTGTACTGCAAGTAGCGGTTGCCCAGTCAATTGGTTCTCGGCCATCCGGTGAATCATGTAGGCGCCCCCGCCTCCCAAACCAACAAGAAGCAGACATGTCAATGTGCTTATCCAAATTCCTTTACTCATGTTCTTCGATACTCCTATTCTAGATACCAAGATGCATTGGCAGCCGAGACCTGTACCTGTTGATACACCCCATAGTATGAGGTTGAAAACAATCCTGATTCTCCAGGATTCAGCTTATACGGTGAAACGTCAGCATATGTACTTCCAATATAGCTTCCCGAATCGCTGCTATAAATCTCCAGATTGAGGCTAATGGAATAGATTGGGCGAGTGGCGGTGTTCGTGACCGTCCCAGTGATTGAGAGATCACCGTAATCATCAAGAATCACTCGGAGATCTGACACATTGACTGCTGCCGTACGGTTCTTCAAATCTTCTTCCGCTGCTTTCTGCTCGGCAAGTTGTATTCGCTTCGCCTGAGCCTTCTCGAATTCCCGTTTTGCTTCAGTAATTTGCTTTCGATATGCCGTCAGCTTCTCATTATCCGAATTATAAAACAATCCATTATCCACTTCTGCCAGCGCTCCGGCAAAGTCTTTCTTTCGCAGCTTGGCCTCAGCGGATGAATAACTAATCCCGGTAATTTTGTTTATAATCTGTGCTTTGACTGCTGCAGCTTCCTGGCCATTAAGACTGCGAATACTATCCAACTTGTCCGCCAATGCACTAATTGTACTCAGTTTATCCAATTCGCCCTTGATGCGAAGCACTTTCAGCATCGTTTGCTGTTCTGCAAGTCCCTTCTGAAGGGGAGCGAATAGCGGTTCTTCCCGCTTGCCGATCATGTTTGCAATATCTTGCAGCGATTTCTCGCCTTCATTTAGTTTCTGTGATTTTAACTGATTAGGGACAATATCCAACCGAGTCTTAATTTGAGCAGCCTTGACCGGCCAGTTCCCGGTCCCGAGTCAGGGCTGCGTAGCTGGGTCTTTTTTCAATAGCCTGCTCCAGCAGTTGAACCGCATCCGAATAACGTCCAGCCAAAGCCTCCTTCTTCGCGTTCTGCTGTAGAGCCATTACCTCCTGATTCACGGACAATTCATGATTGTAGTAAAGCATAAGTCCTGTACCAATGACCCCTGCGAGCAATAACGGAATGACCCACTGGAATACCTGACTGCTGCCTTTTCTAGGAGTGGATGTTGACGTCCCTTGCAACGCAATCTCTTCTTGCTTTCCTGCTGAAGTGTTCGGCTGCCGAAGCACCTCTGTATCTGCCGCCATTTCCAAAACAGCCAATCTCATTTCTTCCGTTAATAATCTGGCCCCGCAATTTTCACATATTTTCTGATCCGAGGCATTCTTGGCCCCACACTGATGACAAAACACCTTGCTCCCCCCGCAGTTCTTTTTCTTACTATACACAAATCTATTTAATAGCTGACTCTTACTCGAAGGATATAGGTTAATAGACCTATGTCACTATTTGTTACTATACCATATTGTGGATGAATAAGAGGATATTTTGATTGATGTGAAAAAAATTAAAGAAAACCCAAAACAAGCTGGTACCAATGAGTATTGGCGCCAGCTTGAGTCTTGAGACTTATTTATCTGTCCATTCTTGAAGGTGTTTGGTCGTCTGTCACTTCTCCAAGAAAACTGAACGGTCACCATAAGTTTTCTCCATGTGGCTCTCACCCCATGAGCAAAAGCTCTCCAGCACTGTTTTTAGACTAAAACCATATTCGCTTATTTCATATTCCACTTTGGGAGGAATCTCATAGTGTACGATCCGATGGATAATGCCATCCTTTTCGAGCTCACGAAGCTGCTGTGTTAGCATTTTAGGGGTGATGGCGGGAATTAATCTTCTCAGTTCATTGGTTCGCTTCTTGCCGGTGTCCAAATGATATAAGATGCTGCTTTTCCACTTCCCCCCGACGATCTCCAGTGCGACATCCATACCATTATTATACTTCTTCAAGTAACCAACACTCCTATCTCACTAACAGTATAAAAAATATACTAATAGACTTCGAAGTACCTACTGCACTTAAAAGTGCATACTTCACGTTAAGTTGTATTTCATCCATAATAGCATCTGTAACCGGTTATGGACTACTGATTTACCTAGAAGCAGCCGGAAATATGACACAAAGGAAGGTCGTTAACTCATGAAAGCCCTAGTTACTGTCACTCACCCTCGTCAAGATTCTCTCACACATCAGGTCATGCAGCGTTTTGTAGAAGGCTTGAAGAAAAATAACCATGAGGTAGATCTGCTCGATTTACATCATGATGGATTTAACCCTGTGTATACATTGGAAGACGAACGAGACTGGTATAATCCGAACAAAGCTCACACTCCCGAGGTCCGCAAGGAAATGGACCGAATTTTGGCTGCAGACACTCTTATCTTCGTATTTCCATTATGGCAGTATAGTGTACCTTCGATGCTTAAGGGGTACTTGGATAAAGTATGGAACCTCGGCTTGTTCGGGAAAGTTGAAGAAAAGAAAGTGCTGTGGATCTGCCTGACTGGCGGAGATCAGGAGCACATGGCCAAATATAAGCGTGAAGAAACGCTGACACACTATCTCAATGTTATTCTCGCTGGCTATGCCAGAATGAAGGAATCCCGGGTCGAGCTGTTGACTGATACGCTTTCGGAATCTACACAGCATATTGAGGGCCTACTGGAACGTGCATATCAACTCGGATACGAGTACGAATAATGTAACGGCAGGGATCTTTAGCGCTGCGATTTTCCAGAAGTCAGTATAACGTAAAAAGGATAGCTGGCTTCACAACGAGCCGGCTATCCTTTAAGTTAATCGGGCATGTTATTTTATTAACCTCACTAATTAACCCTGGTATATATCATATTCATCTACATAATCATATTCGTACAGGATCTTAGGGTCCATCTCTACTAATCGCTTCATAACAACCGGATCGTCCTTGAATATATCTCTAAGTCCCGCTGCCGACCAACCTAAATCTTTCCATAACTTGGCGGAAGCCGGATCGTCGAGATTATAAATCAAGTATTTAGCCCATATTTTTTCTCTGTATTCATGTTGATCGAGATTAATGAGGACAATAGAATTACGATACACATTCTTGGCGTTACTCCCCCCTACTTCAAGATAAGGTTGTACGATTACGCGCAGCAGTTCCGGATTCCGGTCTCCGGCTTCAAATGCAAACACGATCATTTGGGTTCGAATATCTTGATTCTTTTCTGTAGGGATAAACTTAACAAATATATTTACAGCTGAATCTCCGTATTTATCGACAAAAAGATTGTAAATGATCCATCGAACCCCGAAGTTTTTATTCTCAGCCAATTCTTTCTCCAGGACTGCTTGTTGCTTGGGCGTAGTGACAGCCAGCAGGATCTTGTACGCAGAAACACTCTTGGCTATTTGACTATTAGGATGAGGCTCGAGCTCATTTAGAAATAACACATAATCCTTCATTAAGTAACGTGAGAAGAAATCAACGACCATCTTTTGAGACGTTTGGGACTCTCCTGCTACTTCTGCAAGGGCATGCAAGAGTTGTTTGCGGTCCAGTGACATTAAAGCGTTTAGATTCTTAGCTTCATTTTTAGATAAAGCTTTGTACTCTTTTTTGTAAAGAGCAGGAAGATTTGTTTTTACACTTTGGATAAAAGCTTTGGTAACAACAACATCCTCTGCAGAAGCATAGGAAGTTTGGGTAAGACCTGGAATAACTAGCATGGACACAACCAAAAACATACAAAGTGCCCTTTTAAAAAGTATATTCATTTGGGGTAAAGCTCTCCTTTCAGGAAGATATAGATATAAATATTACATCATCCATATTAATCCTTCAAGAGAATAATATACCACCAAAAACGACAGCCCTGAGGCTGCCGTCTCTTTCTGATATTTCACTCTGTTTTTCCACTTTCATGGTGAGATAAGAGCAATGGTCCATTGCTGGCATCTACTAAAGATGAATAATAATTTCTAACATGAAATCCGCTGATCTGCACGATCGATTCCCAGCATCCAATTAATTACATTAGGAGACAGATCTAAAAGACGCAATTTTGTTTTTATTATACTCTTGTTGACGTGTTTTCAGCATCCTTCATTATTGGCGCCGCCGCTTCAACCTTTTCGTGGTTTGCAGACAAAGGAAATAACAATAGCAATGACTCCGAGTATAAATGCTGCTATAGCGATTCCACGGTCAAAAATAGTCATTCCACGATTAAAACCGTTAGCTGCCGATTGCTGTTGGTTTCCACTGATAATTGTCTGACCTGTAGCAGCACCTGACTGTGCTACAGTGCTACCCCCGTGACCTTGATCCGTACCGGTCGCTGGCGTAACAACCGTTATAGAAGCAGGGTATTGACCGTCAGAAGCTTCAACCCAGTCTACCTTACTACCATCCGCATAGGTTTGATACGCTTTCCAGTTCAGTTCTTTTACATCAACACCGACTTTCCCCTGAAAACGGAACTCCGTAAATTCAGTTACTTTCAGTCCTTCACCTTCAGCTTTCCATACAATTCCAATAATTTTATCGCCTGTACCTTTATTTAGAGAATATGTCCAGCCGTATTTCGGTTCAATTCGAAGCACCTCGACACCGTCTGGAACTTTAATTTCAATTTGCTTGGTCGTTGTCCCGCTCGTCTCACTGGGTACACGAACTGTAAATACCTCATATGATCCTTGGCTCACCTCAATTGGTTTAACTGTCACATGGGCGCTAGCAATTCCTGCGAACAGGAACAAAAACATATAGGTAAATCCTGCAATCAACCATTTTTTCATAAAAATCAACATCCTATCCATATAGTTTTAATAAGCAAACTCTAATTTCCTGACTCATCCTCTTTTTACAGCTCAGTAATTCCGGAAGGCTTCTTCGTGTACCATTTCGTTATCTTCTTGAGTCAGAATTCGAATTTCAGCCTTCCACTTACCCGGAAATGGAATGAATTGACCTGTTGCCTGATAAGTTGATTTAATAAAATCTGGAATGTTATCATTGTCTTTGTCCTCAGATTTGTTTAAGGGAATTTCAATCGCCCCCAGTTTCGGCTTGTCTAGTGAGTGGAGCAACAGTTTGACCCGCTTTGGTTCTCCGGTTTTCTCCAGTAGCCAGACTTTGACGATAAATTGGTTTTCTCCCGGAACGTTCGGAGTAATACGTAAGGTAATTTGCTTGTCCGCCTCAATCACATGCTTGGAGTATGGTGTATTGGCAGGAAGCGGGCTAATGTAAGTGAATATACCCACTACAATTAAAATTGCCGCCATAAGGCTTCCATCAAGTTTAAGTAGATTTCCCGACAGAAGATCGCCGCGACGCACTCTAAGCCTGAGTAGAGCTCCGATCACAATAACCATCAGTACAAGCGAAGTCTTAATAAGAAGTAAAACACCCCAGGATGTATAGAATAAATACGACAAACTTGGGAGAAACAACAGAACACTCAAAGTGCCAGTCAGCGTCAACAAGATGATACTGATCCATGCGGCTTGTGAGAACGCTACGGCAAAGCGGCCGGCTTCTTTACGATCCTTCAACCATAACAACAGTAGAAACGATAGTCCTCCTGCCCATATCGCTGCTCCCCCGAGATGCACAACGTCCAACAACAGCGAGTACCATTTCGGCTCATAAACGGCAGCATGCCCGTTCAAGCCTTCCAATATCAGAAGCGCGGTTGCCCAGATCATTTTGACGGCAGTTCCAGATTTTAATACAAGGATACCAACAAAAACAAGGACAATTAATATCAGCCAGGAGATACCAATCTCGGTCGTTGTGAATAGCTTGCTCCACTCCGTGCTCGGCTGGTCCTGCATCAAATCGCGAGCATGAATAAATACGTAGAAGATACTAGCAATCACAAATACCCTAACCACCCATAAACCCCATTTATAGAGAAGTCTCTCCTGAGCTTCTGTGTTGTTCCGCAATAATCCGTACCAAAACATCAATCCGGTACTCATCATTAAAAACGCGTAGTATAGCCCCCTGCTCGTATATAAAAGTAGTTTGTTGGCGCTGATCTCAGTTGATGTACCATTACTGGAATGATCTATTTGCTCGTGCTGATCAAAAACAGATGCATCTTTAGCATTAGGTGGATTTCCTACCACAAAGATATAGGACCCAGATACTGGATGTCCGTCCGCTGATACAACCGAATAGGATACGGTGTAGATCCCCTCGTCAAGCTTGGGTAAGGCAAGTGAAATGATACGGCGGTCCACCGAAGTGGAACTCTTCTCTTCAGTGACGGATTTGGACAAGGAATCTAATACCTGGACCCCGCCCATACCCATTTCAATCTGCTCATTAAAGTGTATTTCAACCCTTGGGGGGCTTTCGTTCATTTGTGTATTCGGTTCCGGTACCTTCAATTCGGCGATGGCATGCGCATGTGCCTGAGTCGGAATGGATACCCATGATGCCAGCATAAGCAAAAGTAGCAACAGCGGGGCAATTCCTTTCCAAACGCCAATACGATATCGTGTGATTGGATTTCTCTTCATAACGTGACCAACACCTTTTTTTGATGAAAATTGATTGTTTTGCACCTTAATCAGGGTGATTACCAGATGTTCCTCCAACTACAAACGGAGTGGATATGCCTTCGTAATTAACCATCATATTCATCCCCATTGCCGCGTGTTTTAAATTATGACAATGGATCATCCAAATGCCGGGATTATCTGCCACGAATGCAACCTCATATGTTTCATGCGGTAACACATTCAGTGTATCTAAATAGACCGGACTTCCTTCTGCTGCCTTTCCATTGCGCGTAAGGACTTGGAGAGTGTGACCATGAATGTGCATAGGATGAATAACATTACTATCATTTACAAACTTTATCTTTACGGTGTCGCCTTCTTTAATTACAAGCGGCTGAATATTTGGTGCGGCTTGACCGTTGATTAGAAATGCCCAATCCATGCCTGGTACTTTACCTGAACTCAATTCCATGTCAACTGTTTGAGTGAAGGTAGAATCGGAATTAAATACTCCCTTTTGTGGGGTACCGTATGTCATAAAATCAAACAGTTTATAATTGTTTGGATTATCTGAAGTGGCTGTACCCGTCGAGTTCCGGTTCCCAATACTAACGGATACCTTCTTGTTTGGTTGACTGGCATCCGGTCCAGCGTTTACTAGTTGAACATTCCCGCTATCGGGTACTCTAAAGCTAATATCAACACGGTTACCTCCGCCAATTGGCAGTAACGTTTGATTAGTTGTTTGGCCACCAACAAGATCCCTTCCATCAAGAGACACAACTTGGAATGGAATACCTAGTAAGGTTAATAAATGAGTTGTATTACCTGTGTTGACCAAGCGGAGACGAACAAGATCACCTGGTTTTGCATCGAAATGTTTACTATCAATAGTCCCATTGGTCGTTAACATGTTGTATTTCACATCTGTCATGGCTTCCACTAGTTCATTATTTAGATTACCGCTGTTGAAACTGCCTTTATCATTGAATTTGTCTTTATTTTTCTTTTTGGAGAGTCCGTTGATATTCCATTCATGGAGAACCACGGTATAATCTTTATCGTATTTGATGGTTTCTTCTTTGGGTTCTACGACAACAGCTCCAAAAAGTCCTAATCCCGTTTGTACTTCACTTTGTTGATGAGAATGATACCAATACGTTCCAGGCTGGTCTGCTATAAAATTATAAGTGTAGGTTTCCCCAGGTTTAATAGCGTCCTGTGTAACACCAGCAACTCCATCCACTGCCCCTGGTATATTCAGACCATGCCAATGGATGGTCACACCCTCAGGCAGCTTGTTTGTCAAATTCACTACCACCCTATCCCCCTCTTTGACCCGAATCTCTGGACCTGGTGCACTTCCGCCGTATGTCCATGCTTCGACCATAGCTCCGCCACCTAAATTTAAATTGGCTACTTGAGCGGTAATATTGAAGGTTTTAACTGGAGCGTTCAAATTTTGTGCCACTAACTTTGTTACGGGTGTTGCATTGGGATCTGTAGATCCCATATTCATTCCATTACTTTTATCCATAGACATATAGTTCGAATTTCCATTCATTGAAGGACTGGTATTTGTACCCATATTCATTGAAGAATGATCTTCGTTGGAACTGATATTCGAAGAATCATTATTGTTTGAATTGCTACTCATTGAGGAATGATCATTAAATGATCGGATATTCATTAGATAATGACCATCAGTTTTATAATAGATGAAACCCCCAACTAGAATAATAATTAACAAAATGAGTAAGAAATCAGAACTTTTATTTTTTTTCATTGTTTTCTCTCCAATCTTTCAAGTTTAGTAAACTGAGAATTAGTGCTTCGATCTGAGGTAATAATATAGTAAAAGAATGAAAAGTTAATGAAAAATGCATATTCCGAATTTTGTATATACGCAAAAAAAAGCATAACCCTATTCGTAAATGAATAGGGTTATGCTTTTTGCATGTTGTTATTTTCGGCTGATCTGTGGGATTTTTACCGTAAAAACGCTCCCCTCCCCTAAATGACTTGATAATTGTATGGTACCCTTGTGTTCTTCTACAATCCACTTTGCGATAGCTAAACCAATTCCAGTTCCTTCAATTTTTTTTGTACGATTTTTATCAACTCGATAGAAACGATCAAATATCTTTTTCTGATCTGCCGGTTGTATTCCAATGCCAGTATCTTGCACTTGAATAAGTAAGCTTTCATCATCATCATTAACAACCATTGAAAGAAAGAGATTGACCGTTCCATGCTGAGGCGTGTATTTGATGGCATTATCAAGTAAAATATACAGCAGCTGCTTTAGTCTTTCTTTATCTCCAGAGACCAAAAGATCGGCAGGAGTATGCAGATTCAGCTTAATATGTCGTGAGACAGCCAAAGGCTGAATCGAACGGTCAAGCTGTTCTACAATGGGTATAAAATCAAATGTCTCAAAAGAAATATTAGTTAACCCTGCATCGGATCTAGCTAAAGACAATAAATCATTAACAAGAGTTGCCATCCTTTTCACTTCATCTTTCATATCCATTAGAACATTCCGGGAAAATTCCGAAATATTTTCGCCTTCCTCAAGTTCAAGAACATCTATAGATGAATTAAGTATGCTAAGTGGAGTTCGGAGCTCATGTGAAGCATCTGCAACAAAATGCCGTTGCTGAGTATATGATTTAATAATAGGGACCATGGCCCGTTTGGACATAGAAGAACCTACTAAGAAAGAGATAATAAAGAATAAAATGGCTAGTCCGATAAAAATCGTAAGCATCCAGTTTATTATAGTCCAATAATAAGTAGTATCTTGTCCAAGGTACATCTTCCCAATTCGCTGGTCCCCATCATAAATGATCCGCGCCATTATGGCCATGTGAATTTTTTTACCAGAAGAAACGGTTAAGGTAGTATCCTTATCCCAATTATTTTGAAGATCCTTTTCCCATCCCCGATTATCGAGATTACCATCCTTAGAATCTTTTTGCCTCCAAAACTCATTCCCATTTTCTGAATAAGTTAGGTTTTCAGTTTTACTATTTACGTCTGTATATTTGACACTCCAATCCTTGAGCATTTGTAATAGGGATTGACGTAAGTCTGGTATAGTCTCATTTGCAGCGATAAGTTCACCCTGCTGATTGTAAACATAATAAAAGAAGTAATTATTATTAAGAGTTATTTTCTTTATGCCATCGACATTCGAATCATTCCCGTTCATATCACTTTTTAAAAGATTTTGGCTTTCAAGTAATTTTTGATCTGCCAGAGTATTAACCTCTTTTTTCTGCTGATAAGAGACCATCCAAAAAAGTGAAGAATAAACAATAATAATGAATACTAGAAGAAAGAGCACAAGCATCCCGCTATACATAATGGTTAATCGATTACGCATTTTCACAAACATATCTTCGCTTTGCCGACGCTTGTGCATTCGCTCAAACACGAACTTAATCAAATCTGAAACCCACCCCGCGTATATTTTGAATCAGTGTATTTTCACCTACAGTATCAATTTTTTTCCTTAATAATTTAATTGTGGCATCAATTGGATTGCTTGTGACTTCAGTATCATATCCCCAAATTCTATCCAGTATGACTTCGCGGGTTAAGACTTTCCCTTTATTTTGCATTAGTAAATCTAATAATTGAAACTCCCGTTGTGTTAGTTGAATTTCTTCTTGTCCTTTTCTATGCACTGTACGGCTTGTACGATTGATAGTAATGTTATCAATATGGATAATCTCTTCCAGCAGGGGAGCGAAATTCCGGCGTGAAAGAGCACGTAATCGGGCATTGAGCTCATCAAACTCAAAGGGTTTTATCAAATAATCATCAGCCCCTGCATCTAATCCCTCCACTCGATCTAGCACAGAATCCTTTGCTGTCAAAAGCAGAATGGCTCCATTATATCCTTCTTTCCGTAAACGCCGGCATACTTGTACGCCATCTTCTACTGGCATCATCCAATCCAGAATTAGAATATCATAGTGAGTAGCAAGCGCATAATTATAAGCGTCCTCGCCATTTGTAACCCAATCCACTTTATATTTCCCTTTATTTTTTAACAAATGAGTAAAAAGACGCCCAAAGCGTGGATCATCCTCGGCCAATAAGATATTCATCGAGCACTCTCCCTTTTCCAAAGTATAGAAAACCCCTTGTATGTATCGTTAGCATAATTAGCATCGTTTAATTTGTAATATCAGTAAAAGGTGAGCAATATGTGTTTCAGTTTATCTTTTCATATCGTCTAATTCAAGTCATTGAGATTAGAACTGATACTATGATTGCAATAAAGTTTGAATATTATACAAGTCCTAAATCCTTATCCTCCAAGGGCATCGAGCACTTTCATACTAATCGCTATAGTAATCATCATTGGTTACTTCCTGGGTTAGATTCACAAAAAATAGCTATTTGATTCATAAAATTATCCTCATTCTGAAGATTATTATATAATCATAGTTAAATTCCGTTTAATAAAAATAGGGGGTACTTAACTTGGACGTAAATGCATTTCAAAAATGGGTAAAGGATTATTATGAAGCACGGGGGTGGTCAGAACTCGATATTTTCATTCGCATTGGTTTTTTAGCGGAGGAAACGGGAGAAGTAGCACGTGCTATTAGAGCGTTAGAAATTGGTCGAGATCGTCCAGATGAATCCGTCGGGACATACGCTGAAAATAAGCAGGAGTTAATCGAAGAACTTGGTGATGTACTTGGGAACGTCATAGTAATTGCCAACAAGTACGACATTGGTATTGAGGATATTTTTAAATCTCATCAAGAGAAATTACATAATCGTTATAAGTAAAAGTCAAAGCATTACACAATTTCGTTCAACCCACACAAATCCCCCTTTTTCTTCGACATAAATATCTGCACGAAGATTAAGGGGGCCGGGAATGAAGATCGCGTTTTAATCTACTCAAAGGGGATACTATCAATCCTTCTTGCTGCGTAAGAGCATTCGCCTCCGATGAGTAAATCCGCATATTTGCATGTGGAGGTTCCTTGTTAATGCTCGTGATCTGCGGATTTTCCCAATCTGTAAACGACTGTCTGTTCTCTAACATCATGGCAAACGTACAAAACAAGTCTGAATTCCAGATTCTCATGAAAACTCTTTGATAGAGATCCAAACGTCTTAGTACTCAAATTTGAACTACTTTACTATTTAGACGAATATCAAATCGGTAATCGGATCAGGTTCTTGTCTTCTTACAGTTGTTGACAACAAGAACTTGATGTCATAGACGACAAGAACTTTATCCCATTCCCGATTGGTACGCAAAAAAAGAAAAACACCATCGGTTTATTCGATGATGTTTTTGTGTGCCTTTTTACATTATATTTTCAACTTGGAAACATACTGATCGATATATTCACTGATCATTTTATTTTCATAAGAAATTTTATTAACGTAAACTTCTAGCACCAAGTCCAAGCCTTTTGAGAAGTTCCGTTAATTGAATCTTTTCCTCATTACTAATAAAAGATAAATTTTTAGAAATCACTTCAACTTGTTGAGGAAAGATCTCTTGAAATAAATCATTACCTTTGTCTGTTAGAACTACTTTTGAAACTCGACGATCTGTTGGACTTGGCTCCCTTTTTACGAATTCCTTCTTTTCAAGCTTATCTACAACGTAAGTGATGCTCCCACTAGGAATAGACAATACTTCACTAATTATTTGGATTGTGTGAGGTCCCTTATTATAAAGAAGTTCCAGAACCATGAAATTCTCTGGACTAATTCCGTAACTTTCTATTTTTTTTACGACATTATCAAAAATAGTTTTGCTCGCCTTTAACCAGACTCGGAAAAGTCTTAAATCAATCTGACTTTGTTCATCTTCCTGATACATGAAACTAAATCCTCCTATTTAAAACAAAATATCCCACTAGGATTGCGTTATTTTCTGTATAAAGGATACTCTACTTCAGTCGGTACTTCAATTAAAAAGATGGTCAGATCTTTTTCTAAAGCTTGAATTGCTATTTCTCCAGCCTGTCCTGATTGAACAATAATGAAATCTTTATGTTCAAATCGAGTGGGTGCTTTTGCATCTAATGAAGCAGCTCCATCGCCTCTAATAGCTAATCCAGCTAATATTCGATTCTCTAAAAGATTATGGGTAAATACCTTACCAGTAGGTATACTGATTTCCCACATCTTTGCATCAGTTGCAATTTTCATTGGTGAATCGTGACCAAGTATTGTCTTAATCGTTATTCCTTCTTTATCGATTACAGAAAATTCGTCAGAACGGTATTGAGAATAGATAGGTGTACGTTTTATTGCCTGGCTTAAATGTGGCTCAAACCAAATTTGAAAAATTTCAGATGGTTCTTTTAATGATTCAGCATGTTGAACCCCAGAGCCAGTTTGCATTAGCTGGGCTCCACCCTTTTCTACAATACTTTCCGTTCCAAGTGTATCACGATGATAAGCTTTACCTTCAATCACATAAGTGATTATTTCAAAACCTTGATGTGGGTGAAAGCCAATTTCTGCAGGTTCATTCGAGTTCGCCCAAGCCCAGTAAAATAATGAACCTAGCCGATCAATTATAGATCCTTCTCCAGAAAAGCCAATCGGTTTTTGCTCTTTTATTTTCCCTCCGTCAAACTCTCCTTTAGCTTGATCTTGTGGTTTGATAATTTCAATATTCATTTGTATACCTCCTATTATGACTTCGCTGTATATTTTTTTACGGCTGGCATAATTTCTGTTGCAATGAGCTCAATATTTTTCCTCATTTGATCCATGGTAACACCGCCTGCATCGATTTCACCTAAGAAACGTTGGTGTCCATACATTTCGTATTGATATAAAATCTTTTCAATAATTTGTTGTGGAGATCCCACCATCAACGCATCCCGATGATCTATTGCTGCAGCAAATTGTTGTGTAGGATAGCCTCCACCCTTTAATTGAATTGTTGCACTATTTAGATGTGGATAATATTCGCGTAACGCGGTTTGACTGTCATCTGCTACATACATTAAGCTTGTTGTTGCTATTGGTAATGTTGCAGGATCAAAACCTGCCTGTCCGGCTGCTTCACGAAAACCATCTACTGCTGGCTTAAAAGCTCTGGATGGCCCCCCAAGTGTAGTTAGCATCATCGGTACCCCTGCGTAACCAGCCTTAATGGCACTAGCCGCCGGTCCCCCTACTGCACGCCAAATAGGCATTGAACCATTAAGTGGCTGTGGTAATATTTCTGCATTATTTAATGGTGTTCGGAACTGTCCATTCCAAGTAATTCGTTCTTCTTCGTTAATTTTCAGAAGCAGTTCAAGTTTCTCTTCAAAAAGTTCTTCATAATCCTGTATATTAAAACCAAGTAATTCGTATGCACCTAGTCGGGAGCCTCGTCCTGCCACAATCTCTGCACGTCCATTTGAAATTAAATCTAGCGTTGCAAAGTCTTCATAAACACGGACTGGATCCGATGTACTAAGTACCGTTGCAGAGCTAGCAATTTTAATGTTTTTTGTCTCCTGTGCAATCGCACCAAGAATAACAGTATGTGCTTTTGTCGCAAATAGAGGTTGGTGACTTTCCCCTACCGCAAATACATCAAGACCTGCCTCTTCTGCCAGCTTCGCTGTTTCAATTATTTCTTGAATCCGCTGCTGGGCAGAAACCCGTTGACCAGTTAACGGGTTTCTTAAATGATCCCCGATTGAATATAAGCCAATTTCCATTCCTTTTTCAGGATAAATTCGATGTTTTTTCATTTAAAAACCTCCCTTGAAATATGATTTATTCCCAATCAATCTAATCAGACGTTTTTATTATTAACAGCTTAAAATGGAAATGTACTTCTATATTTTTTTGTTTTTTCGACGATTAACTTTGTCGGCGTGATGTCTTCTCCTGACTCATTTACAAGCGTTAAACTGGTCATAGTCGTCAATAGTTGTCCGCGAATTTCACGCAAGTATTCTTGCCTTAAATGTGCTCTTTCTTTCGTTTCTTCAATTGTTAAGCCTTCATTGCGTGCTTTTGCAGCCAGTTCATTAATTCTTTTTAAACTCGAAATCATAACTAATGCTCCTTTCTATGATTTGAATATATCCTAACATTAGGATTTTTCTTATATTTAAGGATTAACCACATGTCATATAGCAATATTCGATATTCTTTTATTTATTCGTATCAGATGACCATTCAATCTTGGTTAAATATTTTTTGGCAGCATGCCAAACGCTTGATACAAACGTACGTAGTCAACAGTATCCCAATGTTCGGCCGCAAGACCATCTTCAATTCGCAGGAAGTCAACTGTCATGAAATCAACAGGTTGTCCACTCGCAGTCATTGTACCATCCCAGACACTTAAAGAAGCGACACGATCATTTTCAGCTACAACGTGAGTATGAATTGCACGTCCATCAGGCATTGCACTTCTTCCAACCGCCCATCCATGGCCAAAAATATCTCGTCCATCAGGTGTCCATCCTGTATTTTGCATGTATCCTTCAGCTAACGCATCTACATCTTTGGCGTTTCCTGTAGTAATAACACCGTCATATAGACGACGACCAATTGCACGTGATTCTTCGCGGGTTGCTGGACGGCCACTACGAGTCGCTCCGAAATCTGTCCCTAATCTTTCTTGGAAAATACCATTTGGCGATTCTGGGACTCCTAACATTTGTTGGAATCCTGCAGCTACCCCTGGAATTTTACCTATTGTAACGAGAATACGATAAGTGTCCATTAAATGCCATTGTTCAACTAGCCGTTCGTCACGGAAACGGAAGAAGTGAGATACTGAGGTTTGAATATCCTTCCCAGTTCCTTCTACACCTTCATAAGTTCCTGTATGAGTACCAGTTACAATTGTACGTACAGCAACTAAATCATTTTCAACTAATACTCCAATATTCTCATGTACTTGAAATTTTAGATTTGAAAAAGTTTCGTGAAGTTTAGAGTAATATTCCTTTGTTGATGTAAGACTTGTCATTCCTTCGAGTGAATATGACAAAAAGTTACGTGCTAAAATAGTATTGAATTCATCATAGTTTTGTTCATTAACTGCTTTGAAAAAATTGCGTACAAGTTGATCCGCATTTTGCGCTGTTGTTGTTGCATGAAAGCCATCAAGGCTGGTTTTTGTTAAGCTTGTCATGTTTACAACTCCTAAAATTTATTTTTTATTAGTAATTAAGACCGCTAATTTTGATTCGAAGTGAATCTAATTCTTCATCAGATTTTTCACGAACAAGTCTTAGAATCTCTGCTGCATCCTCACCCAATTCGACTCGTATTGGGGCAGGCGTTTGTTCGGAAACCTGAATTATACGCTCAGCAGCCTTTAAAGACGCGAGCCCATTTCCTTGCATTGTGTTAAGAGCATGGGTAAAATCCTCGAAAGATTTTCCATAGAGCTCACGTTGTTCTTCAGTCATTGATTCTGCCACTTTTTTAAGTGCTCTGGCTGTTTTTTCGGGTCCCCCTGTCACCATGTTTCCTGCTTGAATCATTATGAACTCCACACCAAAGGGTTTCAATTCAGTACGGTAAACATCTGCAAATGCCTCAAGAGTTGCCTTTGAAGCACTCGAAGGCCCGTTAAATGGAAGTGGGAAACGACCTGTCATCGCACCAATTTGAACGATACGTCCACGAGCATTTCTTAATAATGGGAGGAATTCATTAATTACAGACAAACCACCAAAGACGTTAACTTCGAACTCACGTCTAATCGCTTCTATAGATAACACTTCAAGTGGTCCAGGAGTTAGTATGCCTGCGTTACTGATAAGAATATCCAATCCTCTATTGCCGACAATATCGGATACCTGATGTACCCAAGCGGCCACTCCCTCTTTGTCTGTAATATCGCAGACACTAAGAGATACTTTGCCTTCAGATGCTTGCTCCAAATCCAAAACTTCTGCCTGTAAGAGTGCCGTACCAAAGACTTGATAGCCCTTCTTGGCAAAACCAAGGGCCATATCTCGTCCCAAACCACTTCCCGCGCCGGTAATCGCGACTGTGTTTTGTTTTTCTGAATAGGTGTTTGTCATAAATTAACAACTCCTTGTGTGTAAGCAAGTTAATATTTTACTTGCCTTTATTAATATTTCCTTTGTCTTAGTAATAATCAAAACTAATTTACCATAATTCTAGATATCCTAATATTATTTATCCTAACTTTAGAATATATTCATCCTATCATTAGGATAAATTTGTGTCAATACACGATTGGTAGCTTACTGATTATCGTGAAAATTAGAGATGAAGAAGGAGAGTACATCGAGAAAAGTGTCATATACTTGTTGCAGATGATTATGTAAATGATATCCCGTTCCTCTCTTCAAGCCGAAGCAGGTTCGGGGACAGAACTGATGAAGCTGCTCGCTTGGACGCGATCATATTCAATGCGAACAATCCATCTCAGATGCAGATCTACGTTACACCTACAACACTGTCATCTAAAGCTTACATGCGAGAAAAGGAAGAACGTTTCGCCCTTCCTTGCTTGAAGTTTAGATATCCATCTACTCGGAAATGGAACAAGTTCTTGTCTCTCGACATTTGTCGTCAAGAGATCCACCTTCTGATTTACCATCAACCAAGCCGTGCACAGGGAACAATGAGGAAGTATCGACACCCACCTTTTGCCCTGTAAGTAGCTGTAGTTCATCCGGTTAAGGGTCTTATCTTTAGCGTCAAACTCCCTCTCAAGCATAACTGCTCGCACTGTTAGTAGTCACTCGCCTTTTCCGATCAGCACCCAACGCCTTCTCCAACCTGACCGCTGTATTGGGAGATAGGGATGACTTTATTCCTATCGAAATACCTCATAATTTATGCTACTGTATTATATAGGTATTAATAACTTAATATGATAGGAGATCGAATTTGTGACAAAAATTGATGGGATTTTAAAGCTTGTATATGACCGTGTTTCTATTCATACGGATATGGATTGGATTGTGGTTGGCTCCGTAGCTTCCAAGATCCAGGGTTGTGAAGATATACAGCCGAATGGCCTGGATATCCTGCTCAAACAAAGTGCTGATGTAGAGCGAATTGCCCAATTGTTTACAGACTACCTACCAGAAACAAACCCGTCTCCTATATTTAATAAGCATTGGCTATCCACAACGGATGCACCGACCTACTCAATGAACGAAGGAGAGAATAAATGGTCGTTTTTACGACTGAATATTGATGGGGTTATCATTGAAATTGCGAACACCGCTTCGGATGAATATCTGGAACTGAGTTCCAAGGTGTGGAAAATGAGACGAGTTGAGGATTATTTAGGAATGTCGATCCCCGTAGCCCCGTTGGAAGTCCAGTTGCATTCCAATTATGAACTGGCCAAACCAGAACGTATCAAAGTAATCAGAGAAGTGATCCAACTTCAAAACCGTGATGTAAGCTTCATGGAGAACTATTTGTCTGAGAGCGCCTATCAGCAGCTTACGCAATAAAGCTATAAGCTGCCGTCTGGAGATCAGACAAGCATTTGTTTAGCAGATGAGCATTTTACATAAGGGTTGAGGGAAAAACAAGCTGCTTCCGTGATATCGGGGCAGCTTGTTTTATCTTGGCGGACGGACGAGTAGGGATTTCAGTCCTCTCTTGAGTTTCCTGTGTGATCCCGCGTATATTTTCATGGCCGATTTTTCAGGAAGAAATGATTTCCTTGAAACAAATGCAAGCTGAATTCACCGCCGCTTAAATCCCTCCATTCCTGAAGCTTCACGGAGAAGATTAATACTGTTGATAAACTATTCAACATAGCTCTCAACAGGGGTGTCCTGCAGAAATCCCTCGTTGTACGTAATGGTGATACCGAAGCTCTCCAACGATGTATATACAGTAAAATCAAAGTGTGTATTTGAGTTCTCGTAGTTCTCCAAAACAATAATGGATTCAAAAAATTGGTCCGCAGGATCTTTTTCCTGAAATGACGCAGTCCCGTCCGTTCGTATCTATTATTGCTGAGCTGTTAAAATCAGCGGTCTGTCTGACGTGATTGCGATCGTATGCTCATAAATACTGGCTGAAAACTTAGGCATCTCTTTTCCGATAAAATACAATAGCTGCTGTAATAAAGCTCAGTGTCCATAACATTGAAATACCCGTCCCTTGCATTGGTGTAAGGACATTTATTTCATCTGAGGAAAGCGGCATATACATATAATATCCTGCCGTATCCGGAAAATAATTTAAAAACTTTTTAATACTAGGTAGAAAAACTCTCGTCAATGGACTGACAATGAAATAATAACCAAGTAGTACCACTAAAGCAGGAGTAGTTCGTCTTACTAAACCACCTATAGCTGCACTGAGAAGTGTGGTTAATGTTAGATAGCCTGTTGCACCTACCAATGCTTTAAATATTGTGTTTAAATCAATCACTTCTGCTGTGTCTCTCATCATAATAAAAGTAAAGAGTACGCCTGATGCAGTAATTATAAACGCCGCAGGAATGGTTACCATTAGCACTGCCAAATGCTTCGTGGATAATTGAATCCCACGCCAAGGTATCGTAATTAAAGTAGTTCGAATCTGTCCACCAATATACTCCGAACAAGTAGTTAAGATACCAAGAATAATGAACCCTGCCTGAAGATATTCCATAGAAGCGAGTCCTACATTCAGTACACTTTGCGTTCCTGCAGCCTCTTGTAGACCAGCAGAAGTAAAAGCTACGGCTAACACTAAATTAAGAATGAATGTCCCCATAAGAGTGAGCCATATCAATGGTAATGTAATTAATTTATCCAGTTCAGCACCAAGGATTTGTGTTATTTTTCTACTGGATGAGACACTCATGATGCAACGTCCCTCCTATGGAACACAATAGCTGCAACAATGAAAATAACGACGACCCAGGCAAACATGATTAAACCGCCTGTGTACGGAGTGTGAAATCTGTCAAATAAACTGCCTGTAAACAGGGTGTCGCTCGTAAACATAAACATTTCAGCGCCAGCCCTATCTGGTAAGTAAAACGCCAACTTTGTAACCTTATAAAGCAGGACGCTAAATGATACGAGGGATGAATTTATCATAAGCACAGTTAGCGGGATGATGCCATTCTTAGTTAGTAAAGTAATCCCAAGTGCTAAAAGAGCAGTGAATGTCCAGTAACAAACTGCACCGATAAGTCTAGACCATTCATATGCAGGGGCATATTCACCAAGAATAAGATGTGTTGCTGACACAGTTGTCATAATAGCAACAATACAAAGCAGTATGCTGACCACTGTCACAGCGCCTGCTTTTGCCAGCAAAAAATGAAGTCGGGATGAAACAGCAGTTAAACTTGTTGTAATCTGCCCTCCTCCACCAGATTCACTGCTCTCTGTCAAATACTCGCTGCTGACAGCAATCACACCAAGTATAATGACCCCTTGTACACCAAGAGCGAGTCCAATATAGCCAACTTCCGATAGCCGTGTGCTAACTCCAGCAATAATCTCCTCTTTTTGTGCTATACTGTCCAAGGCAGCAATAACCGCTGGGGCAAATGCTCCAATAAGAAAGGCAAGACAAATGCCCGGCAGGGAGAACAATTTAGATAGTTCCGCGTTGAATGCTCTCATACAACATCACCTGCATTTTCAGATGTCAGGGCAAAAAAGGCTTCCTCTAGCGTGGAATGGTTACCTATTACTTCTTCCAAGGTTCCATCTGCAACGATTTCTCCATGATTAATAATCACCACATCGTCAACGATCTCTGCAAGCTCTCCCAATAGATGACTGGATAATAACACCGTGTTTCCAGACTCAGCACGTTCACGTAAAAACGTCCGAATCCACCGAATTCCTTCTGGGTCGAGCCCGTTTACAGGTTCATCTAAAACCAATATTTTGGGATCACCAAGTAGTGCAGCTGCCATTCCAAGTCTTCTACCCATACCAAGGGAATACTTCCCAACTCTTTTACCAGCTGCATTAGTAAGACCTACTATTTCCAGAACCTCCTCGACACGTGAGTTAGACAATCCTGCAGCACGAGCAATCCAACGCAAGTGTGCCCGTCCTGTTCGCATACGATGAGCTCCAAATCCATCAAGTGCAGCACCTACTATTGCCAGAGGATTATGTAATTCTGCGAATGGCTTTCCATTAATCAGTGCACTCCCTGAGGTGGCACGATCTAACCCAAGCAGGATACGAAGTGTAGAACTTTTACCCGCTCCATTTGGACCTAAAAACCCAGTTACTCTACCTGGTCTAGCTTTAAAGCTGATACCTGATAAGATTTCCCCAGTTCCACGATGTTTGACTAAGTTATTAATTGTAAGCAACCATAACACATCCTTTCGGTTATGGTTCTAATTATAAAGAAGCAAAGTTACATCTCAGTTATCATCAGGTTTACTTCTAGGTTAACTTTAGGTTAAGCCCTACCAATAACTACTCTTGTGCCATGTTCATTTGATGTAAAGTCAGCTTTCAGCTTCATTTTTTTCAACATATAATTTAAAGTGGATAAACCAATTCCTGCCCCACGCTCATAGGAAGAGTTATCCATACCTGGACCTCTGTCTGCAATTATGATCTGTTCTTTTTCTACATCAACCACAATGTTGGCATATTTCCCCTCTGCTGCATGACGAACAACATTCTGAAATAAATTATCCAGAACCCGTGTTATCCATTTAGGATCTGCTTCCCAATAAAAAGTCTCATCTGTAGGTAAATCAACATGAATCTGAATTTCTTTTTCTTCAAAAACAGGATACCACGCAGCAACAGATGCTCTTACTAAACGACCGATATCTGTTGAAGTGGGTCCAAAAGGATGTTTCCCTGATGTAAGCAATGTATAGGAAAGTAAATCATCCATGAGATCTCCGACTCTTGTAATTGTATGATTCATCTCTGTTAATGAATTTTGTCCTTCTAGACTCATTGATTCTTTATTTAATCTGGTGATATGTCCTCGCAAAATGGTAAGTGGCGTTCGTAAGTCGTGAGATAAATTCGCAATGAGTCGATGGCGTAACAATTCCTCTTCATATTCACGCTTGCGACTGTCTTCAAGCTGCTGAATCATCCAATTAAATGAACTTCCTAACTGGTCTATTTCATCCATACGATCACTTTGAATAGATATGGGTATAGGAAATGAGTTATGATTAGCTGAAAATGACATGACCTCCTGTAAGCGGGTGAGACGTTTGCGAAGTCTCAAGAAGAAAATCCAAGATATTATAACAAAAGCGACAACAATAAAGACAATAATAAAACCAAACAGAAGTAGTACAACTTTAAATTGATTAAACCTATTCAGCTCTTCTCCATTGATAGAAAACCCAATGAACGTAGAGAAGAAGAGAAGCACAATTGGAGGAAAGAAGATAAATAGAAAATGTCCTTTTAGAAAACGACCAAATAATGATCTAGTCTGTCTCATAGTTTCACCCGATAGCCTATTCCCTTCAACGTTTCAATAATCTCTGGAGAACCGGGATGACGTTCCAGCTTTTGACGCAGTCGATGGATATGTACCATTAATGTTTTATCACCCGTTAGATAAGCTTCTTCCCAAATCGCTTCATAAATTTGTTCTTTTGGTAAAACTCGATTAGGGTGACGTATGAAGTACATTAAAATTTGATGTTGTTTCCCGGTCAATATAATTTCTTCTCCTGTGCTTTTGTCAAATACCATTTGGACTTCTGGATCTACCTCAATATGATTTCCTAATGAAATACGTTCGGAATGTGTTCCACCACTTCGCCGGATTAACACTTCTAATCTTGCAACTAATTCATCCGTATGGAATGGTTTCGTTAAATAGTCATCAGCAAACTGTAAACCATCCACCTTATCATCTATCGATGTTCGAGCAGATAGCAGCAAAATAGGAACAGCAGGAGCTAACTTTTTCAATCGTTTTCCTATAGTAAATCCGTCTAAACCGGGTAACATGATATCCAAAATAACGATTTCATGCTGATGCACTTCTTTATCCGCTCCTTCACCAGAGAGCAACCACTGAACTGAAAATCCCCGTTGTTCCAATTCTTCTTTTAGAAAGCTGCCTATTTTCTCATTATCTTCAATATATAATACGTTTCTTTTCAAGTAACATCCTTCTCTCTAAATTGAACTTACCATTAGACAGATTAACACAATATAAAGAAACGTTTCCAGTTAAGACAATTCTTTTGTAGATAGAGTTTCATAAAAAAAAGCCCATCTAACTGATCGGCTCTTTCTCTTCCAAAATGAATAAAGCTGTGTGAAACTAAATAATCACTCATTACAATTCGTATTCAGCTCAAGTAACGCTTCAATGATATTCAAATGGTTACCATCCAACGAGATGAGATCAGTCTGTACGGAGACGCCTGCGGTTTCTACTATTTCTATGGGTACAAGCTTGTTCTCCTTAACCTCTTTCTCGGCGCAAGTAGCGGGCAAGAAAGCAATCCCCGCCTTATTCAAGATCAGCTTCTTGGCGGTTTCAGAATTATCAACCATGAATTTGATTTTTGGGGGATGTTCCATACTGTCGAATACACGATGAATTCGCTCCCAGTCCAGTGATCCGCACTCAAAAAAGACCAGGCTTTCATGACTGATATCTTCTATGGAAACACGTCTAGTTTTAGTTAGAGGATGGTCAGCATATACATAGAGATTTATCGGATCATCAAGAAAGCGATAGCTATACACTGCCGGAATAGCCACTTTGCGAACGAAAGCCAAATCGATCTCCTTATCCATTAACTTGTCGATCAGGACTTGGGTCGACCCTGTTGTCAAATTGAACAGGATGTGCGGAAACCGTTTGCTCAAATGTACCAGCATGGGAGCCATCCGATAGTTGGAAACCGAAATCGTACTTCCGATGCGTACTTCCTTTGGTATCGTGTTTTTGGACACAAGGCGCTGTCTCCCTTTTTGATAGGTCTCGACAAGTTGCTGTGCATACGGCATAAATTGCCGGCCCTTATCAGTGAGTGTAATTTGTTTACCCATCCGATTGAACAACTGGCAACCTAACTCCCGCTCTAGCGATTGTATACGGGTTGTAACGGTAGGCTGAGAGATAAAGAGAGCTTCGGCAGCTTTGTTGAAGCTGCCATAGTGATTGATATACACAAATGCTTCTATGTTTTCAATATTCAACTAAGCACCTCCAATATGAATTAAGATATTCAAACTTTTATCGTTGAAATTGAACAGATACATAAGCAAGAGGCAGTCCATTTGAGCAAGGTGCGCCCAAATGACTGCCACGGATTATGATGGTGGTTTTCGGTTATATGGTGTGTTTTATAATAGGTCTGCTAGCAACTCGAATGAGCGAAGTCGGGCATCATGATCATACACCATGCCACTTATCATCAGTTCATCTGCTTTCGTCTGCTCTAGAACCCGTTTTAGCCTGCGCTGCACAGTATCTGGGCTACCAATAGCTGCGTAGGGAAGCATTCTACCGCGAATGGCCGCCTTCTCCTGTTGATTCCACAGAACATCCATATCCGTAGGAGGTTGTAGAAGAATTCCTTGATTACCACGCATGACGTTCAGAAACTCCTGCTCAGCCGTCGTGAATAACCATTCCGCCTCTTCATTGGTAGGCGCTACTACGGCATTAATAGCCAGAATGACGTAAGGTTTATCTAATATCGCCGACGGACGGAAATTGCGGTGATAGAGCTCCAGCGCCGGCAGCAAATAGTCGGGGGAGAAATGGCCTCCAAATGAGAACGGCAATCCGAGTTGTGCGGCAAGCTTGGCACCGTAGTTGCTGGAGCCTAGCAGTATAATCGGAATATTCAGTCCCTCGCCGGGAATGGCTCTCACGCCGGGGGCCGCACCACCAAGCGTTGGATTCATGTAGGAACGGAGTTCATTCAACTGCTCGGGGAAATCGTCGCTGGTCACACCTCGGCGCAGTGCACGTGCGGCAGGTTGATTGGCGCCGGGTGCACGGCCTAGTCCAAGATCAATACGGCCCGGGAACAGCGACTCCAGCGTGCCGAACTGTTCGGCTATCGCCAGCGGCGCATGATTCGGCAGCATAATGCCACCAGAACCGACACGAATGGTGCTAGTGTTAGCGGCTATATGGCCAATTACGACCGAAGTAGCCGCGCTGGCGATGTATGCTATATTGTGATGCTCGGTAAGCCAGTAGCGACGATATCCCCAACGCTCTGCATGCTGCGCCAAGTCAACGGAATTCCGAAACGTATCTGTCGGTGTTGCGCCATCGATTACCCCCGTGGCATCCATAATCGATATGTTTTTTGTACGTGCTGTCATAAGGAATCTGTGCCTCCTGTAATCGTTTAAGATCTATTAGGGAATATATAATGTTTGATCTGGGCTTAACTGTATCATTGACGATAGTCAGCGTCTAATTCATCTTATGAATTTAATTAATAAATAATTATTATGAATTGGATTTACTTCGACTTGATTAATTTATCAATTATCTGACAAAGCCTCACTTAGTAGCTCCAGCCAGCGCAATCGTTTACTGGACGAAGTTGCATTACTCGATATAATAAACTCGTTTACACTAAATTCTTTCTGCAGCGAAAGAAGCTGTTCTTTGACAGACTCTTTCGTCCCTTGAATAATCCCGAATTTACGCTCAACAATCGTGAAGTCTTCGCCACTTTGGTTACCAAACTCTTCGGCAGATTCTCGTGTAAGTAGTGTCGCTGCCTTTCCGCTGGATAGGTTAACTCTGAATGCCTTTTGCTCAGATGTGAGCGACTGGGCTTCCTCCTCAGTTTCCGCTATTTCAACTGTCAGGCTAGCAATTATCTCTGGTTTTGTGTCCTGCTCAGATTGAAAGCTGCTGCGATAGACATGAATAGCCTTCTGGACTTCTTCATGATTACTGTTGATCAGGTAAGAAAACACGTAAGGCAGGCCCAGCTTTGCAGCCAGTTCAGCGCTGCCGACGCTTGCTCCCAGAAGATAAATATCTGGTACGACCGTTGGACTTGGTATTACTTTCAGACCAGCAAGTGGGTGATTTCCCCCTAGATTGTCATGTACTAAATGTTTCAGATCGCTGAGTTTTTCCTCAATTGCCAGCGGGTCTGCTGCAGCCCCTCGCTGTAATGCTCTTGTACTATGTGGAAGGCCTCCAGGAGCACGACCAATCCCAAGATCCACTCTCCCTGAAGCAAGTGCAGCCAAAACATTAAAATTTTCTGCAACTTTATACGGACTATAGTGCTGAAGCATAACTCCTCCCGCACCAATTCGAATCCGATTTGTTTTGGCCAGAAGATAAGAGACCAAAACTTCAGGCGATGAGCCTGTTGCATGTTCCATACCGTGATGCTCGGCCACCCAAAAACGATAAAATCCCAATTGCTCAGCTTTTTGGGCTAACTTGACTGTGAGAGCAAGTGCTTCCTCTGTTGTTTCTCCCTCGAGTCGTGGACTGCTATCCAGAACACTTACAGTAATATCCATTGCAGATCCTCCCTATTTAAAATTTATACATTTCAGCAGCTCCGTCTCGTTCAGAGGCAGTCGATAGCACATTGCAAGAACTTCACCGTTGAGCGTGTCATAATCGTAAGCCCGCTCGAAGCCCAGCCGCGCATACAGACGAACGGCCGATTCCATCATATCCGATGTATGAAGATGAACTAACTCCGCTCCACTCTCACGCGCCAGCGCAGCGACGACTCGAATGAGTTCTGTCGCTACACCCAGACCACGCGCTTTTTTGGCCACTGCGAGCATGCGGATAATCGGTGTGTGAATACCCGCATACCCATAGGCCAGCTCCGACGATTCGAACAGGAAAACGGTTCCGACGATTTCCCCATCCAGTTCGGCAACCAGACGTGCTTTCGTTGCGTTGCCTTTGCCGGATGCCGCTGCTTCGATATTCGCTTTGTAATTTTCCCACTGTTTCCGGGAAAGCGTGTTCTCTAAATGTCCGTTAGCGTCAAGCAATACATGCTTGATCGCTTCGCTGTCCAATGACGTTCCCGAGCGGATAACGATACGGCTTTCCGGCATTCCTGCCACCTGCTTTCTAATCACATTTGACAATCCCACATCAACGATTCCTTGGATCAGATCGAGCAATTTCCCCTCTATCGATGCGAAGTCAAACCGGATCACGGTACTCGTTCTCTATTGCGTTATACCGTGTGATCTTCAAACGCTTCCTTGAGCAGCGTGAACGAACGAACCCGCTTCTCGAAATCAGGCACAACTGTTGCGAAGATCATCTCATTTGTTTCATACCGCTCAGCTAATTCCAGGAGCCGTTTGCGGACCGTTTCTTTCGTCCCTTGTATAACTTCGACGTCGCGTTCTTCAGTCTCATATGTCTCACCCGATTGCTTTGCGAATTCTTCCGCTTGCTCAAGCGATGTAACATTAACCGTTTTGCCGCTTGCCAGCGTAACGTGAATGCTCTTTAACGTGCCTGCGAGCTCGGCGGCTTCCTCTTCCGTATCTGATACGATGACGGATAGCGCCAGAATGGTCTTTGGCTCCGTTCCCCTTGCCCGGTTGAACTTGCTCCGATACGTCCCGAACGCTTTTAATGCTACTTCTGGATCGCTATTGATGAATAGTGCGTAAACGTACGGCAATCCAAGTTCTGCTGCAAGCTCTGCACTGGACAGGCTCGCGCCGAGCAGATGGACATCGGCTGGAACGTCCGGGAGCGGACTTGCTTGCAGACCAGCAAGCGGATGTTCCTCGCCCGCAGAACCGTGTAAAAATTGCACCAGTTCAGCCAGCTTCACGTCTAGCGTGTCAGCCTCGGTGATCCCCTTTTGCAGCGCCTTGGTCGAGCGTGGAAGGCCGCCTGGTGCGCGGCCGATTCCAAGATCTACTCGGCCTGGTGCCAACAGTGCCAGCACGTTGAAATTTTCAGCCACTTTGTATGGGCTGTAATGTTGTAGCATCACGCCGCCGGAGCCGATCCGAATACGCTCGGTGTGTGCGAGCAAATGAGAGATTAACACCTCGGGTGAAGAGCCCGCGAACGTTTCAGTATCGTGATGCTCCGCTACCCAGAACCGCTCATAGCCGAGACGTTCTGCCAACTGAGCCAATTTAGTAGTGTTCTCTAATGCTTCCCTAGGCGTTTGTCCAGGAAATACAGTGCTTTGATCCAATATTCCGAATTTGAGTGTCATGTGAATTTGCTCCTATCTTTAAATAGAGTACATGCCTTCCGGTGTAATGCGCTTAAAGAACTGCTTCGTACGATCCTCCTTTGGCGAGACAAATATATCGCTCGGCTTGCCTTCCTCCACAATTACACCCTCATCCATGAATACGACATGGTTCGAAACTTCTTGCACGAACCCCATCTCATGAGTGACAATAATCATTGTTATGCCTTCCTTCGCGATCTTCCGAATAACACCAAGTACTTCGCCAACCAGTTCAGGATCTAGTGCGGACGTCGGCTCATCGAAAAGAATGACTTCCGGGTTCAGCGCCAGCGCCCTCGCTATGCCGACGCGCTGTTGCTGACCACCAGATAATTGACTCGGATAGGCGTCCAGCTTGTTGCCGAGACCTACCTTTTCCAAGAGCTCGATGCTCCGGCGTCGCGCCTCCTCCTTCAACACCTTCTGGACAACGACAAGACCTTCCATCACGTTCTCAAGCGTAGTCTTATGGCGGAACAGATTGTATTGCTGGAACACCATTGCCGTCTTCCCACGCAGCATGTGAATGTCCTTCTTGGAAGGACTTTTGCAGTTCACTGTAAGTTCGTCGATTGTAATTTCACCGTCATTCGGCCGTTCCAAATAATTAATACAGCGCAGCAGCGTAGTTTTACCGGAGCCGCTCGGGCCGAGGATCGTCACAACATGCCCCTTCTCAACGACCAGATTTACGCCTTTCAGCACCGCTTGCCGTCCGAATGACTTTGTTATGTTTTTAAGCTTGATCATGCGACACCTCCGCGATTATAGACGTTGATCCGTTTCTCTAGCACACCAGATAACCGTTCGATAAGCACGGTCAGTCCCCAGAACAAGATAGCTGCCCCTAAATAAGATTCTAAGAAATTCCAGTTTGTCGAAGCGATGATCTGAGCCTTGGCGTTGATGTCGACAACAGAAACCGTGAAGGCAATTGTCGAGCCGTGCAGAGCTCCGATCAACGAATTCGTCAAATTTGGCAAGCTGACTACAAAAGCCTGTGGGAGTACGATGCGACGTAATGCTTGGTATGTCGTCATACCCACGGCGTAAGCTGCTTCGATCTGTCCACGGTTCACAGCCAGTATTCCAGAGCGAACCACTTCAGATAGATAGGCACCAAACGTAATCGAAAAGGAAAGATAGGCAAAGCCGATCATCGGAATGGATGCTGCACGGAACGCTATGCCAAGTGATTCTGACAGTCCATTAACGAGCATCGGAAGCCCGTAATAAATGAGAAGCAAGTGCGTCAACATCGGCGTGCCGCGAATAACGGTCACGTATGTACTTGCAACTTGATTCAAAACTGGCACCCGGTAAATGCGAATTAAAGCGATGGCCGTGCCAATAAGCAAACCGAAAACCATCGACACAAGTGTCAGTTTCAGCGTTGTAGGCACTGCGCTCAGCAGTTGAATGAATGCGGTCCAAATAAATGAAGGGTCCAGATTCATTTGCCCGTACCTCCTTTGTTAAGCGAAGCATTAGGTGTAAGAAGACGAAGCAGCCACGATTTTCCGTCTTTGACTGTCTGTGAAGTTGAAAGCGGCCGTTCGTATCGGAGCATGCGGTGCTCGACGTACCGGAACGCCCATTCAAGCAGTAGGCTAATGATCAAGTAAATGACCGCTAGTGCAATATAGGACTCTATATAATGCTGGGCTACCTTCCCGAGCGATTGCGCCTTCGCCGTCAGTTCCATTACACCGAGCGTAAATGCGAGCGACGTATCCTTCAGTGTTCCTATCGTTACGTTTGCAAAAATCGGTAAGGAGATAGCCAGTGCCTGCGGCAACACGATCCGCGAGAATACCTGATATCCCGTCATTCCGATCGTATATCCGGCTTCGATCTGTCCCCGATCCACGGAGGTGACCGCTGCTCGAATAGCCTCCGAAATAAATGCCCCGGCGTTCAGTCCATATGTCGCAATGACAAAATAGAGCACGGGTGCCCGAGAAAGATCAATACCTTGAAATTTCAATACTTCCGGCAGCCCGTAGTAAAACAAAAACAGCTGAATCAGTATGGGTGTGCCTCGAAAAAAGGAAGTGTACAGTTGAGACAACTGCTGTAGTACGGGAATGCGGTATATTCGAGCTAGGGCGGCGAGTAACCCGACGCCCAAACCTACGAACAAGGAACCTGCAACGATCAACAAGGATATGCGAATAAAGGGAAGCAGTTTAATTACATATTCGAACACAAACGAAATATCGAAAGTCAAAACAATTCACCCTCTCAAGCAAGCGGAAATATTACAAAAGCTGACCACAAATCCCATCCCAGCTTGCCCTTCTTTAGCTGTGGGAGTGTCATTCCACCGTTGTAAAGTCTTGACCGAGCCATTGCTTGCTTAGGGCGCTCAGTGTGCCATCGCCTTTGATTTCAAGTAGCGCTTTATCAATAGCATCGGCCAGTGCCTGCTTTTCGGGATCATTCTGTGCGAACAAGAACAGGATTTCCGCCTTACTAAGCGGTTCTCCGACTGCCTTTAATTTGCCTTGCGGATCAATTAGGGACAAGGAGAAGTCGGCAGTGAGCGTTCCATATACCCGCCCCGAGGCGATTTGCTCTGCGGTATCATTTGCAGCGCCGCTCGTGTACACGAGATTTATCGCATCGTTATGATCCTTATTGTATTTCAGAAGTATTTGCTCAGCTGCACTGGAAGGGTATGTAAGAAACTTCTTGCCTTTGATATCGTCCAGCGATTTGATAGGGTCATTGTTGTCCTTTGCTACGACAATTTTATTTTGCCAATAAGCGTAGGGCACTTTGTTGAACAAATACTTCTCTTCACGCTCCGGGGTTTTCTCGATTTCTTGAGCGATCATGTCAATCTTCTTCGTATCCAAGCTAAGAAGCAGGCTCGGTAGCGAATCGAGCACATTAAATTCAAATTCATATTCCGGGAGACGCTTATCGATCTCGCGGACTAGCTCAATGTCATAGCCGGTTAACTTACCATCCTTATCGTAAAAGAGCACTTGTGGGAAACTACTTGTCGTACCGACAATAACTTTTTTAACTTTGATTGGCTTCTCCAAGTTTGCCGAAGCAGATTCAATTAAAGGCGATTCTTTAGCAGCGTTAGAAGACTCGTTGTTTTTGTTGCCGCAGCCGGAGATTATAAGCACTAGTACTAAAGCTATAGACAAAGCCAAGTTTTTTTTCATTTCTTTACCCCTTTATCCTTTTGTTATAAACTCATAATTCGCATAGATATAGTAAGAATAAAAACAAAAATGTACAACTCGTGAGGAGCAGATCGGCAACACTTCTCCTGCATTCTTACATTTGATAGGCATCTTTTGGTCTTTTCCTCAACTAGTGGACAACTGACAGCTTACAGTAATAACCAATGCAATTCCTCCTTCAAGAATATTCCTACAGGTTTAGTCAAAATAAATACAAGATTCAATCTAGCACTTTACTACATCCACGTCTAATCAAGGTTTTTAAATCGGATATTAACATCCTTCATCCTTCACTTGTATCTACTCATTAGCACAGCATTATTCTGTTGCCCTGCTCCAGCTCAAATTTGATGTTGGCTGTGTAATTGGAAGTTCGACTTTTTTCTAAAGAAGAGAATAATAAAAAAACGAGCCTCTAGAATTGATTCTAAGGCTCGTTTGCGTATCAGGAGACATATGTTCGTCCCCATAATATTAGTTTTTTAAAGGCTACTTTTTCAGTGGTCTCTACTATCTACTTCCTAAGGTTGCAGTAACAGCAGTAGCCGGCTCCATCGATTGGTTAAGTTAGTGACTCATTAATCTTTCACATGACTGTTTTACATAATCAATAAATTGTTTAACTGCTGGTGATAGATGTTGAGAAGTTCGCCACTGCAGCCCTACCTCCCAATTCCAATGCTTTTCTTGAATGGGAATCCAGGACAATCCCTCTAACCGCATTCCTGCCGTTCTAGGCACCAGTGAAACACCGAGGCCTGCAGCAACAAAGCCTGTGACAGTAGTCAAATCCTCTGCTTCATAAATTTGAGTTAGCTCCGCATCAGATCGGATAATGCAGGATTCAAGCAAAAGCTTTAGACCGCAACTGCTTTTCAGTCCGATATAGTTCTCATTCTTCAGCTCATGAATACTGAGAGATGATGCGCCAGCAAGTCTATGATTGTTGGAAACGATAATGTAGAGCGGAGCCGTTTCTAAAGTTATCCAGCGATATTCCTCGGACGTCGGCCTTAAAGAAGTGATACTCAGATCGCACCTGCCTTGGTTTAACGCCTCATTAATAAGCTCATGGTTACCCTGCTCCAACTCAAATTTGATTTTGGGATAGATATTCTGATAATTTCTCACCAGTTTAGGTACAAGATCAGCTCCCAAAATATTGAGAAAGGCCATGCTAATAAGGCCCGTCTCAGGGTTCGTCCATTCTTCCAACGTTTTTTTGCCGTGCTCCAACTCCCGTAAAGCCCGCTCCACATTCTGGGAAAACAAACTGCCATATCTACTCAGTTGAACATTCCTGCCTTTTCGCTCAAACAATGGAACGCCGAGCTCAGTCTCCAGTTTGGAGATAGCTTGGCTAAGCGCCGGTTGCGTAATGGATAGAGCCTGAGCCGCCCTTGTCATGTGTTGATAACGTGCCACTGTAAGAAAATATTCCAGTTGAGTTAACTCCATAATCTCCCCCGCATATTCGAAATTCATAATTATTATTTATTATTTTTATTATAATTATCAATTAGACGTTATGAATCGTCAATGATAAAGTTAAGCCCAGATTTATTTAGCTTTTCTTGCCCTTTGCCCTATTCATCCCATTCTAATGGCTATCATCATAAAAGGAGAGATTACTATGAAAGCATATGTTGTAAAAGATGGACTTGGAATTGATTATTTGAAAGAAGTTGATCTTCAAATTCCTACTCCAGGGAAAGGCGAAGTTCTTATCCGTATGAAAGCAATATCCCTTAATGCAAGAGATATCCCTGCACTTCATGGTTATTTTAATAATCAGTCGATGGCTCCTTTCATTCCGGGATCAGATGGAGCCGGGGAGGTTTTTGCTTTAGGAGATGGCGCAGACAAATTTCAAATCGGTGATCGCGTTGCCGGAATTTTTAATCAAAAATGGATTACTGGAGAAATGTTATCTGAGTACAATGATGGTGAACTTGGTGGATCATTAGATGGAATGCTTGCCGAATATGTTGTATTACCCCAAGAGGGATTAGTTCGAATTCCTGAGCATTTATCTTACGTGGAAGCAGCCTCATTACCTTGCGCCGCAGTTACAGCCTGGCATGCAGTAGTTGAAGACGGCAAGGTTAAGGCTGGAGATACTGTCGTTATTCAAGGTACCGGTGGTGTATCCTTATTTGCAATGCAATTTGCAAAAATATCAGGTGCTAACGTTATTATTACTTCAAGCAGCGATGTTAAACTTGAGAAAGCCAAGGCTTTAGGTGCAAATTATTCCATTAACTATAAAACAAACCCTGATTGGGAGAAAGCCGTTTTGGAGTATACAAACAATCGTGGCGCTGATCTGATTATAGAAGTTAGCGGTTCAACCTTAAATCGTTCAATTGAAGCGGTAAGACCCAATGGACAAATTAATCTAATTGGTGCTCTATCGGGCAAAGAAGTTGAGAATCTGGCACTGTTGCCTATTTTCACAAGAAAAGTACGTATCCATGGCGTTAGAACGGGTAATCGTGAAATGTTCGAGGCGATGAACCGTGCTATTGAACATAATGTCCTTCGACCTGTTATTGACCGTGTATTCCCATTCGCAGAGGCAATTGATGCTTTTAAATTTTTAGAAAATGGAGATTATTTCGGCAAGATTTGTATCTCTTTCGACTGAGAATTAAACTTTTTCTTTATGAATGCTACAAATAGAATTTCAGGAGGCACTTATGAGTAAAAAACTAGCCGTAATCGTTGGTGCAGGACCAGGTGTTGGAAACCACGTTGCTAAAAAATTCGGATTAAACGGCTTCCGCGTTATTCTTATCTCTCGTAGCTTGAACTCTTTGAACACATATGTTGATGCTCTAAGATCTGAAGGGATTGAAGCATATGGTATAACTGCCGATGCTGGGTGTGTTGAATCACTGGAAAAAGCGTTTGATCAGATCAAACAAACTTACGGTGTTACCGATGTGTTGGTCTACAATGCTGTTACCCTTGTTGTTGGTAAACCAACCACGTTGACTCCAGAAACACTGTTAAACAATCTAAGTGTTGATGTAGCTGGTGCATTAACAAGTGCATTGCAAGTAATTCCGGATCAACGAAAACGAAAAGAAGGAACTATTCTGTTTACAGGTGGCAGCATTGCTTTGCACCCATCTCCAGATTATTCTTCTTTATCTATTGGAAAAGCAGCCATGCGAAATCTGGCCCTAACTTTAGCTGCCGAATTGGCACCGGAAGGCATTTTTGTAGGTACAGTTACGATTTCAGGTGTCGTTCAAGCTGGGACTGATTTTGATCCAGAACGAATCGCAAATGTATACTGGGACCTATTCGAAAAACGTGATCAATATGAGGTAATCTATTAATTCATAATTAATAATGGATTTCCCCAAAAATAGAAAGAGGAAACTATATGCAGCAGAAGACTGTTCTGATTACCGGAGCAAACAAAGGGATCGGGTACGAAACAGCAAAACAGTTGGGTGCGTTAGGCTTCACGATATTGGTTGGTGCACGCAGCGACGAGAGAGGCAAGGAAGCTGCAGCGAAACTGGAAAGTGAAGGTATTATCGCTTCCAACATTGTATTGGACGTGACGGATCAAGCAACGATTGATGCTGCATTCCGTACAATAGATGAACAATTCGGATCACTGGATGTGTTGATCAATAATGCGGGAGTTTTATTAGAACAGGGAACTTTTCCAAGCCAGCTTGAGCTATCCGATCTGAAAGCAACCTTCGAGACAAACTATTTCGGTATGTTTGCTGTAACGAAAGCAATGATTCCTTTGCTGACTAAATCGTTGGCCGGCAGAGTAGTCAATGTTTCTAGCGGCGTCGGCTCATTGACGTTATTGAACGATGCTGCGTCCCAATTTGCTGATTTTCATTTACTTGCCTACTCAAGCTCCAAGGCGGCAGTAAATGTATTAACATTAATGTTTGCAAAAGAATTTAAAAATACGCCCTTGAAATTCAACGCGGTCGAACCTGGCCCTACGTCCACTGATTTAACCGGAAACGCTGGTTTTCGTTCGGCGGACCAAGCCGCCAAAATTATCGTTGATCTAGCCACGATTTCTGAAGAGGGGCCGACCGGTGGTTACTTCGATGAATACGGCAAGCTACCTTGGTAAGCCGAGTCGATAGGTTTAGATGAATATAAAATCAGCAAAGGAACCAGATTCTTGTCCTGAGAAAAGGATAAGAACCTGGTTCCTTTGCTTATAAATGCAGTAACCTGCTAAACAAATTACCCATACCAATCCCAGTGATGAGTTCTGGAATAGCGGGTACTGGAAAATATTAAAGGAGGTTCCGGCTCGCATCATACGGCCTATCTATATCGGAGAAGGTTGGTTCGATCATCATCTCTCCAGCGCCTTACAAACCTATGAAGCGCTCTCTCCTGAGAGCAGGATGCATAGTGTAGTCAAGATTGGGCCATGGAATCATTTCTTCAATCCATGTGTTGAGGGCAAGGAATGCTTGAACATGAATCACAGTGATATACAGTCGGCCTTTATCTGGTTTGACAACATTTTGCGAAAAAAACAATGGCCTGAAGGCAAAGTGCATTATTATGAAATTGGTGGAAACCAGTGGCTGGAGGCACCCTCTTATCCCTTCCCTAGCGATAAAACGTTAACTTACTACTTCTCCGCCGCTGCTAAGCAACAGGACAAATCATACGGACTTATAACCTTAGAGGAAGAACACGGCTCGGAATTGTCGTATATTTATGATCCCGAGAAGCCGATCCTCTCTCATGGCTCCGAATCGCTGCTTAAGACAACCAAAGAAATCGGAAGCCTTAAGCAACCGGAATGCGGTTGGCGTGACGATGTTATTAGCTTCTTGTCTGAGCCGCTCCCAGAAGAGATCCGGGTCCTTGGCTCCATTAAAATTAAATTACAGGTATCATCCACTGCTGAGGATATTTGCTTTACGGCAAAGGTGATAGAAGTTCGTCCTGACGGAGAAGCGTACAATATTCGCAAGGGGATTACGACACAGGCTTACAGAAACAGCCAGACTCCTTCACGGATGACCTATACTCCGCAGACGAAGGTAGAAGCTGTCATTGATCTATGGGATATTACCTGGAAATTCAGCACGGGCTCACGGATTCGTATCGATATCGCTTCCTCAGACTTTCCTCAATATTCGATCCACACCAATTATCCGGGTGTATGGTCAGAGCAGGTGGAGTCTAAAATTGCGGAGCAGACCCTTTATGTCGGTGGCCAGTCATCCCAAGTGATTATTCCCATCAGTTAATGCCTTTCCTATTGTAGTGCAGTAAGTTTCTCCTGACTTTTTCTACAAACGGTAATAATGGAGGATGCTAACGGAGGCGCGAACTCAATTTGGATAGACGATTGTTCGTGTTGCAAGTGTTAATACTCGATAATTGATAGTCTTGTCTATATGCGCTCATTGATTTTCAGCAACAACTTCATTAAGACTTGCTTCTCCTCCTCGGTAAGGACTTGAACGATTTCTTCTTCGACCTTTTGGAATGAGTCTTGAAAGTCATTAATCAGTTCAATCCCTTTTGGCATAACATATATATTTTTTTGCCGTTCATTATTGGCCGGGATTTTGCGCTCAATAAACCCTTTTTGTTCAAGACCTTGAAGCATGCTTGTAATGCTGGCCCCACGTAGATGAAACCGATCTGCAAGGTCTTTTTGAATAATCTGATTATCTTGATTTTGGTATATATAATCAATTACTTTTCCTTGCTGAGCGTTTAAACCGAACTCTTTTATACTCTCGTCCGCTCTCTTTTTTAACTTAAGACCGATAATCTGAAATAAATCCAAATAAGGCGAATCCTTTCGGGATTGCATGATCGTCCCTCCTATAATTGTTAGCAATCTAATTGTAAGTAACAAAACTATACAGGGGATCCTATAGGCTTGTCAAATGAATATTAGTTTATTGACAGTTAGGTAACTAACAGTTACGATTCAAATTGATAAAACAAATCACTTGGAGGAATTTAAATGGAAAAGGCAATTCAAAATACCGTGTTAGAACAAGTCACTGCGATTACAAATGTACGCATCTTTAATGGAGATCAAATTATTGCGCCTAGACATATTGTCATTAAAGGGGAATCTATTATTTCAGTGGGCGGAGACATCCCTGCCGATGCAACAATTATCGATGGAAACAATGGGACTCTGATTCCTGGTCTGATTGATGCACATGTGCACACTTCAATCGGGGGGTTACGAGATGCCTTAAAATTCGGCGTTACAACAGAACTTGAAATGAACGGAGATTTTACTAGAAGAGGACGCGAGATTCAGTTGAAAAATGTGAATGATGTTGCAGACGTTCTTTCTGCTGGTACAGCTATCACTGCTCCGGGCGGACATCCCGATGAATTATTGCCGGATGGAGATGAGATACCTGAATTCATTCTAAAAGAACTAGAGAAGTTATCCGAGGAAGATCGGCAAGCGATGCTGGCTGGATACGCTCACGATCACGAAGAAATCCCGCAAGTGACGACGCTGGAGGAAGCAATTAAACACGTGCGTACCCAAGTGGAGAATGGTGCCGACTATATTAAAATCATGATTGAAGAAGGAACAGTCATGGGTGCACCTGGTCTTCCTCTCCTAAGCGACGAGATTTTAAAAACAGCTGTGACAGAAGCTCACAAATGGGATAAGCTGGTCATTGCCCACGTCTTGACAGCTCTTTCATCGAAAGAAGCCATCGATTTTGGAGTCGACGGTTTGGGACACTTGTTTATCGATAGACCTGATAATACGTCCGAATTAGTGAAATCCATAGCAGAATCAGGCGCTTTTGTTATACCGTGCTTGGTCTTGAATTCATCGATTATTGGGAATCCGGCAGCGGAATTGGCGAATGATCCACGTGTTCATTCCAAATTAAGTCCCGATTGGATCGATATTTTGAACTCAAATTTCAATACGTTCCCCCAGGGAAATATGGAAAACAGCTTTAAGAATGTAATGGACCTTCACCGTGCCGGAGTTGATATTCTGGTAGGGACAGATGTTGCACCGGTTCCCGTTCCAAACCTTGGCGGCCTTGCTCATGGAGCCAGTGTCCACCATGAGATGCAATTACTGGTGAAGGCCGGGTTTACCCCGATTGAGGCGCTCCAGTCGGCTACCGCGAAACCTGCCCGTTGCTTTGGACTTAGTGATCGCGGCCGCATTACCGAAGGTTCACGCGCTGACCTTATATTAGTAAAGGGGGACCCGACAACTAACATCTCGAATTCCTTGTCAATTGAATCCGTGTGGTTCAAAGGTGTGCAACAATTATGTTATTGAGAGTCGATTTCCAATATCCGGCCTCCTCTTAAAAGACCATATAAAAATATTGGTTTGTATTTGTAAACGAATATAAAAGATCAGCGTTACCACTTTATAGGGTAACGCTGATCTTTTATATATTCTTAATCGGGCTCCTCCAGCTTATGGCCATACGTTGCGCCAGAGAGGTGTTAGAGGTTCGCATGGAAACGCAACGCCTTATCCGCAATCTCTCGAACTGGAGCGTCTACTCCTTAGGTTGCGAACACTGTCATTGCTGATTACAATCCATGATATTAGGAATTCAACCACTCTTCAGCCTCTTCAACACTTTCGAAGGATTCAAAGACAGTTTTGATGTCGTCAAATGCTACTGAGGAAGCAACAACGCGCTTCATGCTCATTTTTCCGAGGGTCTTCTCTGGCATAATGATAGCTACAAATTTGATACCAGAATCCTGAACACGTTGATTATGTACGGTGCTGATCCATTTTTGATCTTCTTGACTGATGACGCTGAGTTTGCGATTGTCAGAAATCATCCGTTGTGCTCCCTTTTCTTGCTGAAGCTCCATAGCTTTATCACAGATGGCACGTAGTTGGTCACTATGTACATAAGTGTTGAATTCAACATGAACCGCCTTAGCTTTCTCATTCCATGAGACCGTAGCACTATCTGTTTTGAAAACTGTTGTCATAATGTTAATAACCTCCGATGTGTGTGTATGTTTTCTTTATAACCTGTTTCTGCATGATGAAAAAAATGTTAGTACTGGAACAGGAGGCTTACGTTCTGCCAGCCTGCACCAACTGTCCACAGGATAATATAGTCGCCACGAGAAACTTTACCAGTTTCAATAGCCTCGTACAGAGCGGTGAAGGGACTGTTAGTTGCTGTATACCCGTATTTGTCGCCTATGTATAGAGCTTTATCCTTATCAATGCCCAAACCTTCGACAACACCTTCGATGTTGCCAGGAGCGAATTGAGATAAATAGTAACTAGCTATATCATCTTTTGTCAGTCCATTACGCTCGAGCAACCTTTCGATTGAAGACACAGCGATTTTCACAGGTGCGCTGGTATCGAACGTTTTAAACTTCATCCGGGGACCCTCCTCAGGTTTACCCCAACTGGAAAGCCCATTTGCAGGGAATAGCGCATTATCAATTACAGATGTGTCTGTTTGATACTCAGAATCGATAAACCCGGTTCCTTCTGCTCGCTCAACAATAACAGCAAGTGCGGAATCAGCAAAGTTACTATCGAAGATAGGTTCCCCAAAACTATGAGTTGAAATGTAGTCGGCTCCTACAACCAGTACACGATTAATATAGTTATTAGCGATGATATTTCTACTTGCTTGTTCGACGGCAACAAGAATGCCAGAGCAGTTACCGTTCAAGTCGAAGCAGGATGTTGTAAGCTTACCACCGATAGCTGCATGAATCTTAAGAGCATTTGTAGGAATAAGATACTCAGGAGTTTGAGATACGAAAAGAATCATATCAATATCTTCAGCAAGGAGCCCTGCCTTATCCAGAGCAGATTTAGCAGCAATAATAGCCATAGTTACAGCATTCTCATCTTCATTATCAACAATATATCGAACATCTTTACCGAGAGCTTTAATTAGTCCTCGAACATCGACACCTAAAGCATCGTAACGGTCGATATAGTACTGATTATCAACCTTATGATCGGGCTGATAGAAAGCAACAGTGTTAATTTTGACCCCTTTAGCAATAGTTTGAATTCCTTTGTTATTATCGTGAGCTTCAGTCATTTTCGAATTCCTCCTGATGGTATATCATTCCTATTTATATAATAATATACAATTGAGATGATAATGAAGAAGTATTGCGGGGGCAAGTTCACGTTTTTGGTTGTCGACAAATGATGCATTCTACAGAGAGCTGTTCATCAATACAGATCATATATTAAATTTTCATTTGTTTATTTATGGAATCCCTCCTTTATACTAGGATATCGTTTTTGTAATTATTCGTCAATTACTTCATGTGATTAAATAAACCCGTGAAATGCGTTTTTTTGTCCGGCAAATAAAAAAAGTACCACATAGAATGAATACACTCTAATGTGGCACTTTTTATTATTATCACAGTACTTATAGGTTTATGGAGTTGTAACACCTGCGTGTAGCATATTGTCTTAATATTCATCTAAGTATTTTTTGAGAAATAATCCTTTAAATTATTCCACACTTCTTCAGTTACAAACCTTTACTTTTGTGTGTTTTTCACGCTCACTACACCCATCCGGTTTCATTCCTCCGGCATACGATAATCCATATATTAGATATATGGAGATGAGCAAATGACAAATCCAATGGATGTGTTAATCCAAGCGATTGAGACAGGAGCTTTGAAGAAGGAATTCAAATGAAACCCTATCATGTCGTCTGGAAGGGACCTGCACACAAAGCAAGTGGTCTTGGCCGTGCCACAAGAGCGTATGCCCAATCACTAAAGCGGCAGGGCATATCCGTTAGTATAGGAGCACCAAGCCATCGCAAAAACGGTGCCCAAGGCAAAAAGGTGCTGATCTATCACCACATTCCCAGCAGCATTCAATGGAAAAAAGAGCGCAGCATATATGATCTCATAATTTTGAATACCGTTTGGGAAACAAGCAAGCTCCCCAAGGGCTGGCTTCCACATATGAACAAATTTGATGCCGTTTGCGTACCCTCTAGGCATAATAAAAGAACACTAAGGAACAGCGGCGTGAAAGTCCCGATTTTTATCATTCCTCATGGCGTAAATACAAAGGAGTTTCATCCGAACAATAAGAAGATGTCTTTGCCGGGTACGGCAGGCAGGTTTACGTTCGTGTCCGTATTTGGCTTCCAGCATCGCAAAAATCCGGAGGGCCTGCTACGGGCATATTGGGAAGAGTTTTCCTCTAAAGATAACGTCGTGCTTGTGATCAAAACAAACGGATATGCGGCACATGAGAACGAAAGATGGATCCAGGCGAAAATATCGCAATACAAAAAAAGACTGGGTATTCAAAAAGATACGGCCCCCGTTATCATTATCGGCCGAAAGCTTAGCGAAAGCCAGCTAAAAGGGTTGTATACGCTCGGCGATGTTTTCGTCCTCCCGACTCGTGGCGAGGGGGTTGGATTGCCTTTTCTAGAAGCGCTTGCGAGCGGCGTACCGGTCATCACTACAAGTTGGGGCGGGCAAATGGATTTTCTTACTCCTAGCAACTCGTTCCTGATTCCATACCAGCTTCGGAGCCCGTCAAGCAGCATGAACAGAGCCATCTCGAAAAAATTTAGCAACCTGTTCGCGCAAAAGGGACAACTATGGGCGGAGCCGAATCTGGGCAGCTTAAAAAAACTCATGAGGAAAGCGTACCAAAATCCCGGACTTTGCAAACAAAAAGGACGCCAAGGCAGAAAGGATATGCTTCAGTTATCTTGGAACCGGGCAGGGGCATTAATGAAGCAAGCGATTGAAGAAGTCATTCGATCCAAGAAATAAGCTTTCGGTAAAAACTATTTGAGATTCAACGTAATCAGGTAATTGTATTTGGCAGCGTGTTTAAGCTCATCCAATATGATACCGTACACCGTATCTTTATAGATCCCAGCAGGCAATCCAAACCAGATGTTACGGTATCGCTCTACCGCTTCCAACTCCCCCATCAAAGCGCGCTGTAGACCTTCTGTATAGGAGTGCACCTTTTCATATTGTTCATTACTGATGCCTGAAATTTCTTGTCCCGTCAAAGCCCGATACATCTCTCTGAACATTTTATTGTGGCCACGCTCATCGTTACGAATGCTTTCGATGATGGCCACCTGTTCTTTTGTGGGAGCCAGGTTGATCAATTCATCGTAGAACAGCTCATCGTTACGCTCGCCTTGTACCGCTTCCTTTATCATTTGTACTGCTTCCGGAAATCCTGTGTTCCAGATCGGTACAAATTCGGCTCGCATATAGTATGAAATTCCCCAGTAAGAAGGTATTTGATACAAGTTTGTCTCCTCCAAACGTTAGTTTATAGAAAGTATATGAGCATCTGCCCATGTCTGTTCCTAACATTCAGAAAAGTTGCTTGTATCTAGTCATATTAAAAGCGAGCCATCAATCGTGTCCCTTCGGGGGATTAACTAAAGTTCCGTTTACCTTCACCCCGATACCGTTATCGTAGACCATTTTGCCGCCATAATATCCCGTACCCAAAACTAATGCGCATGACGCGACGGCAAACGCTAGATAAATGACAAGAGAGAATTTGACAAAGGATTGTTTGCCTCGAAGCATCATGAATAACCTAATCACTACGAGAATGGTGGTAAGCCATGCTGTGACATCCGCTAGCGTACTATGGATCTCCAAGAGTGAAGTATTGCCACGAGCATCTTCTTCGGGCCCAGTAGCCACAGATAGCCATGCGGATAAAGCGGCTATAATCCAAATCCATATCCCCTGATTAAGTGGTAGTGCGCGCCGGCGGATAGATATGGTCAAATCATACAGCAAGCCGATGGTAATCAGTACGATCGGAAAGTGGACAAGAATAGGATGCATGTGATTCAGAATATCATTCATCAATTGATCTCCCCCTTGATTTTCTGGTCTTAATATTGTTCAAAATCAAACCGTCATTCGGCGCTGATTTGTCTCCGGAGAACGTGTCTTCACGGCTCCTTTCGATGAGAAGCGTACCCGGAGCAAATGATATAGATTGCCGGCGAATAGACCGATAAACAGATACATCAGTCCGCCGTAAAACCCGTAGACGGCAGTGCCGACCACAGCGGCAAGCATTCCGAACACGATTTGCCCCACGGGCTTGGCTGGTGAAGTCGGAGGATCCGTCAGCATGAAGAAACTGAAGAACAAGGTTGCGTTAATGAACGGCGACCGGAGTGCGTCGAAGGCGTCGCCAATATGGAAGTACGCCATAGCCAGCAATATCGCGAACGTCGTCATGAGGAATGCGAACACCTGCGGATACTTATTTACGCGATTGATTACGACGTATCCGCCGATCAGCAGCAGTGGCATATACCAGCCGGAAAGGTCACCAAAGGCTCCCCACCAGCTTTGTTCCGTGTGAAAGATCGGAATGGACAGGAACAGTCCAAAAGCCGCTGGATTAAAAATGGTTTTTTTCTTATAAATGAGCAAATGCTTAGAGATGATCGCAAGAGCTGCAGTACTCGCAATAATGGTCCAAACAGTATTCGTGCTTAAAATCAGAGCAACGATCAGTCCCGTAATGGCTGCGCCGTCCGGCAGTATGCGTTTCCGCTTTTTGATGAGTGAAAAAAAGAGGTCAACAACAACTGCAGTACCAACCGCGATTGCTACATTTTCGAGGCTGCTTATGTTGTGCGACACTAAGGAAATGACCAAAAGGCATAAAGTGATGGCAATAAGAACATAAGCTTTGGGTGATTTGATCCATTGACTCGCTTTCATGTTAAATTCCTCCGATCCTCAAGATTTGTGAATTCGAGTCCAAGATCAAGCCTTGCAGATCGGCCTCGGTGATTAATGCAACCCCTTCTTCCCCACCCATCGCAAACGCCGCTGTAGAAAAAGCGTCCGCCATCATGGCGTAAGGAGCGATCACACTGCAACTAATCCATTCGTTCGGCGATCTCCCTGTCGCGGGGTGAACGATATGATGCTCACCCTCGAGCGTCTCACTTCTTCTTTCATAGCTACCAGATGTACACACCGCGGCGCCGGAAATGTAGAGCGATTGCAAGAGGCCGTTTACCTTCATCGGGTCACGTATGCCGATTGTCCAGTTATCGCCTTGTTCGTCCGTCCCGCCTGCATACAAATCACCGCCCGCGTTCACTACGAATCCGGTACAACCGATGAGTTCGCTTGCCGCCAAGTCGATGGCAAAGCCTTTGGCGGTAGCGCCTAGATCCAGAATGAGCGGTTTATGCAAACATATGGTGCGGTTCACTTCGTCTAACTCGATATCTCTATAAGTGGCGGAGTCGTCAGCATCGCTGTTCATCCTCTTGCCAGTCAAATAATGGCGGTTGAACCCCCTCTTCTCTAGTAGCACACCGATGGAGGGATCGAATGAACCATCCGTCCATTTTGCCATCTCCAGCGCGAATCTGAGAGGTTCAAACAAATAAGGGCTAACTATCGTCGCTTTCCCAGCCCTGCGACATGCTTGCATCAATTCACTTTGAGGATTGAAACGACTACACGCTTGTTCAACCTGCCGAAAGGCATCAAACGCCCTTCCGATCTGAAAATCGAGTTCTTCCCCCGTCATCGTGTCTTCGCTGTGAGCTTCGATTTGGACAACCGTGTCCATGTATAATTTAGTTTTTTTCATCGGAGCTCCCTCAAGATCGAAGCGCCAGGTTCAACGCATCCTGCACGGCGTCCGAGAACGCACGAGTGCTGTAGGTCGCACCGGAGACGTTTTTTACGTCTGCGGTTTGAATTCGCAGTACCTCATTCGGCATTCCGGCAATATCATCGATCGTATAGTGCATAGCGAAGTCACTAATCTCGACATCCGTAATTTGGTCGTTCGTGATGGCGACCTTTACCTGAATCGTGCCGCGACGATTGCTCCCGGTTCCGGTATAGGTTCCGTCGTTATACTTTGAGGATATCGGGCTTGATACCGAATTGCTATTAGCCGCCTGGACATGGGGAATCGGAGACGTCAACTCGTTCGGCTTTTCGGCCTCTGTCGTCCAATAACCAGCGGTATAGACAGCAACAATGGCCGTCGAACACAACGCCACCCACTTTTTGTTCATTTTCGCCATCGTTTGGCCTCCTTCGGGTAAGGTTTCTTATCTTCACTTTGATCACTTTAGGACATATTATAAAGATGCAAGCTTAAAGTTTTTTTAAAAAACAAGACGTAAACTAATACTTGAAAATAAGATTTTAAGGGAGCTGACAAAAGGTATGCGAGTTCTCGCGGTGGAAGACGATCCATCCTTGCTCGGCGCAATCCGCAGTATTTTCGAAAGCGAATCGTTCCAGACCGACACGGCGGAAACGGGTGACGACGGCTATTTCCTGGCGCAGCAGGAAATTTATGATTTAATTGTGCTCGATGTCATGCTGCCAGGTATGGACGGCATCGAAATCGTTAGAAAGCTGCGCAGCGATGGTCAGACGGTTCCGATCATCCTGCTCACGGCCAAAGACGCGGTCAAAGACCGAGTGGTAGGATTAGATGCCGGCGCAGACGACTATATCACGAAGCCGTTCGCTGTCGAGGAGCTTCTGGCGCGCTCGAGATCCGTTCTGCGGCGACGCGGTACGATCAGGTCTGAGGGAGATTTGGTTTACGGCCAGTACCGTCTTTCGCCGGCTACGCGTGAGGCTTTTATCGGACAAACGCCGCTCTCCCTTACGTCTACCGAATACGAGTTGTTGGAATTTATGGTTTGCAACAAAGACCGAATTCTTACGCGTGAGCAAATATTTGATAGGATATGGGGATTCGATTCGAATGCCGGCATCTCGGCGGTTGACGTTTACATACATCACCTACGCAAAAAACTGGCCGTCACCGGATCCGAGCAGTGTGTACGAACGATACGGGGAATTGGGTTCATGCTAAAAGGAGAACATGATGTTCAATAACGTCCGCATTAGGTTAGTTGTACTGAATGCCGCTGTGCTCTTCCTCATCCTAGTTGTGCTCAGTTCCGTCCTCTATTTGCACATGCGATATAGATTGTATTCGGAAACGGACGAGATGCTACGGAATGCGGCCAAGCAGGTCGATTCCGCTCGCGACGCGTCAGCGATTCTAAGGCAGAACCATCCCCTTTTGGAGCAAGATGACCGACTAACCTACATTTTCCGGGATGCCGAAGGACGAATTGAAGGTCAGTCGCCGTCTCATGTTTTCACACAAGCCCAGATCGACCGTCTTTTCTATCGTAAAGGTTCGTTTTCTTATGAAACGCTTGATGTCGGAGGGAAACATTACCGCGTTTATCTTGCACCAGTTCCGCAAGCACCTTGGGGAGAGATCGAATCGCTCGCAGTTCTCACCAGTCTCGAGGACGATGAGAGCACACTCCATTCCCTGCTGTTGGACATCATCACCGGTGTTTGCTCTGGCGTGCTCATCTCGATTGTCGCTGGTTTTTTCCTTGCAGGTCGAGCATGGATACCGATCCGTAAAGCCTGGGACAAGCAGCAACAATTCGTTGCAGACGCGTCGCACGAGCTCCGAACGCCGGTTTCGATCATTCGCGCGCATACTGAGCTGCTGCTCCACCATCCCGGTCATTCGATTGAAAGGGAAAGCGACAATATTGCCGTTATTCTGAAAGAAAGCAAACGCATGGGCAAGTTGCTCGAAGATTTGTTGACGCTAGCCCGGTCCGATTCCAAGCAACTTGAGCTGCAATGCTCCTTGCTGTCGCTGGATACCATATTGTTGGATTTGACGAAGCAATTCCGTCTGCTCGCAGTTACTAAAGAAATTGACATTGATGTGACGCTTCAGGAGCAGTTGCAGTTTTGGGGAGATGAAAGTCGTATCCGCCAACTGCTTGTCATCCTTCTAGATAATGCGTTGAAATATACACCATCTAACGGAAAAATTGAAGTAACTGGCAAAGCTTCCGCTCATCACATATCGGTTGTTGTTTTAGATACAGGCAGAGGTATACCGAAGGAAGAGATCCCCTATCTGTTCGATCGCTTTTACCGCGGAGACAAGTCGCGTTCCCGAATCGACGGAGGAACCGGTCTTGGACTTTCTATTGCCAAATGGATCGTTGATGCCCACGGTGGAACGATTCGTATCGAATCCAGTTCCGGTATGGGTACGCGTTTCGAATTACATTTTCCTCGCAAGAAAAAGGCAGTCTTGTAAAAATACAAGGCTGCCATGCTGGTTTTGATAGATTCATTTGCCTAACCAAGGTTGGCTTGCTCCGGATACCCAACTTCCGCTGCAATGCACTCGTGGTCGACAGGGTCCCCCCGGACTTTGACATACGTGTACGTCCCCCGTCTCGTCTTCCAAGCCTTCAAGATTTCGATCCCCTAATGCTAGCCATTCATCTACCCACTTTTGTCATCTGTTTATTTTATATTGATCACTAGAAAAAGTGGCGGATATTGCCTATGACACGCAAACAAATAGGTATCCGCACAGTCCTGAGTAAAGTCTGTAGCGTATGTATGTGAATAAAGGAGGCCGGTCAATTCTTAGATAGAAGCGAATACTTTATCACTTACAAAATGATCCAAGTGACTTCTGCAAAGTAATTGGAGGTAGAACGTGTGAAGAAGGTAAAATATAGAATGGGGAAATTGGGAAAGCACGAATTCATGAAGAAGTATAAATTGATAAGCGTATTCTTGCCAGACACCCGAAAAGCAACTTTGTCTAACATTAAAATAATGCTGAGATTGTATAAATCAGTTTTCTTAAAACCCGATGAGGGAACAGGCGGTCATGGGATATATAAAATCACTAAAGGCAAAAGTAGTCTTATTTTGCATACCGGTTCGAATTCACGTATGTTTAGCTCATTAAATGACTTATATACACGAATTCAAAGAATTCTAATTAAGGATAAATATATTGTTCAACAAGGAATTGAACTGTTAAAACACAATGATCGTCCGTTCGATATTAGAGTTATGGTACAAAAGAATGGAAAAGGAACATTGGAGGTTACGGGGATTATTGGAAGACAAGCGAAGCGTAATAAAATAGTAACCAATTATCATTCTGGAGGAACTCCCTTACCTATAGATACCTTACTCAAATCACATTTGAAGGACGAATCAAGGAAGCAGTACATTCATAGAATGGAGAGACTAGGGAAAGATGCAAGCATTGTTCTTGGTAAAAAATATAGAAGTAAACGAGCATTCGGAGTTGATATAGCCATTGATAATAAAATGAACCCCTGGGTCTTAGAGATTAATACCCAGCCTGACAAGAGCATCTTTAATACCTTGAAGAACAAAACGATGTACAACAGGATACTAAGGTACTCGAAAAATAAAGGATGAGGATTTAGATCATCATCTAATCCATAATCGGAACAAGTCCTTGACTTGGGATAAGAACTTGTTCCGATAACGATTGCCATTGCCAATCATAAAGGCCGCCGATTGATTGTGGCATACGGCAGCCCTTCTGTATGATGTTACGGGTTCATTAATAGGTCCATCTGCGACGAACATCTTCCGCCTCTTTAACCATCCTCTGGATCAGCTCAGAAACTTCCGGTACATCATGAATCAAGCCAACGGATTGACCAGCCCAGCCGAAACCCTCTTCTTGAATGCCTTCATAAATCCAGCGCTTATTCGTTTCTCCGCTGATATAAGGCTTGAGTGCCTCATAGTCATTCGTTTCACTTTCAATCTCCAAAATCTTGTCGGTTAAAGGGGTTCTCAGCACCCTAGCAGGAAAACCGATGGAACGTTTGATAACAACGGTATCTGCTGAAGACGCCTTGACTAAAGCATTTTGATAGGAAGAGGAAGCTTGCACACATTCCCGAGTGGCAATAAACCGAGTTCCCATTACAATTCCTTCCGCTCCTAGGGCCAGGGCAGCCATCCAGCCTCGACCATCGCCAATACCGCCTGCAGCGACAACGGGGATTCGTACAGCATCCACTACCTGGGGAACAAGAACCATCGTCCCGACTTCATCACGCCCTAAATGCCCTCCCCCCTCATGCCCGACAACGATTACTGCGGATGCGCCAAGCTGTTCGGCTTTTTGAGCCTGTGTGCGTGACGAGACTAATACGAGCGTTGTTAGATTTGCTGACTGCAGTAGAGGGAGAAATGGTGCAGGATTACCACCTGTAAGGGTAACCGCCGAAACGTTTTCCTCCATAGCAATTCGAAGCCGCTCCTCAATGTCGCCGGGATGCATACCGATGGCAAAATTGACGCCAAAAGGCTTGTCAGTCAGAGTGCGAGTGCGTCTGATTTCCTTTCGCAAGGCATCAGCATCTGGAAGACTCATGGCGGTAACTTGGCCAAATCCTCCGCTATTGGAGACAGCAGCCGCAAGATCAGAATAAGCTAAATAAGCAAGCCCGCCTTGAATAATCGGAAACTTGATTTGAAGCAAATCAGTCAACCGTGTACTCCAATTCATTGTGATTCCTCCTGATGATTCCATGCTGCAAAGAAAGCCTCTGCTCCATTGACGGTCATGACAGGCTGCGGCTTCTGCCAGCGGGTTACTTGAGAACCGTTAACTCCAAAGACCTCTCCGGTCAGATTCGGATCCTGCTGCTGCAAAAGCACGCTCACAAACCGAGCGATATCCTCCGCTTCGCCAACCTGCCAGAATGCCGGTAACGGCTCGTTGCGTTTAGCGTGTTTTTCTTTTAAATATTCAATAACCGGGCGTGTCATATCAGTCAAGGCCGCAGGAGCAACCGCATTGATCCGTATCTGCTCTCGTCGTAGCTCCTCTGCGAGTGTCCACACCATCCCGAGCATACCAGCTTTCGATGCGCTATAATTGACTTGACCCACAGAGCCCATTAATCCCGCTGTTGAAGTCATCAGCAGAATGTCACCCCCATGTGGCTTCATGAAAGGGAGGGCTCGCTGAATACTGTAGAAGGCCCCACTCAAATGAACATCCAGAACGGATGTCCATTCTTGATCTGTCATCTGCTCGCATTTGCGATCTTGCAAGTGACCCGCATTATGAATCAAGACATCTATGGCACCAAAACGTGCCGCAACAGCCTCCATCATCACCGTCACCGCTGTAGGGTCCGCAACATTCGCACAGTAACCCTCGGCTACACCTCCCGCTTGACGAATGGCCTCCACGACAGAGCTTATCCGCTCTTCATGTAAACCATTAACCGCAACCTGATAGCCGCCGCGCCCGAGCTCCATTGCGATGCTGCGACCAATCCCCCTGCTTGCTCCGGTAACCAATACTGTTCTCATGGTGAGCAGATCCCCTCCTTCACGGAGAAAACACCTGTAGCGATGACTTCCCCCTTTTCTTCTTCTACCGTAATCGTGACCTGAATTTCATCGTTACAAGCTTCATATCCAAAGTATGCCATTGTATTCTGAATGAGCGGCTTGTGAAACTTCATGCAATAGGACTGAATCCAATGGGTGGGATGTTCTGCCAAATAGATAGACTGTGCCAGTCCCATCAGATACATCCCATGGGCAATCGGAGCTTGATGCCCGGCTTGTTTTGCTGCTTCGTCCTGAAGGTGAATCGGTGCCCGATCTCCGGTGAGATCTGCATACTTCCGAATGGCTGTTGCCGTAATTCGTTTTCTCAACATTTGTTTTCTCATCATTGGTCACCTACTGAGATCAACACAGTTTCCACGGTAACGATATGTTTACCAGCGCATGTACAGGTCAGAGCATGTGTGTAAAAAACCATAATGCCCTGACGACCGTGCTTTTTCTCCACCTTGGTTAAAGATAGATCGCAATCCAATTCCATGCCTGCTGTCAGCGGCGCCTCATAATGAAATTGTTGTTTCCCGTGAATCAGCGGTCCAGGCATATCCAGCCATGGGGCGTCAGATATTTTCCAGAATGTGATCGGCATGGTAGAGGGTGCGATCAAAACGCCGCCCATCCGTTGCAAGGGTGCTTCAATGCAGTTTGCATATTGAACAATAGCATCCTCAGTAAGATGAACCTGGAATCGAATGCTGTTCATTTGGCCGCCTCCACTAATACGGCAAGCCCCATTCCTCCGCCAATCCCTAATGTAGCGATCCCCCGCTTAAAGGGATTTTGCAGCATCTCAGCGAAAAGGCGAGTCATCAGAATAGCGCCCGATGCTCCATAAGGATGTCCTAACGCTAGCGCCCCACCTCCAGGATTAACCTTGTCCTGCGGAATTTGCAGCTCTCCCAGCGACGCTAGAACTTGGGAAGCAAAAGCTTCATTGAATTCTACAAGGTCCAAATCGGTGATTCTGAGCTGCTGGCGGCTTAGCAAGTTATGTACAGCTGGGACAGGTCCAATCCCTAAATAATGGGGATCGACACCAGCGGTCTGTGCATCTACGAAGCGTAATACAGGTCGCAGGTTGAGCTGTTCGCACTTTTCTCGTGACATGAGCAGTACAAGAGCAGCTCCATCATTCATGGGACATGCATTGCCGGCGGTTACGGTGCCCTCTTCCATAAAGACAGGCGTTAACTTTTGCAGTTTCTCCATGCTGGTATCCGGCCTTGGACATTCATCTTCTGTAACCCAGTGGCCGTTCACTTGAAGAGGCACAATTTCCTGCAGAAATCTGCCTGTTTGTTGTGCGTGAACGGCCTTCTGATGACTTTTCAAGGCGTACAGGTCTTGATCTTCTCTGGAAATTCCGTATTTACGGGCAACATTCTCTGCTGCCACGCCCATATCAGGATCACCATAACTACTTGGTGTAAAAGGAGCTCGTGTATACAGCCGAGGTGTACCTGTAAGCACTTCAGGCTTGAACATTTTCCACGGTGCCCGGCTTGTACTCTCAACCCCGCCCGCCAGGTAAACTTCTCCGGCCCCACTCTGAATAAAACGGGCAGCGAGATGAATAGCTTCCAGTCCCGAACCGCATTGGCGGTCAATCGTCAGACCCGGCACTGTAACGGGAAGCCCTGCTTCCAGAGCAGTAACCCGTGCAATATTCCCCCCAGGTCCTACAACATTACCGAGGATCACGTCATCAATCCACTCCGGGGGCACTTGTGTCTCTGCAATGATATGGCGAATTAACGGTGCTATCAAAAGCTCAGGCTCCAGCGTACTGAATTGACCGCCAATTTTCCCTATAGGCGTACGTTTAGCCATGACCATTACAACCTCTGTCATTTCATCACCTCTTTCACATATTCTTTCATCTGCTGACGCGCTATTTTACCGCTGCTTGTATAGATGAATTGATCCACGGTAATGAGCTGCTTGGGAGCCTTGTAGTTGGCCAAATAGCCCCGACAGTGTTCCTTCACTTCATTCAGGCTTAAGCGTTGATCTTCACGCCATTGAACAACTGCGGTTACCTTATCCCCCCAGTGCTCGTCCGGCATTCCCAATACCATAACCTCCTGAACAGCGGGAAGCTGCTGCAATACCGTCTCCACTTCTTCAGGAAAAACATTCAGGCCGCCGCTGACCATCTTATTTTGAGAACGACCTGCCAAATATAAATACCCGTCAAGATCGACTGACATGTAATCCCCAGTCATAAGCCATCCCTCTCGAAATACCGCTGAAGTCTCTTCGCTTAACTGATAATACCCCAAGAACATCATACTGCTTCGAACGTAAAGCTGGCCCACCTCTCCGGTAGGAACCTCCTGAAAATGATCATCGCGAATCGATATTTCAACACCAGGAAAAGTCCGCCCCACAGAGTCAGGTCTCTTCGCCTCATTAATGTCCATGTAGCTGATATAACTCGCCTCAGAAGAGCCATAGTATTCATACAGCTTGGACGGTCCAAACACTTCCTGACACTGTTGCTTCGACTGCTCTGACCACTTTCCGCCTCCGCTGATGAGGGCTTGGATAGACGTTCTTCGGGAATCAGCCTGTTGCAGAAGAGATTCAATCATCGTTGGGACGACAAACAAGATCATATCAGGAACAGCCATACATAGCTCCAGCACCTTATTCGCTTGAAACTGCTCGACGAGATGAAAGGTCGCACCGAAGTAAAGGCTTTGCATCAAGGCAAACAACGACAACGAGTTCACAAGGGGTCCAGGGGCCATACAATGCTGCATATCGAGTTGGAATGCTTCCTTCGCGGCTTCAAAGCTTGTTAGCCAAGAGAGCGGAGTTCGCATATATCCCTTCGGAACACCTGTAGTTCCTGAAGTAAAGCCGATGAACAGCAATTCATTACTGGCGTTCAGTTCTGCTCCCGGCGGGAAAGAGGCTACCCATTGATCATAAGTCCCCGAGTTATCTTGAGATAAAGTAATGATTTCAACTTGACCAGCTTGCCCGCTAGACAAATGAATATGTTGAGCATAAGAATCTTCTGTAAAAATAATATCCGGTTCACATTGCCGTAACACGGCGTTTGTTTCATTAGAACTCCACTTGGGATCCAAAGGTAAAGGTACATACCCGGCGTAGACAGCCCCTAGAAAAATCTCCACAAACTCCACTCGATTGCCAGTCAAGATCGCTACTTTCCGGTTGCTATGACCGTGTCGCTTCAGACCATTAGCAATTCTCTGGACCCGCTCTGCCAATGCCGAATAGGTAAGACTGCCCCGGTCGTGGCTGATGGCAACCCGATCGGGTATTCGTGAAGAATGACTTAGTAGAAAAGTTAGTAGATTCATTACAATTTTCACCTACTTAAAGAAATTTACCTTACGAGCTCTCGCACCGTACCTTCAATAAAGCCTAATGGAATTGGCGGAATTACACTTGGCTACTTTTCGCCATGAGTTCTGATATTATGGATGCAGATGCATTATATTCTTCTTGATTCATAATTGTCAACCCGTAACAAATGAAAGGTTTACAATAGAATCCACCTCTTTATATACATGAACGTGCTTTTTTGAAATAAAAAAAGCCGCTATAATAGCGACTTTCAATTTTCTATTGCAATGCTTTACGTCTCTCCTAACATTTCCTACAAACGCTAATAATAGATGAAGATGACGGAGAGAACGGCGTTTTATTCCAGTCAGCATATTGATGTTCGACACGAAAGCCGTGACGAGTTAATAAAGAATGCAGCGTATCCTGATCCGTGAAACGACAAGCAATTCTGGAAGTTGTTCGCTTATACCCCCAATCACGCATCGTGACCCAATGCATGATATGCTGGGTAGCATCGTAACATTGTGTGCCTGATACCTTGACGTAATTCCCATCCTTATCAATAAATGCTCCCCATTCTGTCTCCCCTTGATCGGATAAATCCGTTCCCTCCGGATTGCGGGTCTCGAATGCAAAAATACTATGGGGTTGTAAATGCTTGTGAACGGTCGTGAGCAAATCGATCTGATCTTGATCACTTAAAAATGCCTGGAATGCATTACCAGTCAAATAAATCATCGAAAATCGCTTGTCTGATTTGAACGTACGGGCATCGCCTTCCATAAAAGTAACAGTCAACCCTTCTGACTTCAAACGCGCATATGCGAGCATCGTTGAAGAGATATCTACACCGGTCATCGTTATGCCGGCTTTCGACAGGGGTATCGTTGTTAAACCAGTACCACAAGCAAGTTCTAATACTTCTCCAGGACTCGATCTAGCAAGCTCAAGATAGAACTGATATTTGTCTATTTCACCGTCAAATTCAAGATCGTAATTTACCGGATCTTGATATTCTTCGAGATTGCTATGTTCAATCAACGCGATTCCCACTTTCATTTCTTGTTATAACGTTATAATTTTATCATTTTATTGATATTTCGTTTGGTGCTAAATAGTTATAATCAATTTTTATCGAACCTTACATAAAGTAGCTTATCTAATACTTCAGACAGCAATGCTTCATCACAAGGTTTTAATAAGTAATCCTTGACACCGAGCTTCATCGCTCTTCTAACGTGGATATATCCGCTTAGCGCCGATACTACTACCCATTGAGTATCTGGAAACCTGTTGCGGTAAGCTTCAATGAATGTCAGCCCGTCCATTCCTGGCATAGTGATATCTGTAAGTACGATATGTATGTTGTCCTTCTCCATAATCATCAAAGCTTCATTCGCGGAAGCCGCTTCATACAGGTTATGCTCTAAATAAAGATTAAATAGGGTACGGATCATACCTTTTCTAATTATGGGATCATTATCAATAATTAGAATGTTCATTTTCGCAACCCCTCCTGTCCGTCACTTCCCTACACTCACATCCTTCTTTCCTTACTTTGAGAATAGTATAAATATTGCGTTCTTTCTTTCAAAATTGGTTATGATTATATCAATATCGTACGTTAATTTGTTGACACTTTGACCAAACTGATTCCTCAAAATTAAAAACCCGCGCTAGGCGCGGGTTCTTATGGGACTATGTTTTTGTCTTCTGACATCTTCACAAGTCTTATTGAATCGATACTGCTAGTTCTTTTAGTTGTTCTCTTTCCAGAACTTCTTTTGTTGTTCCTTTTTTAGCTAAATGTAAAATGACCTGACCTAATTGTTCAGAAGTTACTACCGACTTCATGCGTTTTAACAACGGATTTAATGGTTTCATTAAATTGTATAGTATACGATACTGAGTTGTTTTTGAACGTTCACCATTCATAGGCAAAATTGCAGCTGGACGTAACATGTAGGCAGCTTCAAATGGCATACTCAGTAATGTGTTTTCCGTTTTCCCTTCTACTCGTGCCCACATCTCTTTTCCTTGCTCTGTGCTATCTGTTCCCATTCCAGAAACATAGATGATTTTCATATTCGGATTTAGTTGCACTAATTGCTTAGCAGCCTTTATCGTCATTTCATAGGTGATACGTGTATATTCAGCCTCCGACATACCCGTCGAGGAAACACCAATCAGATATAAACATGCATCAAACCCCGTCACTTTTTCCTTTACGGAAGAGAGGTCTGAGATGTCTGGTAACACAATTTCTTGATATTTAGGGTGCTGTTTTTCCGTTGGCTTACGAACAATTGCCACGACCTGCTCAACCTCTGGATCTAATAGACATTCTCTTAATGCTATCTGTCCTATCATACCTGTTGCACCATATAAGATTACTTTCATACGGACACCCTTTCTTTTAAAAAACAATATTATATTATTTTTCCATCATCATTATATTTTTAAACGTTAATATGAACGCAACATTACTCGGCGTACCTTGTAGTTTTAAGTAAGTTTTAAAGAGAAGATGTTCCTTTTTCTCATAAATGAATAATAAATGATCGTTCACTTAATGTCAATTGATCATCTTTTAAATCCTTTTAAAAATCATACAGAATACTACCGTCATAAAAAATTAGATTTTTAATTAACCGCCACGCTCTATTTTCCACAAAAAAGGGACACCCACACTCTCTTTTGTGGATGTCCTTATATAATGGTAACACGATATGAAAATATGGTAGAATCATAGCCCGTTATCAAAGCTTATATTTTAATCCTGCTTTTTCACTTCCTGAGTTTGAATTTGTTGAAAAGCTTGCAGGAAGGTGTCGGCAGACTGAGGACTCTGGATCGCATATCGATCATTGATAATAAAATATGGAATCGACCGTATGCCTGCTTTTTGTGCAAACCTTACATCTTCATTTATTTCTGAAACCCCTTCTTTGTTCAGTAACCTTCTCTTTATGTCAACTTGGTCCAATCCGGCGTCACCGGCAATTTGCAATAATACATTGATATTACCAATATCAAGCCCGTCTTCGAAGTAAGCTTTAGCAATCAAATCGGCTGTTCAATTACGATACCATAATCCCGGCACTTTCATATTAAGCTTGAAGAGAAGCGAGTGCATTCTTCAGGTGGATAGGATTAAAGTACTCACGCCAGAGGCTGACACGACCGTCTGTTATGCGCAACAAGCTAATATAGGATTGTTCGTATGAATGGCCACTCTGAGCCACAACTCCGTTTCCATCCATTTCAGCAAAAAACAAATCCGGTTCGCCAGCAGGATACACCTTAACATTGAAAATATTCCACGAAGAATACATTCCTTGTTCTTTACCGATAAACTGATCCAGCATCTGTACTAAGGCTTCTTTTCCCTCCACACGATTTGGTACTCCTGGCAGGGCAAAAGGCGTTTCATATGCGATATCGTCAGCCATAAGTGCAGCCATGGCTTGTACATCCTGATTGTTTTCTGCTTCAAAAAGTTTTACGACGATCTCTGTTGCGTTCATATTGTTTTCCCCTTTTCACTTAGTGTGCTGAGTTCAATTAAGAACTCTAACTAAAGTATAGTCTTATACGGCTATGAAGGATTGAGCAAAAGGCGTTAGTATTTGTATAAAATGCTCAACAAAACAACTGTCACAACTGGCTTTTTGTTACCGTGATATATTGGCAAATTGCATAGGTGTTAAACCAACCGTCCGCTTAAAAAGTTTGGTGAAATGGCCTTGATCTGAAAACCCGACTTGAGCCGCTATCTCTTTAAAACTCATTTTTCCGCACCGAATCAAAAACTTAGATCGTTCGATCCGTAGCTGAATTAAGTACTGGTGCGGCGTAAACCCGGTGTGCTGCTTAAAGAGCCGAACAAGATGGGATGTGCTAACATTTGCTACGGCAGATATTTCATCAAGAGAAATGTCCTTTTCAAGGTGAGCATGCATGTATTCAATAACCAAGGAGATTTGCTGGTTGGTCACATGTTTGGGTTTCAAACATTTTTGGGAGCTTGTCGTGTAATGCTGAAGCAAATGAATAATCGTCATGTTCGCTAAAGAATCTATATATAATTTTCCGCTTGCCCCGTTATTACTGAGCTCTTCAAACATCCACTGGCTAAGCTGCAGCAATTTAGGGTCTTGCACAAGAAATTTATGATCTAATTCAATATGGCCTGTCCATCCTAATCCTGATTCATACGCAACTTCATCCATATAAGAAGGTGTGATTTCCATTTTCAAAAAAGATATCGCTTGCTCCCATTGGCAATATGTGTTTTGACCAGATGGCATTATTTGAATGTCGCCTGGTTTCGTAAGACCTTCATTCACTCCTGAATTTTCAAAATGATTTATTTTAACCGGCTCCGAAGAACCATGTATTGTTATAAGATGTTTGGAATCCAGTGAGGTATCGTATGCTTGATGGGGAGAAATATCATCCCACTTGGATAGCTTAATTTTATTCCATCCCTGACTATCGCTTGAAATAATCGGTTTTACGTCAATTGTAGAAAATTTTTCAGGCTTCATTTTCATATCCACTCCCACAGCTCCTGAATAGCTTTGATTCGAGTATTATTGCCCCAGTTGTTATTATTAATAAAAGGAGTTGTCCTTAAGTCCCTTAATGGACCGTTGAACAACTCCTTTTAATATCATATTTGAATTATCGATTATTTTGATTAAACCAAGTCAAGAAGTTATCTACCACGGAATCCAAAAACTGAATTGTCGGCTCGTGCGTTAGATTACCCGCTTCATCAAATTTTTCATGAACGGCCCCTATATAGACTTCATTTCCAGGAAGAAGCGGAGATGAAATACCAAAGGAGAATAAAATTTCGCGCAAATGCAATTGGGCTTTAACGGTTCCTAAATTACCCATAGAGGCTCCGACGATCCATGATGGTTTACCATTCATCACTCTGTCCACACGGGACAACCAATCGATGGCATTCCCTAGCACACCCGGAATCGTACCATTGTATTCTGGCGTCACCCACAACACTGCATCTGCATCGGCCACTTGATTTTTAAATTCCCGAACGGCTTCAGGTGGATCATTCTCAATATCTTGGTCATAAAACGGTAAGTTAAGGCTTAGGATTTCAAGATCAAACTTATCGCCGTAACGCTTCTTGATAAATTGAGCAAGCTTAAGGTTATAAGAATCTTTTCGGATACTTCCTACAATAGCAGCAACTTTCATAATTACCTCCGTTGGTTACGAATTTGTTATTGCCTAGTGCATTGTTTCTCTAATTAGTTTGTTAGAGCTGCGTAATCTTCCTCACTTAGTTCGAGAGTGGCTGCACGCAGATTGTCTTCCAAGTGAACAGGAGAAAGTGTCCCAGGAATCGGTAAAATTATAGGTGAGCGCTGGAGCAGCCATTTTAATGCCACCTGCTGCGTTGTAGCATTCAATTTGCGGGCGATATCTGCTACCCTTTCTTCTACCTTGGCAGTATCACCAAACAAGCCACCCAAAGGGAACCAAGGAATGAAGACAATCTGGTGTTCGGTACAAAAGTTTACAAGATCCTCATATTTGCGATTGAACACATTGAATTCGTTCTGAACGCTAACTATCGGTGCAATTTGCAGTGCCAGTTGAAGCTGCTCAACCGTTACCTCAGACAAGCCAATGTGCTTAATAAGCCCTTCATCTTGGAAGCTTTTAAGCAACTGTATCGTTTCTTCCAGTGGAATATTAGCATCTACACGGTGGAGTTGATAAAGGTCAATGCGGTCTACTTTGAGTCTCTTCAAACTATCTTCCAACTCGCGCCGTAATTGTTGGGGGTCATTCCCTTTCGCACCACCTTTTGTAGCCACCAATAGGCCGTTACCGTAAGGTACAAGTGCGCTGGCAATACCTTCCTCGCTTTCTCCATCACCATAGAGATGTGCTGTGTCAATAAAATTGATGCCTAGTTCTAGCGCACGTTTAAGTAAATTATGTGCATCCGGTGTGTTGGTGATGCGGTTGGTGCCCAAGCCAATTCGATTGACAGTGAAATCACCTATTGAAATAGTGCCCGCATGTGCTGCAGAAATAGTTTCTGACATCGTATGTTCTCCTTTATTCGTTTTATATATAATGGTGCTAAACACCATTTTAAACGGAACAGAACTGTTCTGTTCCGAATTTAGAATACAATACAGTCTTGTTCTGTGTCAAGAGTCATGAAAATTTAAAAATACACCCCTTAGAATGAACATTAGATTCAATGGTATTCTTAGGAGTGTATATATTATGATCTCTTAATTAAGGATTTAAGCTATATGCAAATCAATCAAATGTGTTGCAAGTGCTTTGAGTTGGGATGCCGGACCGGCAGAGCCCAGTGCATGAGCTAACGACAGTGCTCCAGTGATTACAAGCATCAGTTGATCCGTCAAAATTTCATTTTTCGCACCGGCCTGCCGAGTCAATTGGTTCAAGCGTAAACGCATTGCAGAGTTGTATTCAACAGTCAATTGCTTGACAAAATGACTCTCTTCGGGAAATTCCGCAAGCGCGTTTGAAAAAGCACAGCCACGATAATCGGGACTCATCATTGTATTCACAATTACATCGATAAAAGCTAACAATTGCTCTTTTGGGGATCCCTCATGCTTTGCAATTACTTCGTCAAATTGTTTCCAGTCATGTCTTTCCAATTCCAAGAGGTATGCGGCTATTAAATCATCTTTGGTTGGAAAATGGCGATAAAGGGTCGCCTTGCCAACTCCGGATTTCTCAACAATTGTATCAACACCTACCGAACGTATACCTTTGTGATAAAACATATCGCAAGCCACTTCTAAGATGCGCTGCCGCGCATTTTTACGCATTGTTGTCAATTCAAACACCTACCACTCTCTAAAATTGCTGTCCTCATAGTGTATCAAAGCACTTATATTACATCAACTGATGATCGGCAGGTTCATTGATATCCAGCAGGTCACTTATTAATAATGGATTGATTCTAATCGCCACCTTAATGAAGTCAATAACATATTTTAACACATTCTGGTATCGAAACACCTAGTATTCTCGTGCCACGGTTGGCGCTGTGATAACACTAAACTTCCTGGACAAGAAAAAGGACCTCATCCACCTCGGACGGGTCCCTGCATTTTCTTACGGATTGGCGGTTTCGTTAATCTTCTCGAAGTACGGACCCAGTTTGGAGGCGAGCTGCTGCCACTGCTGCTGTTCTTCTTTGGTCAGCTTCTCCTCATGCGGGATCCCCTTTTCATCGGTGATCTTCAGCTTTAATTGCATCAATTGCTTGGTCAGCTCCACATACTCCTTGAATTCGTCTTTGGTGAGCTTACCTTTTGCGGCCTGAATGAATTCTTCAATCTCTTGATAGTCTTCTTGTGTACCACCGCGCTGTTCAATGGCCGCAGAAGAACCGAAAATATCATCGGCCAGATAAGAAGCAGCTAGTGCGGCAGACGGAATCAGGATTGCTACTGCGACAATACTTGTCAGTATGCGTTTTTTCATGGGAGATCTACCTCTCTTTTCGCTCACATAGTCTTGATAGGACTGCTTGACACGTCCATACAATCCCGGTGGGCAGTGCATCGAATCTGCAGCCTGGCGAAGCTCCTCACGCAATTCCTTGTCAATGGACATATGCGTCTCCTCCCGCCATTTCGAATCGTTTCCGGAGTTCTTTCAGTGCCAGATGATGCCTGGATTTCACTGTGCCCACGGGGATCTGCAGCATGTCAGCGATTTCTTCCATGGTATAGTCGTGAAAATAGCGCAGGATGACGACCACGCGTAGTTTGTACGATAACTGGTGGACAAGACTGAACAGATCTTGCTGCATTTCGGACTGCAAGACAGCTTTGTCTGTCCAGTCAAGCTGTTCACAAGTCATCTGGCGGTTTCGTTCAAATAGACGAATTCGCCGCCAGGCCTTTCTTTTCCAATCCTGGACAAGACGGACTGTGATTCCGTGCAACCAAAATCGAAACGGCCGGCTCGGGTCGTATTTGTCAAACGACCGCCACAAGCGCATGTAAACTTCATTTACGATATCCTCAATGTCCTGTTTGTTGTAGACGAGAAAAGCAACCGTCCGATAGACGTCTTGGTGAGTCGCTTGATAGACAAGATGAAAAGATGACTCGTCGCCTAATGTCGCTTTTTCAAGCCACGAGAGTAACTCTTTATCATTCATGGGGGCCCCTCCTGAACATGTTACAACTCTTAATTCGCTCCCGTGGGGAAAAAGGTTCAGTAAGAGAATAAACTTTTTTTGACAATAGTTAAATAGCTCTTTGAATCGGGCCTCTATCCCAAATTAATCTCCCGAATCTTCTCCAACGGTACTTTCGGTTTACGGTCTTCGGTCAACAGGCCGTTTACCTCATCCTGCACGTCCGTAATTTGTGTATAACAATAGCCAGAAATAAACGGTATGGCTCTAATCGCTCCGGTTATGCTGCCAAACCGCTCCAGGAAAGCTTCCTCGCTATCCACCTGATTGCCGTACCCCCAACCCTTTTCACCCTTGAAAGCAATTCCTCCAAACTCGCTGATGATAATGGGCTGGCCTTTATAACTGTAGCCCTGGGCGAATGCGAATTTCCACTCGTTGTACGTACCGCTGCTACCTGTGATCGAGTCTTTATCCTTGTAAGTATTGTACAAGTCTTCGCCCCGCTCCACATAATCATGGAGGGTCAAAATATCAGAAACGGTGTGCTCCCATCCGTCATTGGTGATAACCGGGCGATACGGATCAAAGGATTTGGTCAAATGATAAATGCCTTCCGTAAATTTCTGCTGCCGCACGTCATGGAGAATATTTTGAATGCCCCAGGATTCGTTAAAAGGCACCCAGGTAATAATGCAGGGATGATTGTACTGCTGCTGCACGACCTCCAGCCATTCCTTGGTAAAACGCTCCACGGCCTCATCATTATATTCATAAGCTGCCGCCATTTCAGACCAGACCAGCATACCTTTAACATCGCACCAGTACAGGAACCGGGCGTCTTCGATTTTCATATGCTTGCGCACACCGTTATAGCCCATCTTGGCAATCGTTTCGAGATCTTCAATTAGCGCTTCTTCAGACGGAGGCGTCAGATGGCTTTCAGTCCAGTAACCCTGATCCAGGATCAATCTTTGGTATAGGGGAATATTGTTCAGCAGGATTTGGCCGTCTTTGATCGAGATTTTGCGCATGCCGAAATAAGAACCCACCCGGTCGATTTCTCGTTCGCCTTCGTACAGCACAAATTCCACGTCAAACAGATTCGGATTGCCCGGTGACCACAGGTTTTGCAGCCAAGGTCCGTTAATGCCGTTCATCATGCTGGTTTCCACCGTTAGCCAGGCGCTGTCGGCCGAAAGACTCAGCTTTCTTACCGTTTCGCCCTTAAATGTAATTTCTGTATCTAGCCGGAGATCCTTCTTGTTTGTCGTACCGTGCATGCGAAAATCAAAGCGGATCATTTGGCGGTCAATGTCCGGCGTCATTTTCACCAGATCCAGATGGGTTTCATGGACATGTTCGAGCCAGACGCTTTTCCAAATACCTGTTGTCTGTACATAGAACGAGTCATGGTTCCGGCCGGCCCAGCGTTGCTTGCCCCGGGGCTGCAGACAGCTGTGGCTGTCTTCCACCTTCAGTACAATCTCATTTTCGCCGTTTTGCCCCAGCAGATCGGTTATGTCAAATGAAAAACGGGCGTACGCTCCTTCATGCTCCCCCGCAAAACTACCGTTCACCCAGCAGGTAGCTTTATAATCCACACCTTCAAAATGCAATATCGTCCGTTTCCCTACCGCCTCTGGAGAAAGCGTCAGGTTTCTCCGATACCAGATCTGTGGATGAAATTTCTCGTTGCCGATCCCGCTCGCCTTAGTTTCATAGGTAAACGGAACGTTTATTTTGAGTGCGGCCGGAAAATGGTCCATCCAACGTTCGGCAACGCCGACTTTGTCATCATCGAAGCTGAAATCCCACTCCCCGTTCAGATCCAGCCACTGGCTCCGTACAAATTGGGGTCTCGGATAGTTTCTCATATAAAATTTCGTAGCTGCTGCGTTCACTATTGCATCGTTCCTCTCTCTGGTCACTGAAGTATTATCTGTATTCCTTTCACAGATTACTATCTTGTTCAGAGAAAGAAAATGATTTATCCTATCTAATGACTGATCTATTATCCTATTAAGGAGCGAAATCCATTGATACACTTAAAGCGGTGTGGATATAATGTAATCCATCCTGAGGGCTTTACCGTCGACCGACCGGCCGGGTCAGGGGATTACGTCTTTATATTATTCCGGAGCAGAATGGAGCTTAGAATTCAATCACAAACGGTATTTGCTGAACCAAATTCCTTTATTATTTTTAACAAAAACAGCCCCTATTTCTACCGAGATGCCGAACGTCCTCTGATCCATGACTGGTTCCATTTTGAGATGGAGGCTGCAGATGCTTTTTTTGCTCGGCTGAATCTGCCTCTGGATACCTTAATCAGAGCACACGATCCCTTCTATATTTCCAGAAAAGTGAATGAGATTCATTGGGAGAATCTGCAGAACGGAACCTTTCGCAATGAGATTATCGATTATACCATTCGTTCTCTGTTCATGAAGCTTAGCGATATTCGAAATCATGTGGAGCCCCACAATCAAATTAGTAAATACTATGATTCGTTCTTAAACCTGAGAAATGAAGTGTTCAGCTCTCCTACTACTTGGTATACTGTCGAATTCTTGGCAGATAAGATGAATATGAGCAGGTCTTATTTTCAGCATATGTACAAGCAAATCTTCGGCATACCGGTAATTAACGATATCATCCTTAACAGACTAGGGTATGCCTCCTATTTATTGAAGAACACATCGTATACAATCAGCCATATTTCTGGCATTTGCGGTTATGAGAACGACGTACATTTTATGCGGCAATTCAAAAAGTTCGTAGGTCTAACTCCAAGTGAATACAGAGGAAGGTCTGATGTTGGGCAATAATTCTATCTTCTCTTCTCTCATAAGTTTAGAAAAGTTATCAAACTGCCCATATGGTGCGATGTTTTCGTGGTTTTAGATTTTGTGTCATTAGACAAAATAGAAAAGGAGCACACGGTTGAAAACCTAATGTGCTCCTTTTCGTTCATCTGAAGATGCGAGGGATCTATCCGTTGCCTAGCACTCAGCTTAATTTACGTCCAGCAATCGTTGCCCTAAATTAAGCTCAAAGTCCCCTTGTTGTCCAAATCCGAGTGCTATTGCTTTCGAAACTTTTTCCTGCGTTCCTGGGGACATAGCTCCCTTGATAAATGCCGATCTAGATTCTTGTAATTCCGAAGTCTCGGGTAATCCGATACGATTGATTAGGTTTTTAGCATCAGTTAACACCTGGCGATCCATGGCTGAAATTCTTAGAGCCAAGTTTTCCACGAATCCCCCCAATTCCGAGTCGGTGATCGCTCTGTTTATCCATCCGTAACGTTCCGCCGTCAAGGCATCATAATCGTTCGCTCCCAGGACTATTTCCAACGCTCGCGCACGACCTGATAGACGTGACAATCGCTCAATCGCACCAGTACCCGGCACGACACCGACTGCCAGTTCCGGCTGTCCGAAGACGGCTTTCTCTAGGCTGGCAAACCGCATGTCGCATGCAAGGGCAAACTCGCTGCCGACTCCACGGATCCGGCCCCGAATTTCAACGATACTGACAACCGAAGATTTGGAAAGCCGTGTCGTGAAGTCAATTAGCGCTGGGAGTTCGATGTCTTTCGGCGTTTTTTGTTTCTCTCCGGCGCGTGTCATGTCATAGTGAGAGATAAAAAAATCAGGATCGGCGCTATCGAATACGACGACCTTCAACTCGGGGTCACTCTCGATCTGATCCATGAGCTCCAAAAGCTCATACACCGTATCAGGATCGACCAAATTAATCGGTGGATTATGAAACGTTATGCGCCAGTAAGCAGGCGTTTTGCGATTGACAGTTAGTTGAGTGTTTGCATTCATATCAAATTCTCCTTTTTTTAATTGGATTGGGCGTGTTGACGACCGGATACATAGTACCGCAGCAGCACGATTAATGAGCAAATGCTGATCACAGTTAAGACTACATACACATATTTGTACGCATGAACCAGCGAAACCTTATCTTGAAAAGTAAGTAGCATTCCGCAAACGGCAACGGAAAATGAACCGCCGAAAAATTGAATTAGCTGCATAAAGCCCATACCCGAACCGATCAGCTCAGCAGGCAAAATACGAGAGGCTTCGTTATTTAAAGACGATAATGAGGTCGAGACTGCCGGAGAGAAGAAAAGATACCCGAAGAGAATGACAGCCGAAGACACGCCGAGGCTCGTCCAAAAAGTGATCAATACCAAAGCCAAAATGACTTGCCCGATCAACAGAAACCGCAAATTTCCGTAGCGGTCGATCCAGCGTCCTACGAAACTCGTGAGGATGGTGGATAAAACAGCCCCCGGCGCGATCGTAAAGCCGATTTCCAGCGGTGATCTGCCGAATAGGTTCGCTAGCGCAAGCGGCATTAAAAACAGATTGCCGAGATTCATGAACAGAATGCAGAATCCAACTACAAGCAATTTTCGATACGCGGGTAAAGCCAATACAGCTGGATTGATGAATGATGCCTTGGCACGTTTGAGGTAGGCAGCATGGACCGCAATCGATAACAGGCCCGCACCCAGCCATACGATCGAGCGCTGCGATACGGCTGTCAAAATCGTCACGGCATTCACGACGGTCAGAAGGGCACCTGTGATGTCAAACTTAAACGGCTTGGGCTGCTCTTTAGGGAGCAAACGCAGCAAAATCGGAAGAAGTACAAGCACGAGGCAAGTGATGGCAAACAAACCGTTCCAACCGATGTACTCGCTGATCAGTCCACCTATAATTGGACCAAGCCCGAATGCCATAGCAGATCCCGCAGATATCATAGAAATCGCTCTACCGCGTCTTTCGTAAGGAACATATCGGCTGGCGATGATGAGACCGAGTCCCGCCATAGAACCGGCACCGGCGGACTGTGCGATCCGCGCTATTAGCAATGTGTGAAAACTATTCGCGAATATGCCGAAAACGGAAGATAGCCCGAGTATCACGAGCCCGACTGACAACAATCTTCGAATCGGCAGCGTGTCGGAAAGCCTACTATAAATGACCGTTGACAAGGCGTAGCCTATCGAGTAACTGGAAACAATCCAGGAGCCGAGGTCCGCTGAAACTCCTATATCCCGAATGATGCTTGGAATGGAGACATTAAACATTGTCGTGTTCATAATGACGATGAACGTGCCGATTGTCCATACCAGTATGACGATCTTGTCTTTCATGTGAATACCGTCCTATCGTGTTGTTTATTCCTTGATGTAGTCTTTCTTTCATCACGTGATTCTATTTAAAAAGTAAAACCGCGTCATTCCAATAAAGACATATTCATCTCTACGATGCCTTCTAATTTTTCCTTGTCCGTGCTCGACTTCACCATAACGCGAAGTCCGATTAAGGCATTATTCAAAAAAGAAGACAGTTGTTCCGATTGGAGAGTCTTGGAAAGTTCTCCCGATCGTTGGCCCTTTACTATCAGGTCGCATATCAACCGTTCCGTGAAGCTCCAATTCAGTTGAACACATTCTCTGGCTTCGTCATCATTCATGGCCAACTCAACTGCGGTATTCGTGATGAGACAGCCGTCGGGTAACTCTTCCCGCTGTTGAATAGCTATTTCGAACAACAACCGGATCGCTTCCTTGGCTGTACGGGTTGCCGCCAGCCTTCGCGTTACCGATTGCTCGAGCATATCGGAATAGCGCTTTAGGCTTGTAATGAACAAGGACCTTTTATCGCCAAAGGTATCGTATAGGCTCCCTTTATGAATACCCATATGGGAGACCAGTTCCTGCATGGAGGTCTTCTCATATCCTTGTTCCCAGAATAAATGCATGGCTTTGAGCAGAACGACATCTTCATCGAATTCTTTGGGTCGAGCCATCTTGCCCCTCCTTTCTAAAATAATCAATTTAAGAACGATCATTCAAAAACCCCTTCGAATGGTCGTTCTTAAATTTAAAACCATTTAACCTCGATATTTTTGCAATCATCGTAAACTCTATAATCCATACTCTAAGATCAGATTAACCTACCACGTTCGTGATGACTTCGATATTACCGCGGGTTGCCCGAGCATAAGGGCAAACATCGTGAGCTTCCTCGACGATTTGTTTCGCAATGCTCGTTTCTACACCCTTAATAGCGATGTCCATGTTTACTGACAAGACAAAGCCGTCATTTGCATCTTTGCCGATCGTAACATGTGACGTTATTTTTATACCTTCCGATCTGATTCTATGTTTTCTCAGAACAACACCCAGCGCACCTTCAAAGCATGCGGCAAATCCAGCTGCGAACAGTTGCTCAGGGTTGGTTCCGTCTCCGCCGGGGCCTCCCATTTCCTTAGGAACTTTTAAGTCAATATCAAGGATGCCATCGCTGGACACCGCTTTGCCTTCTCTTCCGCCTTCCACCATCACAGTAGCTGTATACAATTTCTTTTCTATTTTATTCATTTTCGATCTCTCCTTTTCAATATTAGATCATGCTATTTTCCCATGAACCTCGAATTTCCACATCGCTCGCTTTAGCGGCTTGTTCCAGGTCTTCAATTTCCTTATTCGTCAACTTGACGTCAACGGCAGATATAGCACTGGCGATATGCGATGGTTTAGTCACTCCGATAATCGGTACTGTTCCCTTAGTGATTGCCCAGGCAATAGCGACTTCAGCAGGATTAACTTGATGCCGGGAACCGATTTCTCGCATCACTTCGATCAGATCTTCTAATTTGGTAAATACCTCTTCATTGAAGGCGTCTCCTCTTCGGGTTCCAGCCTTAAAAGGATTCTGCGCACTATATTTACCGGTCAAAGCCCCTTGTTCTAATACCATATAGGAGAAAAATAGCAAGTCATTGGCTTTGCAATACTCAATGATGCCTGCTTCTTCTGAGGAGCGATAGAGTAGACTGTAATGGTTTTGGACGGCAGAGAGCTGAAGTCCCTCTTGTGCCAATATGTCCACCGCGATCTTAATCTCCTCTAAGCTGTGATTAGAAACACCTACATATTTGACTTTTCCGCTTTTCATTAACGGGATCAGTTTGGAAGTCCAACGCCGAACGTTTTTAGGATTGTGAATCCAATAAATATCCACATGATCCTTTCCAAGGCGCTTTAAGCTTCCTGCGAAGGACTGTTCAACAGCATCGTCTGACTGATCTCCCATCGGTGTGAATTTCGTTGAGAGCAGGACATCATCTCTCCCAAGAATGAATTTTCCTAGAATCGTTTCTGAAGCGCCCATGCCATAAACTGCGGCCGTATCCCAAAGATTCAATCCGGCATTCATTGCCTCATTAAATATGGGCTTTAGATCCTGGTCCATCAGGTTATTCCCAAAAATTGCATCCCCTCCGTTAGCACCGGTCCCCCAAGACCAGGTTCCTAGGGCCACAGCCGGGATATTAGTGTTTTTTAGCTGAACAGTTTTCATGGTACATCTCTCCCCTTCTAAAGTAAGGTCTATAAGCTATTACATCTCAGCAAGAAGTTCTTTTGTTGTTAGAATGGCATGTGCAAAGGTAGGGCCATTAATTTCATGCGCGACACGCATAGCTTCTTTACTGAAAGCAGCTGTTGCATCTTTAACAAGTGTGACATGATAACCAAGCTCCATGCCAAAGCGTGCTGTCGCTTCGATGCACGTATTCGCCAACAAACCTACAACGATTATCTTTTGTACACCATGCATTTTAAGTTGATGATCCAGGTCAGTGTTTGCGAACCCGCTGCTGCCCCAGTGCTCTTTAATAATTACATCGCTCTTCTGAGGTTGAAAATCCGGATGGAATTCCCCGCCCCATGAACCTTTAGCAAATGTCTGTCTTTCTTTAACCCCAAGCTGATAAGGTGTTGGGTACAACCAATTTTCAAAATCATCGGGTTCAGATCTGTGGTGAGGAACAAAGAAAACTTGAATGCCTGCTTCTCTCACAGCGTTAACGATTTCTTTTAAATGTTCAAGCAAGTGTACGGAGTCTGCTACTTCTTTAGCACGTGGGAAACTCTTGCCTTCCGGTGATAAGAAATCATTGTAAGGGTCAACTAAAAGGAGCCCTGTTGTTGTTTGATCGTATACTTTTGTCATGGATATACATTCCCTTCTGATTGATCAGATTTAATTGAATACAGACAGATTCATTTCAATAAATTTAATGTCATTTCTCTGTCCGATATATTTTTACCATAACGTGAATCCCTATACGAGCATTGTTAAATAATGAGCAAGCCATTCCGCGTTGAGCATCTTGGCTCCCTTCCCTCCTTCCAAAGCAAATTTAACATATTGAGAACGATCGGTCAAGAATAATTTTACCGATCGTTCTCAAATAATAAGTGGTATCAAATCGGCAGTAGACCCATCGAGCGATCTCTTGACGACAAAAGAGAATAGGAACCTTCTTAAGAGTCCGATTCTTCCGGCACCACAAGCCATGCCCTAATCAATACGGAGTATGGCTTGTCTTTGTTCGACCACTCATTCGTCATCAGACGATTTTTGGAGCATGGTGGCGTCAGAGGTCATCTTATGGCTCTTCAAAGTTGCCTAAGCTATAACTTGAACTGTTTCACGAGCAGAAGCATTTCTTCGGATATCTGGCTCATCGAGTCCGCCGATGCGGAGATTTCTTCCATAGCTGTGAGCTGTCCGGCCGTGGCGGTGGAAATCGTCTGTGCCAGATCGTTGGACCAAGCCGCCATACGATCAATCTCCTGCAGAGAAGCATTGAACTCCTGAGAGCTTGCTGATATTTGTTCGGCGGCAGCAGAGGTCTCCTGTACGTGATACACAGCGCTGCGTGTTGCAAGAAGAATTCTTTGGAAAGCCTCACCTGAGTGACGGATGGAATCAACGCCAGATTGTACCTCCTGATCCCCTTGATCCATAGCCGTGGCGACTTTATTAATGTCAGCGAGAATGACCTGAATCAGTTCAGTAACTTCCATTGCGGATATCCTGGAACGCTCCGCTAGCTTTCTGATCTCATCCGCAACAACTGCAAATCCTTTGCCTTCCTCGCCAGCCCGTGCAGCCTCGATTGCTGCGTTCAACGCCAGTAGATTGGTTTGCGACGAAATAGTCGTCATCGTATCAATAATCTCGCCAATCTGATGCGACCGCTCTTTCAACTGATTGACGATTAGTGAGAGGTCGCCCACCGTTGTGGATACGGCAAGCATTTGCTCCGCTGACTGTGTAATCAGCTCGTTTCCATGTTCAGCATGACTCAAGGTAACTTGTGAAGCCTCAAAGGCTGTTGATGAAGTGGATGTGATGCGCTGTGCGCTGGCTGATAACTCCTCCATGGCATAGGTGCTCTCCTTCAGACTTTTCTTTTGTGTTTCATTGCTCAAGGCCACTTCTTGTGCAGATACAGAAATTTGGTCTGTTGCCGATGTCGTTTCCCCGAAGGTGATGGACAAATTGCGGGAGGCTGATGACAGGGCATCAGCATGGGACAACAGCCCCTGCGTCAGATCTCTTAATCTGCTATGCATGGTCTGGAAAGAAGTATACAAGTCACCGATTTCGTCCTGGCTATGTATGTCAATCGCTCTTTGAGACAAATCCCCAGAGGCGACCTGTTTCGCCTGCTGCGTCAACTGGACAAGCGGCCTGGTAAGACGCCTCGCAAGCAAAATAACAATAATCCCGCCGATTGCAATGCAGCCCACCAGCGAATACACAGTGGCTTGGACTATATGTTGCTGTCCTGCGTTATAATCCTTGATATAGGAGCCAGCTACAATCGTCCAGCCCCAGTTTGGTTCCCTTAACGAATATGCAATTTTCATAGCGTCAGCTCCCGAGTCTGGTAGCGGCCACCTGTATAGTGTAACTCCACCCCCAGACTGCTGCCCCTTTTGGAGCATATCCCGGATATGATAGAAGCCGTCAATGGTCTGCTTGTTCCAAAAGCTCTCCCCTTCCTGGGTCGGGTGGGCAACAAGATCACCCTGGTCGTTTAGAACAAAAAAATACCCGTGTTTGCCAATATCTATTTTTGTATTGATTGTCCGTGTACCATCCAGCTGTTTTGGCCCAAGCAGCATTTGCTTCATCTTCTCTTGTGCCTCTTCCTTGCTTAGGGCATCTTTTTTGGTGGCATCCTCGAACGAATCGATAAGCACCGCAGCCATATGAACCGTGTTTCGGAGATTAGTCTCCGTCTCCAAATTACTCTCACGGTCTGAAATCCAGATACTAATGCTTCCTATTAGCAATGCCGGAATGCTCAGGATTGCGAATGCGACGACCAGTAATTTATTCCGGATGGTGAACCGCCGTTGTCTTGTATTTGGTTTTGCCTTTGTTTTCATGATTATCCCCCCGTAGAGCTCCTTAAGTTTCAGCCCCAAAACAGCATATCGTATATTGAAATCGGATGAAAAAACAGCAGTCCAAAGTACTCTTTGAACTGCTGTCATGGATCGGACTCGGATGATTATTTCAATGTCTTCAGCATAGCAGAGACAAAGCCGATATGATCGGTCGCATGCAGCACCGTGGAAACAATCAGCTCACCAAACGTCTCGGCATTCAAAAAGTTTTCTTTTACCCGTACGTCCAGCTTGTCCACCAGCAATTCAAGGATCTCGTCTGGTTGTTTTCTTAATTGATCAATCAACACATCCCAAGCTGGCGGTTCATCCTGCCAATCCGCGGGTTTCGTCCCATAAGCAAAAAAGTCCTGGTAGCTTGCAGGAAGCCTCTTATTCTGTGCGAATTCCGAAAGACCGAATACATGGAACTCTGTCACGGTAAGTACATGACCAATATGCCAATGAATGCTGTTCTTGAAGCCTTCTGGCACAAGTTTACGTTTGTCCTCCGGACACTCAGCAACCAGCTCTATGAATTGATTATGACGATTCTTCAAAATGTCGAAAATAAAATCTGTTCTCATGTTTCCTGCCTCCTCATAATGGTTAACCTATTCTTCAAATTGTCCGGCATATGCGCCGTAGCCTTTGGCCTCAAGTTCAGCTTTTGGAATGAACTTCAACGCTGCCGAGTTGATACAATATCTAAGCCCTGTAGGCGCAGGACCATCCTCAAACAGATCGCCCAGGAATGAATCGGCATCCCGGCTTCTGACCTGGGTAGCTGCCGAGAACAAGCCACCTTTTTCTTTCAGCAGAACATGCTCCTTGTCTAGCGGCTGTGTGAAGCTGGGCCAGCCTGTTCCGGCATCGAATTTGTCTTTGGAGCTGAATAACGGCTCACCGGACACAATATCCACGTATATGCCTTCTTGCTTGTTATCCCAATATTCATTCTCGAACGGTCGCTCATCTGCGTCGTTCTGGGTTACATTGTATTGAAGCTTTGTCAATGTTTTTAGCCTCTCCGCTTTGTTGAAGTCCTTTTCGTTGCCCACCTGATCAGCCACCGCTACTGTAAGTTTTGCTCCCCAGGTACGGTCCAAATAGGCGTCTCGACCCGATACAAACTGGGTAATCTTATAACTGATCGGATTTTTTTTATAGTAGTCCTGATGCTCTTCCTCCGCCATGTAGAATTTAGTTGCAGCCGCAATCTCGGTTACAATTGGCTTTTTAAATTTACCGGAGATAGCAATTTCATCTCTGGAAGCTTCAGCGGCGGCTTTTTGCTCCTCGCTGTTATAGAACACAGCGGTGTGATACTGTGGACCGAGGTTGTCAAACTGGCCGTCTGCATTCGTAGGGTCAATGCTATGCCAGAATACCTGAAGTAGCTTGTTATACGAAATCTGACTCGGATTATAACGGATTTCCACAGATTCGAGATGTCCGGTTCCTCCAGAAGATACTTCGTTATAGGTCGGATCCTGAGTATGACCTCCGGTATAACCAGTCGACACACTCAGAACGCCTTCGAGGTCCTCAAAGTACGGCTCTAGCTGCCAGAAGCAACCTCCTGCAAAAACTGCGGTTTCATATTTCGTTGTGGAACTGGCATGAGCGATATTCACAGGTTTATGTTCCTCCATCATGTTTGTGGATTTAATAGGTGCATTATAGAAGGAATAGGCCATGACGACAGTAAAAGCAACGGGTAATACGAAATATCGAGTTTTTTTGAACTTCAAATCCAGCCACCTCCTTTTTCTTAATTTGAATTTTATCAAGAAAAAACCCGCAGCAAATGTGCGGGTTTTCATGAATTTGATGAATTCTAAACTGTTTTTTAAGCGATTTAACAGGAGGATTTTCACCCCCCTGCCAAAAGTCATGCTATACGGTTACCTAAAATGACGTACTGAAAATACCGCTGCCTGCGTTCGGTCGCGCAGCCCGAGTTTGGCCATCAGGCTGGATACGTGGTTCTTGACTGTCCCTTCCGAAATAAACAGCTGGTCGGCAATTTCCTTATTATTCAGGCCCAGACCCAATAAAGCCAGGATTTCCTTCTCCCGATCAGTCAGACTCCCCAGCAGCACATCGTCATTCGCACTAAGTAATGGTGGCTGCACGGATGGGATAGCCGGCATTTTATTCAACTCCTTCAGCAACATGGCCGTAATATCAGGCTGAAGGACCGTTCCTCCATTGTATATCGTTTGAATAGCGCTGACGATAGCCTCAGAGGGCATGTCCTTCAGCAAATAGCCATGCACACCCTTCTCCAGTACCTGCAGTATCAGTTCTGCATCATCAAATGTGGTCAAAATCAATATTTTCGTCTCGGGAAAGTGCCTGAGAATCAGCTCGGAGCCTTCCACACCGTCCATACCTGGCATACGAATGTCCATTAATACGACATCGGGCTGCAGTTCTGTTACTTTGGCATACGCATCCCGTCCATCGACGGCTGTTCCAACTACTTCCATACCTAGCTCCAAATTGAGGATGGTCGCCAGACCCTCCCGCATTAGCCGTTGATCGTCAACTACCAGTATTCTCAAGAACCTGTCCTCCCGTGTCTGTATTTGGGTAAGGAATGTTCGCTTGGACCACAAACTGCATATGGTCATCCTTCCCAAAGGTTACCCAGCCATTCCATTCCTTTACTCTCTCTTGCAGATTCAATAATCCGAAGCTCGGCTTAACTTCGTCTGGCACGTCACCGTCATTGCTGATGCAAAGCGAGAAGCCACCCTCCGAATAGCCAATCCGAATGAGGGCATGTGCTGCATCGGCGTGTTTCTTGGCATTTGTGAGCGATTCCTGTACAATGCGGTAAGCAGTAAGTTGAAGCTCGCCCGGCAATTGCACAGCGCTGCCTTCGACCTCAAAGCGAGTCGCAACCTCCGCATATTTTGTGAATTCCACCGACAGCTTGTCCAGGCTTTCATGCAAAAACATCGGTTGGACCGGTTCGTCCCTGATCGTCCGAACTGCAAACCGGACCTCCTGAAGAGCAGAACGTACCAAGTCCTCGCATTCTAGATAGACACTCTCACTGCGTTTGGCATCTACCAGGCTCAGCTTGCGGGCGGCCTGCATTTGCACAATCAGGCTCGTCAGCTTGTGGCCGACCGTATCATGAATCTCACGGGCAATCCGTACACGCTCCCTGGAGACTGCCCATTCTTCCGCCTTGATGGCATACTCCTGAAGATGCTCATGAGATTCCTTCAACTGTTCATATAACATCAGTGTATCCTTACGCGCCTTCTGATAGAAATGGATCAGTGTACTGACAATGCCTGCGAATATAATGAATGAGCAGGTAATGAAGTAACTCATGCTGTCAAACTGCTTATATAAATACCAGTCGACACTACCCATTGTCACCAGGTAGAGGATCAGCAAAAAAATGCAAGTTATGATAAGCATGCGGAAATTGTTAAAAAACATGAGGATCGCCAATGCCGTAACCCCAACAAATAACTGATTCGGAAAATATCCGCCGATAAAGATATAGCCATAAGCAGCGGATACCAGAAAATCCAGGATCAGCAGGTGAAACATCCATTTTTTCCGCTTCTCTGCCCTGGAGTAGAACAGATTAACGAGAAGGAACACAGCAACCGAAAATACAAGGAAACTGAACCGCCAAAAGGCCTCAATTGACGTCTCAAAATAAAAAATGCCGGAGACGAGTAGACCCAATATGAGCTTGAGCCCGAAAAAGAGCTTCCATGGAGGACCGCCCCCTTTAATGAATTTCTCATCTTGAAGCACTGGTGCTTTCCTTCCCTTCATCGAAGTGTAATTTCGTTATACTGGCTAGTATAACATATAGTTTCTTTTCTATGATGATGGATGAGACTATCATTTCATATACATTAACTCTAACCTTTTCGGTTTACCGAAACCGAAAAAACCATCGTCAATTTCCACTGACGATGGTTTTTTGGAAGAAATGTGGTAGGATAACGATCTTGTCGCTTCTAATATCTAATGCACTTCCCCACGTGCAGCGCGCGCGATACTTTCTGCGAAAAGAGGAGCCTCTCGTCTGTTATGATCTTCCGATATTTTTTGACGGGACTCGGCCGCCTGCTCAAACGTAAGTCCCTGACTCTCGAAAATACTCAATAAATGTTCCGACGGATGGGTTACCACAAAATTTGTAAATTCGGTTTGATTGGCGTTGACGGGTTTTACACTAAGCTCCCAAATCACTTGCATTTGGGTTCGTTGCTCGTTCGTAATAAAGATATCGGTCGTGGAGACCATCCGGCATTTGTGTTTTTCGACGACCTCTCCGACATAATGCTGGATCGAGAGACTGGTGCCAATTTTCTCCACGTTTATCGACATTGGACGTCCGTCTTCCGTCGTGGTTGTTCCTACCGCAATATGGTCCGGGGGACAGCATCGTTGATATTCGGGCTCAGAAAGTGAAAATATCCATTTTCCAATATCGACCTTTTCCACTGGAACATCGATAATGTGACTAAAACTTGATTTTGCGAGCGTTAGGTCTTCGCGAATCTTGGACATAAACAAGCCTCCTACTTTAAAGTAATATTTCGTTCGTTAACTCGTTCATTCTCAAGATTAGAACTAAATCTTCAAGTTTCCGTAATCAAAGGTTGCGAACTATCAGATGAAATTACTTTCGTGCAGCACGTGCGATGCTTTCTGCAAAAAGAGGTGTTTCACGTTCGTTGTGATCCTCTACGATTTTTTGCCTAGCTTTGGCAACCTCTTCGAATACTAACCCCTGACTTTCGATGGTTTTCAAAAAATCCTCGGTAGGATGTGATTTTACAGAATTCGTATATTCTGTCTGATTGTCATTAATGGGCTTTGCGCTAAGCTCCCATATGACTTGCATTTGTGTTCTTCCGTTGGTAAGGAAGATGTCAGATGTAGAGACAAGCCGGCAAAAATCCTTATTGACGATTTCTCCGACATAATGCTGTACAGCGAGACTGGTGCCGATTGTCTCAACATTGATAGACATTGGACGACCATCTTCCGTTTGAGTAACACCTACTGCAATATGATCAGGGGGGCAGCATCGTTGATATTCAGCATCGGAAAGCGAGAACAACCACTTCCCAATATCGATTTTCTCAACAGGAACGTCGATAACATGACTACAGACTGATTGGGTAAGTGTAAGGTCTTGGCGAATCACGGGCATTCCAAAAGCCTCCTTCATTAATTTAATTTCATGGTTATTATCAGACTGCTTAGACGGGTTTATTCAAGAAAAAATGAGAAGCATTCTCTCACGTTAAGGGTCAGTTTATCAAATGATGAACTTCTGAAAGCCAAGTTTTCCACAAAATTGATATGGACAGCGATCATTCTTACGACTACCAGTTGGAAGAATGATCGCTGCAATAACGTCAGTCAGAATCAGAAGTTTTAAATCGATTCTTATAGTTTGGCAAGAAGTTCTTCTGTTGTGAGTATGGCATGGGCAAATGTCGGGCCGTTAATTTCATGCGCCGCATGTAGTGCTTCTTTTGTAAAAGCTGATGTAGCATCTCTGACGAGCGTAACGTGGTAGCCGAGCTCCATACCGAATCTCGCAGTCGCTTCGATGCAAGTATTGGCTAACATACCAACAACGATAATTTTTTGCACACCATGCATCTTTAGCTGATGATCCAGGTCTGTGTTCGCGAATCCACTGCTGCCCCAATGCTCTTTAATAATCACATCGCCTTGTTGAGGCAGGAAATCTGGATGGAATTCGCCTCCCCATGAATCTTTAGCAAACACCTGACCTTGTTTTGCTTTAAGTTGATAAGGCGTTGGATGTAGCCAAGTATCAAAATCATTCGGCTCAGATCTGTGATGAGGCACATAAAAAACACGAATGCCGGCTTTACGAGCACTTTCAACGGTCTGCTTTAAATGTTCAATCATGTTTACGGATTCCGATACTTCTTTCGTACGAGGATAAAGTTTGCCTTCCTCTGACAAAAAATCATTATAAGGATCAACCAAAAGAAGACCTGTCGTTGTTTTATCGTACACGTTTGTCATGGATGTACACTCCTTTTATTGTTAACAATAGTTTTTATTCAAAAAGAAACCCGATGTCCTCGCTCCAGATCCCATTATCATTGAAACGCCCATCCTGATATTGTTCAACAATTAATGTTTATTATTCAGCGTTATAGCATCATTAGATTATCGTCATTTTAATACAGACAAAGTCATTTCAATAATTTGTTGTAATTTTTCCCTGTCCTTTATAGTTTTCACCATAACGCGAAGTCCTATCAGTGAATTGTTAAAATATTGAGAAAGTCCTTTGGCGTCGAGTGTCTTGGAAAGTTCCCCCGACTCTTGCCCTTGTATGATAAGGTCATGTATTAACTGTTCCGTATAGTCCCAAAACTGATGAACATACTCGCTTGCCTCTGAATCACGTTTTGCCAACTCAACCGCGGTATTCACTATGAAGCAGCCCACAGGTGACTCCTCCCCCGGATGAATCACCCTTTCAAACAACACTCGAATGGCTTCCTTTGCCGAAAGCCCATCCACCTGAAGTTTAGACGATCGCTCTAACTTTTCGCTATAGCGTTTCAATGCTTTGATATACAAGGATTTCTTATCGCCAAAGGTATCATATATGCTCCTCTTATGAATTCCCATGTGTGATACTAGTTCTTGTAACGATGTTTTCTCATATCCTTGTTCCCAGAATAACCGCATGCCTTTAAGCAAAACAGCATCTTCGTCAAATTCCTTTGTCCGGGGCATCCTTCTCCCTCCCTTCAAAACAAATTAGCTGGAACAATCGGCACAATAATTTAGAACGATCATTCTCAAAAAGGCAATAGCATGCTACTTACAATCTCAGCACTAGCTTAAGTCGAACATTCGACAAGAAAGTAGCAACCGAATTGAAGTAGTTTGAAATGATGACACCTTGCTAAGGTCAAGCTTAATTTGACTTGGTTTGTCTACCCCATCTCCTTTCAAAGCAAATTTATCATATTGAGAACGATCGGTCAATATTAATTATTTACCGATCGTTCTCGAATGAGTGTAATTCTGTATATTTACCATTAATCTCGTCCAAGGATACTGCGGAAACGCCAACAAAGGTGAAAACGAGCATCGTCGGAATTTTACCAAGAACGGTAGCAGTAACAGATCGGATTAAAGGAATCTTTAATCATCCTGCGTTACCTTTAGTGTAATGTACCTGTAATCGTTGGAGCAGCAATATACATTTGATGCCATAAAATAAATACTAATATCGTCCATAGCTTGCGGCTTGCATCCACTTTGCCCGATCGATGATCTTCCAGCATGCCAAGCGCTTGCTTTGTATTAAGCCATGGGATGTCTTCCGCAGAACCGATAACCTCTTTAGCCCATGGGTACCATTCGTTTTTGAGCCAAATACGGATGGGAACCGGAAAGCCCAATTTTTTGCGACTCTGCACATCCGGCGGTACGAAATCCTTCATCGCTTCCCGCAAAAGCAGCTTGGTTGTTGCCCTATTCACTTTGTATTTGCTTGGGATACGGGAAGCCAGTTCAAAGACCCGATGATCCACGAAGGGGACCCGAAGCTCAATAGAATGCGCCATCGACATCTTGTCCGCTTTCATCAAAATATTACCGCGTAGCCAAGTATGAATATCAATGTGCTGCATCTTAGTGATATCGTCATAATGGGTAGCAGCTTCATAAAGCGGCATGGTCACTGCTTGTGCCGGCTGAAAGGCTCCCGTCAGGTCATCAGGCATGATTTCTCTCTTCTCGGCATCGAGAAATATCTTGGCATTACCATAGAAACGTTCCTGTAACTTTAGACTCCCTCTCTCCAGAAAGCTCTTCCCCTTCATTCCATCCGGCATCCCTTTAGATATTGCACCAGCAAGCTTCCGTACTGATGCTGGCATATAGTCAAACATACGCAAGGATTGCGGTTCCCGGTAAATATTATAGCCGCCGAAAAATTCGTCTGCTCCTTCACCAGAGAAAACCACTTTGACATGCCTGCTTGCCAGTTCAGAAACAACGAAAATTCCAGCTGCTGAAGGATCAGCAACCGGTTCATCCATATGCCAAAGAATATGAGGAAGTACCTCGAGGTAGCTTTGAGCAGTTACTGATACCTCATGGTGTTCTGTACCCAGATAAGCAGCAGTCTTACGGGCAAGCTCCAACTCACTGTAACCCTGAACATCAAAACCAACCGAGAAAGTGCGGGTCGGCTCCAAACGCTGCAGCATTCCTACCAGACCGCTGGAGTCGATTCCTCCGGATAGGAAGGCGCCTCTGGGCACATCACTATTCCGGTGAAGCTGAACTGATTCCATTAGCACTGTACGGGTCTCTTCCACAAGATCGGAAAAAGAAACACTGTCTTCCGCGTAAAAAGATGCCTGAAAGTAAGGTTTGATGGAGAATTGATCTTGCTTGATGATTAGCATATGTCCAGCCATCAATTTATTAATGCCTTTAAACATCGTGGCCGGTTCCGGAACGTATTGGAAGGTCAGATAATGGGAGTAGGCTTGTCCGTCCACTTCCCTGTCAAGCTTGCCTGATGCTAGAAGGGATTTGATCTCAGAAGAGATCATGATTCCACTCTGCGTTTCACAGTAATAAACGGGTTTGATGCCGAACGGATCACGGGCTGCAAGCAACAATTGCTGCCTTTGATCCCAGATGACAAGCCCGAACATTCCGCGCAACTGTTTGACAATGCGCTCTCCCTCCGCTTCGTACAACCGAAGAATGACCTCTGTATCGCTTTCTGTATGAAAGTGAACCCCCTTCTTCTGTAGCGATTCACGAAGCTCACGGTAGTTGTAAATTTCACCGTTGAAAATAAGCGATATTTCACCTGATTCATTGTGCATCGGTTGTGCGCCATGCTCCAGGTCAAGGATGCTCAGTCTTCGAAAGCCAAGTCCCACATGTCCATCCACATGTATACCGGAGTCATTAGGCCCACGGTGAGTGATGATTTCCGTCATCTGTCTGAGCATTTGTGTCTGTACAGGTACTTGATTTCGGTTATATATTGCAGTAATTCCACACATCATTAAGCGCTCCTTAACTTGTTTGTCTCTTCTTCATTCTAGGGAGCAAGTTTGAGCAAATCGTGATGTTAATATTACAATTCCGCTCATGGTTCTCCACAAATTCTTCACGCCAGACATAAACAAAGAGGATTTCCAACTATACATATTATTAGCAGAAATCCTCTAATTGATTTAATAACGGTCTAGAATAAATTTTTTTCGTAATCCTAAAGGTTACTAAAGAAACCGCCGGTAGCCCGAAGCAATAAGGTAAACCCGCGTCACCGATCTTAATGTGGGCAACAAACCAGAATAATGATCAAAATCTTAATCAAACATACCTTGCTCCTAATTACGAAAGGACAAGAACTTAATCCCTTAACACAAAAAAACCGCGCTTAGCGCGGGTCTGGTATTATCCCCTTTAAATAGACACTCAAAATAACCTTGCGTTAACATGAGAAAACAAGTGAACTTGGAGGGGGTTTTTGTATAAAAAAAGGACAGACACCTCAAGCGTACACAGAAGAATTAAAAATGAAAGCAAAAATGCATACAGCTGTTATCTAATATACTGCGGCCCTTACGTAGCGATCTATAATATCTCGCGGGTCCTTGAATCGCTTGAGATGTTTGGTTTGAAATACGACTACAATTCGCTTCTCAGGAATTACTCTGATCAATGAACCACCAGCGCCGGAAGCAGAAAAACCGTCCTTTTCAATCCACCACAAAAATCCGAAATTCCCCAGTTGAGAGCTTGTAGATGTTACTATCCATTCTTCAGGAATTAGTTGATACCCTTCCCATGTCCCCTTCTGCAAATAAAGCTGGCCGAATGTTGCCATATCCCGCGCAGTCATTTTTAAAGCTCCAATGCCAAGTCTTTGAGGATCTTCTGCTTCCCATTGATGAATGTTTAAACCAAGAGGTTCAAATAACCACTCCTGTGCCAAATCGCCTATTGTAGCATCGGTCGCCCGGCACAAACAAGCAGCTAGTATAAGAGCATCTGTATTTTTGTAGTTAACTTGCATCCCCATTGCATCACGTACAGGTAACTTCAGACTAAATTCAATCCAATTACGGCTAAGTATCGTTCTCTGCCATATTGGCTGGGAGTCACCTGCTAAACGTGGATAATACAACCCTGAACTCATGGTAAGTAAATGCCTCAAATTCAAGATTAGTACGTTTGGATCAATATCCTGAATAACCATTTCCGGAAAAAAGTCTAACACAGGCTGATCAAGGCTAGATAATATTCCTTTTTGAAGCGCGATTCCAATTAATGCTGATAAGATGCTTTTATTCACCGACATAACTGGAACCGCATCATCCGGGCCCATATTTCGATAATATCGCTCGTACACAATAGATCCGTCTCGCACGATTAACATACTTAAGACATTGGGGAATTTAGCGAATATCTCTCGATCCGCAAGTGCCAATTTCGAGGCATCGAGTCTTCCTTCGTCAGGAGTTAAGATATTCCACGACATTAACCCCCACCTCCTCTAAAATATGAACCGATGATAGAATTCGGTAGTAAGGCAAGCGTTTCGGGAGTACCTTCCGCAATGACCAACCCACCTGCGTCTCCACCGCCAGGTCCCATCTCAATGAGCCAATCGCATTTGCGCAAAACGGACAAGTCGTGTTCAACAACTAGCACCGTATTGCCTAGATCAACAAGGTTTCTCAATACTTCCATAAGTCGCTCCACGTCCACACAACTTAGTCCGGTTGTTGGTTCATCCAATATATATAGTATCCCACCTGTACGGCTGCGTCCTAGCTCCTTGGCTAATTTAATCCGTTGAGCTTCCCCGCCGCTAATGGTCGTAGAGGATTGGCCTAACTTCAAATATCCCATGCCTACCTTTTCCAGTACCTGAAGTGGTCCAGAAATAACGGCCTCATTACGAAAAAAATCCGCAGCCTCCGTTACAGACATTTCTAATATATCTGCAATGTTTTTTCCACTAACAGTGATATCTAGCACATCCGAACAGTAGCGAGTTCCATTGCAAGCATGGCACGGCCATACAAATGTAAATCCCCGGGTTTCTTTCTTGATCGTCCCTTCTCCATTACATTCAGAGCATCCGCCAGTTGAGTTAAAAGAAAAATCCCCCGAGGTTAGCCCCAGCTCTTTGGCTTCATTCTGATTAGCGAATAGGGTTCGAACTCTATCCCAAATCCCAATATAACTGGCAGGTGTAGATGTCTTTGATCGTCCGATAGACGACTGAGTAATGAATGATACCCCTTTCAATAAACTAGTGCCTTCAAGCACAGCGGACTTAGCTTCTATTGCGAACCCTTGTTCATCTTCCGCATCTGTTTCCTGATTATTATCAGCACTAACAGAACCAAAAGATTTAGTCAGCAATGGCGCTAGCGTTGAGGCAATCAGAGAACTTTTGCCGCTCCCTGAAACTCCAGCTACCCCTACCATGAACCCTAAGGGAAAGGATACATCAATGTCTTTTAAATTATGGGTTGTAGCGTTTTTAATCTTCAGCCTTGGTACTGCATCCGTGAAAGTAAAAGCTTGTCGTTCCCTCTGAAATCCTGCACATGTCATTTCGTTATCCCGACTAAGAAAAGGGGTAATTTGTGAATCCGTACAATTCAGATAGCCTGCGTAATTCCCCTGATAGACAATGCTTCCCCCTTCCTCTCCAGCGCCAGGTCCAATCTCAATGATCCAGTCAGCTGACCGAATAACGCCAAGATCATGTTCAACGACGATGACACTGTTCCCTTGAGTTTGTAATTCTGTCAACCTCTTTATAAGCTGATTTTTCTCACTTTCATGTAATCCGACGGTAGGCTCATCGAAAATATAAATTAGTCCTTCCAACTCTGATTCTAGATGTGCTGCGAGGAATAATCTCTGCAGTTCACCACCGCTTAAAGTCGGCATCCGCCGGTACAGTGATAGATGGGAGAGTCCCACGTCACATAGATGATTGATTTGCATCACAATTCGCTTAAGAACGCCTTGAAGAGACGGTTCTATTTCGAGTATAGTACCCGATACATCGTCCCAGAAATCCGCTTGTTCCTTTAATGTTTTCTCGGCTAATGCACTTATATGTAATCCCTCAATGGTCACATTTTGAGCCTCTTGCCCAATTCTAGAGCCGTGACAGGAAGGACAAACAGAAGAAACGCCCCCCTCTGCCCCAATGCTGATCCGATGTAAAAAAGGCATCAATCCCTCATACCCTGCAGATAAATCTCCATTTAGATATGCGGCTTTGGCTTTATCAGACAAGTTGTAGTAAGAGCCATTTGGATCGAATTCGTAAGCCTTCGCAAGTCGTTTCACTCCATCTTTCAACTTGCCAGGTGTGCCGCGCAAAACCGACGATCTATCGAAATTCCGCTCACTTATTGCTTGTTCTACCGATAAGGTGGATACTTGTCCTGTGCCGAAACATTTCAAACACATTCCAAGCGGGGAGTTAAAATTAAAATATGCCGCTGGTAACGGCTCTACCGTCAGGCCACAATCATGACAGAGCCTTTGTTCATCCGTCTCACCACCGCAAATACAGCGGTAATTTCCCGCCAAGGAAAATACAATTTGCATCAGACTAAGTAATCGCGTGCGTGTTCCTACAAGACTTCGAGGATTTGACTGCCGAATGATTCTCTGTTCTACTGCCACGGTAGGTACTAAACCCGTTATTTCGTCGAAACTATCCTCTTCTGTAAAATAAGATGAACCAACTGCACGCTCGTACCTGCGCTTACCTTCCTGATATATGAGATCAAACGCCAGCGTTGACTTCCCTGAACCACTTACGCCAGTGATGACGACAAACTTTCCCTTTGGAATATCTATAGAGAGAGATTTTAAATTATGTAGCTTTGCACCACGAATACAAATGGGATTCATAAACTTCCCCTTTCTTCAAACTAATTGATTAAAGCTAGCTTAATCATCACGGATTTACACACCAAAAGGTCTTTTCATTTGCAACGACTTTAAACCCGCTCGAAATAGCTGTTTTGATTGAATTTGTATTCTTATTATTACAACAATATTTAACGACATGTCCATTGCTGATTAAATAATTAGACATTGCGGCAACATTTGAAAGAGCGTAGCCCTTTTGTCTGTAATCCTCATGTGTTTCAAGGCCAATGTCCACAACAATAGGAGATAATGAGGGTGCGTTATTACAGCCTACAATTGAAACAATTTTATTGTCGTGTAAAGTACCGTAATAAACTCTATCTAGCATTAATTCTTCATATGAATGGGTTATGTTTTTATTTGAAGTGTCTGAATTGAACGGAATCGTTGAATTTTGAATGTTCGAGGATGTAATATTAGCTTTTGCACTTAATCCAAATATAGATAAATATTTTTCTTTTTCCTGATGCCCTGTATAAGGGGCTAATTTAAACCTTTTCACTTCTACACTTAAAAATTCAAATACGTAATCAAAAGCTTCTTCACTGAAGAGATTTTCAGAAAATAATCGATAAAAACCTTTTGCGAAGTCTATATAGTCAGATATGACTGAAATTACAATTTCACCGTCTGCAAATTGAATATATTTCAGTGGAATGTAGGAATCAGAAAATGAATCGTACATTCGCTCTTTATCATTTGCTATATCAATTTCATTAAAAATCACCTTTGGTTTTGTTACATTGTTCTTTACATTATAAGTATTTAAAATTTCTGTTTTAATTTTTTCAAAAGCGACATCATTCAGAAAGTTATTTCCGCTCATAATATCCCCCTGTTATATCTTTGGTTTGTATTTTCATACAACATAATTTGCATTGCTGATTTTAATAATAACATACAGAAAATTTAATAAAATTGAATAAATGGTTTTAACTGAACTATGCGATTTCACGCTGGAGAGCATCTCTCAATCGAGAACAGGCTTCTTCTATTAGATTAACTGTACCATGTACTTCTTTATAGTCTCTAATACTTGTTGGATGCCAAAATTCTTTGGGTGCGCCAGTACTCTACCTAACTTTTCCAATAGCACGCGCTTCATCATCTTCATATCACCATAGCCAGCTACATGCCGCTTTAAATCTAACCCCATAAATGTTTGCGGTATACAAAACAATCATTTGAAGACAAAACACAAAAAGCCGCAAGTACGCGGCTATTAAGTGTATTTGTTCTTGTCTTATTACACATACTCCAGTGTTCATCTAACTCTAAGTGACTCCCTATTAGCGATGTCCCTAACGTCTCTAATTCTGACATTGGTACTGTATAATGCCGAATCACTGGTCACCTTGAATGACGGGTATGTCGGGTCTGCTTCTAGCTTCAGTACATTGTCGAACAAGCTTTCCTGCTGCCTGTCGATCAGAAATGTGAAGTTTTTTACCGTAACCGTAATGTCAGTGTCAAGCGGTTGCTCAAGAATATCGATGGCCAACACCCCGTTGCATCCGCAATTTTCGGTATCATAAAAAAGCTTAAAAAAACCGGGATGTCCTGCCAGACTTTCCGTTAGTTTCTCTTCCGTGTAAGCATCTATTAGAATGATCATATTCTGGCCTCCTCTTGAGACACACGTACCAGAATGCGGCCACAAGTATTAGATTTCAAAATATCAGAGAGCGCTTCAGGCAGTTCCTGCAGAGTGACCTCACGATCCACCATCGCTTCCAATTGTTCCGGCTTTAAATCTTGCGCCATAAGTTTCCACAGATTAACTCTCCGCTCTGCAGAGCAATAAACAGAATCGATACCTAATAGATTGACTCTCCGTAAAATGAACGGCAACACGGTTGTCGGCACCTCTGTTCCTCCCGTCAAGCCGCTAACAGCAACAGAACCTCCATACGTGCTTTTGCTCAGAATGGCAGCGAGCATATGACCACCGACAGAGTCAACTGCGGCTTGCCATACCTGTGTATTGAGCGGCTTACCGCTGTTCTCCAAAACATCCTCGCGAGAAATAACCTCACTTGCTCCGAGTGACTTCAAGTATTCTATAGCATCCAGCTTTCCTGTGCTAGCAACAACTTCATAGCCTTTCTTATTCAGCATGGATACAGCTGCACTGCCAACACCACCAGTTGCTCCTGTAATCAAAATCTTACCTCTCTCTGGAGACACTCCGTTATCTTCCAAGCGCATGATGGATAAAGCCGCAGTAAACCCAGCCGTACCGTAGATCATAGCTTCTTTTAAGGTCAATCCGGCTGGAAGCGGCACAACCCAATCACTTGGAACACGCGCATATTCACTAAATCCGCCGTAGTGTGATACCCCTAATCCATAACCAGTGACCAACACCCGCTGACCCTTATGAAATCTAGGGTCAGCGGAGGAAACTACATAACCAGACAAATCAATGCCTGGGATAAAAGGATACGACCTGACAATCTTCCCATCCGGAATACTTGCTAAACCGTCTTTATAATTTACGCTGGAATATGCTACTTTAATCAGCACACCTCCCGCCGGCAATTGCTCGAACGAGACATTTTTGATACCGACGGAGAAAGTGTCGTTGTTATCGACGACTAAAGCTTGAAATGTCTTTCCCATTCCCATGAAATCGTCTCCTTTATACTTCCACCTCACAACTTACCGGTTAAAAATTGTGCCTCGCCCAGACCAAAACTCCAATCCGCACTTGTATTTTCTACGATATTTATCATCAAATCACTTGGAGCGATACCACATTCAGCTTCTAGCCGTTTGGAAAGTAAGAAATAGAAATTTTGTTTCTTCTCATTTGGTCGGGCTTTGCTTACAACGGATAGAACAACCACATTATTTGTACGGTTAAATCCTAGACCCGTATCTTCAATAATCATATGCTCTACGGGGTGTTCATGAACAATTTGGTACCGATCCCGCTCAGGAACGTCGAATACCTCTACGACTACAGTATGAGCAACATCTAAAAGCTTTTTCAGTTCTGCTTTATCGCGCCCTTCAATAAGATCAAAACGAAGTAACGGCATAGTTGTTATCTCCTTTTTAATTGAATCATTAACTAGCGGAAGTTCTTGTGTACGATACTTGCTTGCTCGATGATTTGTTTGACGATTGTTTCTGCAGGTTGCTTACTGGCTAACCTAAGACCCTGTCCTGCCCACAGCGACATATACTCAGGGTCATTCGCTTTTGCGGCTGCCTGTCGAAGTTCTCGCGTTAATGCATTTTGAATGGGGTAGGCAGGGATTGTTCCGGAATATTGGTGCATGTCATTCATAAACTTTGTTACAATCCCTCTTGCTGCTTTTCCCGAGTATGCCCATGTAATTTCAGTGGAGTCCTCATTGGATGAGAGGATCTTCTGTTTGTACGTATGATGAGCACCGCTCTCTGGACACGCCAGAAATGCAGTTCCCATCTGTACAGCTCCAGCCCCTAATGCGAGACTTGCAACAAGTCCCCTACCATCCATGATGCCCCCCGATGCGATGACCGGAACCGACACGTAATCCACAATCTGTGGAACAAGGGCCATGGTACCGATCAGGGATTCAGAGACATTTTTTAAAAATGTGCCGCGATGCCCTCCTGCTTCATATCCCTGAGCTACGATTGCATTTACACCAGCGAGCTCTAAATGTCTAGCTTCTTCAACTGTTGTTGCAGTGCCTATTACGACTGTCCCCTGCTGCTTCATGGCTTGAATCACATCTTGTGCGGGTATACCAAAAGTAAAGCTAAATACCGGAACCTTCTCTTCAAGCAATACTTGCACCTGCTCATCAAACGATACCAAAGTCTTAGGGGTCACTGGATTTTGAGTAATTCCATATCTGACATGGTATTTATTGAGTTGATCCATCATTTGAACGACTGCTTCTTCACATTCTTCCGGTTGCTCAGGCACAAACAAATTTACACCGAAAGGCTTATCTGTTCGTTCTCTGATCTTGTGGATCGTACTTCGGATCTGTTCCGGCGTTAAGTATCCAGCTCCTAGATTGCCCAAGCCTCCAGCATTCGAAACAGCTGCTACTAACTCAGGCGTTGTGGGACCACCTGCCATCGGTGCTTGAAATATTGGATACCTAATTTTAAGCGTACGTGTTAACTCCGTTTCAAACACTGATGAACGCCTCCTGTTATCGAGAAATATTTCTTTATCGCGGCAACCATTCAGCTTTATCACTACCAAGCGCCGGAGTAGTTCTAGACCACTGAGGAGGAGTCTCGCTCATTCGAATCACGGGTCCTAAGCTTTTTAAATCTCCGTAGGAGGTATTATTATCGTATACAGCATACGCTTCAAACTCTTCTGGAGTCAATTGTCCTGGGGCATCAGTAAAGTGTTCCAATAATCCTTGTCTCTGAATGAGCATTGCTGATTGACTCAATGAGACCTGCACTCTGTAGGATCCCCCTTCCTTGGCACGACGTGCTAATGCAACCATTGCACCGAATGTGCCGAGGAAACCGGTAAGAAAATCACACAGATACACGGGCGTTAACTTAGGCTGACCAGCCTCTATTGCATTACCTTGAGTATAGCTGACACCAGTCACTGCTTGAGCCACCTGATCCCACCCAGCGCGTGAAGCAAAAGGTCCTCCAGAACCAAAACAATTCACAGTCACATACACCAAGCCTGGACGAAGTTGTGCAAGTTCCTCAGCCCCAAAACCGTGAGCTTCAAGACTATGAGGACGATATCCTTCGATGAATACATCAGCTTCTTGTACTAATTCTCTAAGTCTCGCTGCTTCATCAGCTTTAGTAAAGTCTAGGAAACAACTGCGCTTCCCATGGCTTGTATCCCGAACGAAACCTGCTACTTGTGGTAGATCGGGAGCTGTGACCATTAGCACATCCGCACCATGCTCGGCCATTCCAATTCCCGCAGTAGGACCGGCCAAGATACGGGTTAAGTCTAACACCCTAAGTCCAGATAACGGCTCAGAGCCATCGCTGGGAAGTGGTTCCGGTTCCCCATCAGCGATTTTGGTGATTTCGACCACAGGACGTGTAGCCAGATATGCACCGTGAGGATGCTTAAGCCACTCTTCTGGAGTACGAACAATTCCTCCACAGGCATTTGCGGCAGCTATAGCTTCTTCAAGATCGTCAGCATTCCACTGGCTTACGGCTTTAGCAACAGATTCCGGTGTAGGCTCACATTTCAATACATCCAGTACCCGTCGTTCAAGATGTGGGAGGTTGAAGTGTGGTACGAACCAGCGTCCATCCGCCGTTTTCCAGGGCTGAGTTAGCGCAACCATGTGCTCCACATCATCCGATATGGAAATCGGTTGATACTGACCATCGGCATTGCGACGTTGAGTCATATCTTCTCCCCCGAGGCATGTAGCCGCGGCAGCTCTCACATTGATATCGATAGCTTGTCTTCTGCCGGTTCGAAGCTCCCATAAATCATTGGCGGCAACAGCTCGCGCAGCTAATGCATCAGCTATTGTTTCCCCGATACGAAATGGAGTTTCAAACAAAGGATCTTCCCCGGTGAAGGTAACTTCCTTCTCTGAAAGTTTGCCCCCATCTCGAATGGCCATCAGTTCCTCAAATGCATCTGTTTTTCCTACCTTTGTACTCATGTGGGTCCACTCCTTGGATATAATATGATTTATTTCCTTTAGCAATTATTCGTTTAATTGCTTCCTAGGAATATTATAAATCTGATATAATATCTAGTAAAATGATGGTTTTTGCTGTTTGGCATCATTATTTTTAATATCTAGGTTGATTAGGGAGAGAAAGAAATGAATCTCGAAGATCTGCGTGTCTTTAAAGAAGTTGCTAAAGAAGGTAATATTTCAAAAACAGCTGAGAACTTAAAATTTGTTCAATCTAATGTAACGGCAAAAATGAAACGACTTGAAGAATTCTATGGAAATAAACTGTTTTATCGGCACAGATATGGTGTCACACTGACTTCTCCAGGTAAGATCCTCTTGTCTTACGCCGAACAAGTTCTACTATTGATGGACGAAGCGGAAAAAACATTGAAAAGCACAGAATTCCCAAGCGGAACATTATCTATCGGTTCTATGGAGACTACTGTTGCTACACGGTTACCCCATGTTTTATCGACGTATCACGAAGAGTGTCCTCAGGTGGAGTTATCTCTTCGAACCGGAACCACAGAAGACCTTATCAAAGCAGCATTGAATCGTGAGATCGATGGAGCCTTTGTTGCCGGGGAAGTCAATCATTCGGAGTTAATGGCAATAGAGGTTTTTGAGGAAGAGCTGGTCATCATTGCGAAGAAAAACATTTTATCCGATCTAGATTCTGACCAGCTTAAGAATCAAACAACGATCGTATTTGAGTCGGGGTGTTTTTACAGGGACACATTTGAAAAGTGGTTACAATCTAAGGGGATTGGTACATCAAAATTAATGGAACTAAACACATTGGATGGAATGATCGGTTGTGTTAAAGCAGGGTTGGGTATCTCTCTGTTAACCAAATCTGCTGCAGAACATCTTAATCAGGATGAAAATATCAAACAGTTTGCATTGCCAAATGAATACGCTAAGGTGTCAACAAAGTTCGTTTACCATAAAGATATTGCTAAGACGAGCGCATTCCGGGAGTTTATTAGGGTGTTAGGTCTTTTGGATGTAAAAGTATGATCTTTGATACTGGGATTATGAGGAACCATCAAAGATTATTAACGGAAATAGAAAAGGCCCATGGCGTATAACACCATGGGCCTTCAAATTATCTAGTAGTGCTTGATTGTGTTATCGTCGACGAATTCGATCCGATTGAGCTCCTGTCGGAAGTTACTTTTGAAAATTGCCAAGTATTGTTTTCGCAAGCCATCGCGTTCAGCAAGTTCTTGCTCGTTCAAGCCGCTGGATTTGCTTTTCGGGACAGTTCATTAATCCTGTTAATTAAATTCTCCATGTCCACTCTCCCTTCCCCCCTGTTCACAGCTTGGTTAGAATAGGTCTGCAAGCAGCTCAAACGAGCGCAATCTTGCCTGATCGTCATAAATCATGGCTGCTGCAATCAACTCATCGGCTCTTGTCTGTTCAACGATAGCCTCAAGCTTGCGCCGCACCGTTTCTGGACTGCCAACCGCGGAATAGCGAAGCATTCTGCCTTGGACTACCGCCTTTTCCTGCGCATTCCACATTTCATCCAGCTTGTCAGTCGGTGGCTGCAAGCGACCGTTCCTGCCGCGCAGTACGCTTAAAAATTGCATTTGTTGCGAGGTTGCCAGCCACTCCGCTTCCTCATCCGTAGCAGCGACTACCACATTGACACCAACAATGACATACGGGCTTTCCAGTGCTGCGGAAGGACGGAATTGCCGATGATACAGTTCCAGTGCCTGCAGCAAATAGTCGGGCGCAAAATGACTCGCGAACCCAAACGGCAAGCCCAGTTGACCTGCTAGCTGTGCGCTGAAGTCACTGGAGCCGAGCAAAATAATTGGAATATCCAAGCCTTCGCCGGGCACGGCTCTGACGCCAGGTGCCGCGCCGCCAAGCGCTGGATTGAAATAGGAACGAAGCTCATTCAGCTGTAGGGGGAAATCGTTACTGTTGATAGATAAGCCTCTGCTAAGTGCGCGTATGGCCGAAGAATCAGCACCTGTCGCGCGACCGAGTCCAAGATCTATACGTCCCGGGAACATTGATTCCAGCGTACCAAATTGCTCAGCAATCGCCAGCGGAGCATGGTTAGGCAGCATGATGCCTCCCGAACCTACGCGAATTTTGGTTGTATTGGCAGCGATCTGCCCAATAATCAATGAAGTAGCCGAACTGGCTACACCTAGTGAATTGTGATGCTCGGCCAGCCAATAGCGGTGGTAACCCCACTTCTCCGCATGCTGTGCCAAATCAACGGAATTGCGAAAAGAATCGGCAGGCGTCTTGCCCTCTATTACCGGCGCCAAATCAAGGATCGATAAACGTGTGCTGCGGGTTGTCATAGGTTGTAAAACCTCCTTATTTCTGGTGTACATTGCGTGATATACGCTCAATAAAGTCGGTCAGTGCCTGAATTTCGGCGTCAGAAAAATCATCAGTCATCTTCTGGTAAAATTCCTCACTGCGCTGCCACAGCTCTTTCAGCTCTGTTTCACCCAGCTTGGTCAGTGAAAGCAGCGTAATCCGCTTGTCGGCTTCGCTCTTGCGCGTTGTAATCAATTCCTGCTGCTTCAGCTGCTGTAAATGCCTTGTAATGGCAGCAGCATCCAGACCAATCAACGCTTGCAAATCAGGTTGGCTAAGCTCACCACGATCATGAATGTAGTCTAGTATTTCGAGCTTGGTGCAGCTCGTGTTAACTTGTGCGCTAAAGGCTTGGTTCATTTCTTTATTCAATACATGCAAGCGATAAAACGCCTTTTCCCGGTCAGAACATTTCCTAACGATATTATCACCTCATTAATCATTGATACATCAATTGATATATCAAGGATTATAGCTAACCTATATTAGAAATGCAACCCTACATTGAAAGAACGGTCAGATTAAGTCTGACTACAATGTACGAATGGATAATTTTGGGTAGATTTTCACATAGATAAGTGGTACATTATTTTGGGATCAATAGCACAGGTGTTCGTGTTCGATATGTGTTATTGGCATCACGGGCAAGTCGGGACATACATTTTGTCTCATCTTATTTATATTTGGGAGGGTATCGACATGGCTAACAATTCTGCTTATCGAACAAACATTATAGGTGCTGGTGAGGTTGGTAGCGCTATCTCGGTTGACATGGATAGGGATTCTATTCATAAAACGAACAGTGTTTTTTGGGACACACAAGGAAATGACGTCATAGGAGCAACCGCGCTCCCTCTCTATGGAGCATTTGTCACAGAAGAAAAACTCCAGCTTTTCGGTGATGTTTCAGGGAAAAAAGTGCTGGAGATCGGCTGTGGAAGCGGACATTCCTTACACTATCTGGGGGAACGGGGAGCATCTGAGCTATGGGGTACAGATATCTCAGAACGACAAATCGAAAAGGCGGCGCAATATTTAGAGGCCTCCGGTCTTTCAGCAGAGTTTATCTGTTCTCCTATGGAAGAAGAATGTGGCATACCCGTGGCTTATTTTGACTTTGTTTATTCCGTTTATGCCATAGGCTGGACCACTGATCTTGAGGGTACTTTTAGCCGGATTGCTTCTTATCTTAAACAAGACGGTATGTTTATTTTCAGCTGGTCTCACCCTATACATAAATGTGTTGCTGCAGAAAATGATATGCTTGCTTTTAAAAAATGTTATTTCGATGAATCTTGGTATTCGGTATCTCTTGGTGAGGGTGAAATAACCTTATCGGATCGCAAACTATCAACCTATGTGAATGCGCTGGCAAAAGCGGGATTTGTCATAGAGGAAATGATTGAGGAATCCGATGAAGATATTTTGCAATCGCATGATGAAAGCAGTGATTTTGCCAAAAAAGCAAAGATGCTCCCTGTAACGTTTGTAATCAAAGCGAAAAAACGATAGGGACATAAATAATTTAATACAAAAGCGTAAAAGAAAACCCGCGCGGGGCGCGGGTTCTTTTGAAACTATGTTCTTGTCTTCTGATATATTCTAGCTCGGCCTTCCTCACAATACAGCTGATGTACCCCCGTCTATATTCACGGCAGTTCCTGTCACGTAGGAGGCAGCTCCCGACACCAGAAAAGCAATCACTTTCGCTGCTTCTTCCGTCTGACCTATTCGCTTTAATGGAATACCATGGCGCGGGTTGGACGCGAACTCCTCCCAACTTTGCTCTGGTGCTGAAGCCTGCCACATCCGCTCAATCTGATCACTACGAATCAGACCGATACACACGGCGTTAACACGAATATTATCCCCGGCAAGGTCCTTGCTCATGGCCTTCGTAAGCGCAAGTCCTGCAGCCCGGCTGACTGATGTCGGCAAAGACGACGCAGATGGCGTCTTTCCCTGAATCGCTGTCACATTCAGAATGGCACCGCCACCTCTTCGACGCATATGAGGAACTGCTGCCTTTGAACTTTGGACGGGTCCTAACAATTTCAAATCCAAATCTGTTGCCCAGCTTTCGGCACTGGTCTCTTCAAACGGCTTCGCCGCAGATCTTCCGGCATTGTTGACCAAAATATCCAATCCACCGAAATGCTGTGCAGTCTGTTCTACCGCACCACGGGCCTCTGCTTCTACAGAAATATCTGCGGAGATGACAAGTGCATCTGCTCCTGTAGTTTCTTTAATATGTTGGGCCGCAGCTTGAAGCGCCTCTACGTTACGAGCAACGATCGCCACCTTTGCGCCTTCCGCTGCTAAGATTACTGCTGTCTCAAGTCCAATTCCTTTGCTGCCGCCTGTAATTAGTGCAACTTTATCCTTTAATCCTAAATCCATTTATAGTTCCTCCCTATCTGTCTAAATAAACATCCACTTAAAGCTCTTTATGTGCGTTTAATTTTACTGTCTAATTTTTCTTTTATTTTCATCATCGAATTAAGAATTTCATTAACCTCACTATCACTCAGTCCATTGTACAATTGATCAATTTGTTTATCAGACTGCCTATGAATTTCACCTAATATTTCCTCACCTTTTTTTGTTAACAAGAGAAAGCTTTTTCTACTGTCCGTTGTTGAGCTTTTTTTCTCTATTAATTCTTCCCTCTCTAATTTACGTAAAATTCTACTCATATAGCTTCTATCAATATTAAGTTCTTGCACGAGTTGATTCGCTATACAATCAGTCCTCGCACTTATCTCCAATAGCACTCTTGCTTCAGTTAATGAATAATTCGTATCTAAAAGATGATTATTGAACAAACCGAGTATCTTTGTATAAAATCGATTGAATTCTCTGATTTCATAAATCATTTTTTTATCCATCACATGCTCCTTTAGTTGACATAGTCCACATTTAGCATTAACATAATTATATCTTTTAAACGTGGACTAAGTCAACTTTCTAAGTATAAATTACTTGCATTGTATTAACATTTAAATGAAGGAGATCAAATATGAATATTCGAGAAATTAAAGATGAAGACAATGCACAAATCAAAAAAATCATACAAGATTCATTACGATCGCTTGGCTTAGATATTCCTGGGACAGCTTACTTTGACCCTCAACTTAACGACCTTCATCATTATTATAATAATATTAAACACGCAAATTACTGGGTAGTAGAAATGGAAAACGAAGTTGTTGGTGGTATAGGTATAGCACCGTTCAGCGAACATGAACAAGTATGCGAATTGCAAAAGCTCTACTTAACCCCCAAAGCCCAAGGTTTAGGACTTGCCACAAAACTCATGGAGACAGCTTTGTTATTTGCCTCCGATCATTACACAAAGTGCTATTTAGAAACACAGCATGAATTAAAAGCTGCATGCAAACTATATGAGAAATTTGGGTTTACACTTTTACCTGAACCACTGTCAGGTTCTGAGCATTCTGCTATGAATGCGTGGTATATAAAAGCTTTGAAATAATCTGCTAACCTCTAAATTTGAATGAATTATTAAAAAAACAGCGGAATTCCTGAGAGAAAAGAATCCCAGACTTCCGCTGTTTCCTATGAAAGGAAATTAAATTCGACTAATTTTATTGACCCGTAGTTTTTCCTGTCACACTAATGGGCCGTGCTGCCTGTGACAGTAAACCGGCAATGGTTACCGCGATAAGTATAATCATGAGCGCACGAAGCAAACCAACAGACTCCCCTATCACTCCTATTAAAGGTGGTCCGGCGAGTGAAGCTAGATAACCGAGCGTCGATACTACACCCACTCTTGCTGCTACACCGCGTGGATCATCTCCAGCTGCAGACATTCCTACCGGGAAGCCACATGCTGCGCCTATTCCCCAAAACACAACGCCAACAATAGCAAAATGATAGCTTTGGCCAAATATTACAATGAGTAGACCAATAATTGCTGAAATGGATGAAAGTCGCAGGATAGCAACTCTACCAAACCGATTAAGCAAGAAATCGCCTGTTAAACGGAATATTGTCATAGCCGCTACAAATAGACTGTAAGCAATAGAGCCTAGAGCTGGTGTAACATGATACCCATCCACCATTATAAGTGGAATCCAATCATTTGCTGAACCTTCAGCAAAAGCCATGCCAAGGACGATAATTCCAATCAGAATGGTTCGGCGCTCTTTCCAAACGGCCATCCGTTCCTTAGCACTCATTGGCGTTTCTGTAACATCAGCTCCGTTCTCTTTCCCGGTGCCTTCAGGTATGTTCCGCCAGGAATATAAAGCACAAACAATGATAACTACAATAGCAAAACCCATGTGAATTGGAACTGAAATCCCCAGCTTAATTGCACCGGCACCGGCTAATGCACCCAATAACATCCCGAAGCTATAAGCAGCATGAAAGCTGGTCAGAATGGATTTTTGTACAGTTCTTTCAATAGCTGTTCCTTCCACGTTCATGGCGACGCCGCATATCCCATGCCCGAATCCGTATATTGCTAACCCCAGAAACACCGTGATGCTACTGGGCAACCATGATCCGCCTATGCCTACAACGAATATTCCAATACAACTGAGTAACAAACCTGATGCAATAATAAAGAGTCCACCTTTATGAGCAACCAAATGGCTAGCAGACAACAAACCTATAAAGGAGCCTACCGACAAGCCCAAAATAATCCAGCCCATTTGTAATGTAGTAGCACCTAATGCATCCCGAATTGTTGGCGTACGTGAAATCCAGGAGGATATTGCAAAACCCGGCAATGCAAAAATAACGTAGATTGCAAGACGCCATAACCTAATTTGATTAATAGTTAATTTATGATCCATAGTAGTTCTCCTTCATTACCACATGCATTCCCACCGATTACAGATTTCATTCAAGAATATGACAATCCCCTAATATTTCGGGCTTATAACGCATGCTATCTGCTTCGGTAATAGAACGAATCACTTTGCACGGAACACCTGCAGCAAATGAGTTTTCTGGAATGTCACGTGTTACAACGCTCCCTGCACCAATCACGCATCCATCACCAATGGTTACACCTCCACAAACCGTCACATTGGCAGAGAGCCATACATTGTTTCCGATAGTTACGGGCTTTGCATAACATAAGGATTTGATATCTCCATGCTGGTCAATCATCTGTTGACGCTCTGCAGCAATGAAAGGGTGACTCGGGGTGACAATGGTTACATTGGGACCAAACATTGTGTGATTTCCGATCGTAACCTTGGCATCATCCTGCACGGTAAGGTTATAATTGGCGAAGAAATGATCGCCGATCTCGGTATGGACTCCATAATGAAAAAAAATTGGACCCTGCATAAAGCCGTGTTCTCCCTTACGAGCAACCAATTGCCGAAGGATGGCTTCACGTTCTTCAGTCTGCTCCTCGAACGTACTGCTATATTGTTGGCTAAGGTTGTGAGCACGCCGTTTGATCTTTTTTAGTTCAGGGTGGCCAGGACTAAAAAACATGCCTCGAAAAATCCGCTCTTCTTCTGTCATCTATACAACCCCTTGATATAGGTTTGTTTTATCTTCGAACCCAAGTGGGAATATTAAATTTTTGTTCAATTAAACATCATTCAAACAAATCATTAATTGAGCGAATAGGTTTTACTTCTACAGACTCGTTAGATAAGGACAAACATGCATAAGCAGCTCCCCAGATGATTGCACATAAAATAACGTATACCATAGTTTTACCCCCTTGATGATTGTGAATACGCCTGAAGCTGAATCGGTTTATTCTTCAACCACTTAATAAACACACTTTATAAAGACTATGTATTAATATGCTCGATCCCCACCATTTTGTCAAGGATGAAATATAAAAACCTCGGAAATATTATCCGAGGCTTAAGTTAAATCGTAAGTTCAATTTGGATATTCACTAGTCCAATGAAGCAACTTTCGTAGTAACCGTCACCTGCTGTTCGGGGGCCCCTTAGCGTTCTATATCCAGCCTCCGCCAGTTGACAGGTTAACAGATCGACTTTTTCCTTACTGCCCAAACTAAAAGCTAAGTGTGTCAAACCAGTTCTCCAATTCTTTTTTACTACAAGACTTTCAGCAAGTTGTACCAGCTTATCCCACCATGCTTGGATTCAGACAGTCCGTGGTTCACAAATCCTAACTTCTCGTAAAAAGGGACAAGTTCTTCTTTACACGTTAAAGTAATTCCTGATCGTTCATTCTCTAAAGAAATATACTCCATTTTATCAATTAAGTACTTCGCAACCCCTTGATTTCTCGCCTGCTTGGATACTACCAATCCTAAAACACTTTGATAACCTCCTTTCTTTGGATTTTCTTTTATTTTCGTAAAAAGGTCGTCTGTTATATACGGTTGACTAATAATAGGTCCATTAATATAACCAATGATTTGCCCTTCTTGTTCCGCTACAATAAAAGTGTCAGCGATTAATCCAATTCTCTCCACAAAAGCTTCTTTGGTGGCCGCTTCTTCTTTGGAAAAACCTTCATTTTCAATGAAAAGCAGATGCTCCAAATCCGTAAGTTGAACATTCCGTAATGAAATCATTTTTTTGAAATCCCCATTTCGATCAGAACTGATTTAGAATCACTAACTCATTCTATTTTAAATTTGTTATACTCTCATTATTAGGATCTGACAGTTCCATACACAAGCTTTCGGTTAGTATATCAAATGTATATATTCAGTTCCAGAACAAGCTGCTAAGTTAGGTGATTTTAGTAATCACTAATAAATTGTTAAAAGAGGTTGAGAACAAAAGATGGCGAACCAAACGGATGCTAAATCGCTTACTGAAACACAAACCCAGGAGCAACATAAAAGTTCTATTCTTGAAATTCTTGCAGCATCCACAAAACTTGGTTTAACATCATTTGGCGGTCCAATCGCCCACTTAGGTTATTTTCGCGACGAATATGTAAAACGCAGGAAATGGCTCGATGAAAAAAGCTATGCCGACCTGGTCGCCTTGTGTCAGTTCCTTCCGGGACCGGCTAGCAGCCAAGTCGGAATCTCTATCGGTATGATGCGCGGCGGGCTGCTTGGCGGAATCGCTTCATGGATCGGATTTACTTTGCCATCCGCACTAGCATTAATGATCTTCGCATTGGCATTAAACAACTACGATGTAGGCAATGCCGGGTGGCTTCACGGGCTGATGATCGTTGCTGTCGCCGTGGTTGCACAAGCTGTTTGGGGGATGGCCCGAAGCCTCGCCCCTGATCGTACTCGGGGAACGATCTCTATCTTAACCGCTATCCTTACCTTATTATGGCCTTTCGCTTACGGTCAATTGATACTCATTGCCGCTGCTGGACTATTTGGCTTATTTTATTTTAAAAAATCTGAAATTCCGGAAACGCCTGATATTCGTATATCCGTTAGCCGCCGTACAGCGGTTGGTGCTTGGGTTCTGTTCTTCGGATTGTTGATCGGACTACCGCTATTGCGAACAGTGGTTTCTTCCCATTGGCTGGCTGTGTTTGACAGCTTTTATCGTGTTGGTTCGCTTGTCTTTGGTGGCGGCCATGTTGTGCTTCCAATGCTTCAAGCTGAAGTAGTGTCTTCCGGCTGGTTAACGGATTCCCAATTTCTTGCCGGTTATGGTGCAGCCCAAGCTGTACCGGGGCCTTTATTTACCTTCTCTGCTTATTTAGGTACCGTTATGAACGGATGGATCGGCGCTTTGATCGCTCTAATCGCGATGTTTCTCCCGTCCTTTCTGTTGATTACTGGTGCATTACCGTTCTGGGATACGATTCGCCGACGTCCGAACTTTCAATCATGCCTTAAAGGGATTAACGCCGCAGTAGTTGGTATTTTGCTCGCTGCACTATTTAATCCCGTATGGATGAAGGCAATTCAAACGCCTTACGACTTTTGTCTTGCTATCGCAGCGTTCGGTTTACTTATGTTATGGAAGCTTCCCCCTTGGGTGATCGTGTTGTTATCGGCAGCCGGTGGTTCCTTGATCTCTGTTTTTTCCTAAGAAAAGATTTATAGATGCTCTAACAGCATGCAGGTATTTGTCATATGTTATAGATGTGTAATTCAATTTATAACAAAGGATTAATGATTGTTATCACAACTACTGTCGGCAAATTGGTAGGTACTCTGGATGACGTCTTCCTTGATCATGTTGCTCTTGTAGTTGAAGGAAAAAAGCATCACATTCGATTATGTGAAATCGTGTATTTTGAAAAAGCAGAAGAGAAATAAACGACGAACAAGAGCCGGAGTTATCCCACGGCTCTTGTTTTCATATACAAATCATTTTATTGCCTTCCTGTATCTCACCTAATGGGTTTGCGGGTTAGATCAGGTTACTTTATTGAATCTGCTCAATTCTGTATTTACGAAATTCTTTAGGCGTTCTACTCTGATGCTTTTTAAAAGATTGAATAAAATGAGTGACATGATTAAAACCGACATTCTGGGCAATTTGGTGATGTATTATCTTTTATAGGAATGCTATTATTTTCAACCTATATGTTGGCGGGACAAAAAGTAAGCCATAAAATAGACGCAAATATATATAGTGTTATTGTTTTTATCATTGGTGGCGCTGTCTTATTGGTCTATAATGGGCTGAATCAGTATTCCTTGATCGAATACAACTCTAGCGAATGGACCTATTTTTTGTTACTGGCGATATTTCCAACTATTTTTGGACAACATATTTTTAATCTATTGTTAAAATCCGTTGGGGCAACCACAGTCTCAGTAGGGATTATTGGCGAACCTATTCTCGCTATCATTCTTGCTTACTTATTCTTAAGTGAAACAATACCATTCTTCCAACTCGCAGGTGGGTTAATGGTTTTATGCGGGATGGGGATCTATTTTTGGGCAAAATCATTAAACAAAGTGGAATCTATTTAGTAATGTTACCTAATATTCTATGAGGCAGGCGAAGAAAATGAATAAACATGAGATTCTAAGATTACTTGAACAATCAAACATTAGCTATAATATCATTGAGCATCCACCCGTATACACCATTGAAGATATGGATAGCTTTGGAATGCCCCATGCAGATCAGATTGCGAAAAACTTATTTATTCGAGACGATAAAAAGAGAAGTTATTTCTTGCTAACCATTCAAAAGGATAAAACGGTGAACCTTAAAGAATTGCGTAATCTGCTTCATTCAAGACCACTCAGCTTTGCTTCAGAAGATGATCTGTCAAATTACCTGGGCTTAAAAAAAGGAGCAGTTTCCCCTTTCGGTATACTGAACGATACAGATCGAAAAGTCGAGGTCATTATGGATGAGGATTTATTCCCGCTCATCAACATTGGAATCCATCCCAACGAAAATACAGCCACACTCTGGCTTGCACTTGAGGATTTACTAAGTGTTATTAAGAACCACGGGAATACGGTTAGTGTAATTAAAATATAACTCGATATTATGACTGGAGGTTGGGATAGTTGTTAATTGAGTTACGCCCAGCTAACGAAGATGACGGTGAAGACATTTATGAAATGATTGTCGAGTGTCCCCCAAACAACATACTGGTTATTGATTAATTCGAGACCTGTCGGGATTGGTAAGCTTCGCCATTATCTAAATGACGACTTAAGAAGATCAGGAGGACATATCGGCTATACCATTAGACCAAGCGAGAGGGGCAAGGGATACGGGAGGATTATTCTTAATGAATTGATTAAGGCGGCAAAACAGAAGGAAATTAGAGAATTGCTCTTAACCTGTAATGAATTAAACATATCATCAAGAAAGGTTATTGAAGCAAACTCTGGGCGACTTCAAAATTTTGAAAATGGGAAGTGTACATACATTATTTCAGTGGAAATGTGAAAAAGGATTCCATCCTACCAGAATTCAAAAATCCCCTCGAGTTTACAGGAAGAGTTTAGAATCACGCTAACTCTCGTTACCCTGTTCACTACGAGGGGATTTTTGACTAATGCGCAGGCTCTGCTTGTTGCATTGCTTGCTTCATTACATTATTTATTGAAAGTAACCTTCTCCGAACCGTTCTCAAGAATAATCGACGTTTCCCGCGGCTTTGTTTCTGCGATTTTGCGGCCGCCTCTGAAGGAATAAAGCACTCCGGCCTGTTTGCGAATGGCCTCATATTCATTCTCTGCTTCTAGCACGATGAAGTTGGCCGGCTTACCTTCTTCAATGCCATACACTTCCTCGATCTGCAATGTTCTAGCGCTGTTCTTTGTAATGAGATCAATTGAATTCACGATCTGATCGTAACCTAGCAATTGCGAGGCATGGATACCCATGTGCAGCACTTGCAGCATGTTGCCCGTGCCCAGTGGATACCATGGATCGAAGATGTCATCATGACCGAAGCATACATTCAAGCCGGCTTCCTGCAATTCTTTGACACGGGTAAGTCCCCGTCTTTTCGGATATGTATCGAAACGTCCTTGCAGATGGATGTTGACCAAAGGATTGGAGACAAAATTCAGGTCAGCCATCTTCAGCAATCTGAACAATTTGTACGTATATGCGTCATTGTAAGAGCCCATCGCCGTTGTGTGGCTTGCCGTTGTACGGGCACCCAATCCACGTTCGAAAGCTTCCTTCGCTACCACTTCCAAGAAACGGGATTGTTCGTCATCGATTTCATCACAATGGATGTCGATGTGACGGTCGTATTTTTCTGCGAGATCAAATGCGACCTTCATGGAATCAACGCCGTATTCCCGTGTGAATTCGAAGTGCGGAATGCCCCCGACTACGTCAACGCCCATTTTCAATGCTTCTTCCATTAATGCCGCACCGTTCGGGTAAGAGTGAATGCCTTCCTGTGGGAACGCAACCAGTTGGATATCGATGTATGGCGCCATTTCTTCTTTCACTTCAAGCAGCGCTTTGACTGCGGTCAGACTTGGGTCTGTAACGTCCACATGTGTCCGCACATGTTGGATACCTTGTGCAACTTGCCATTTCAGTGCCGTTTTGGAACGCGTTTTAACATCTTCATGCGTCAGGAATGCCTTGCGCTGTGACCAGCGCTGGATGCCTTCGAATAACGTTCCGCTCAAATTCCATTCCGGCTCGCCCGCCGTTAGTGTGGTATCCAGATGAATATGAGGTTCAATGAACGGTGGCAGCACAAGCGAGCCATTAACGTTAATTACTTCCTCATTTGCAGTAGCTTCAAGCGTTTGTGTAATTTTCTCGAACTTTCCATCCTTAACAAGGATATTCCATAGTCCTTCTTTACCCCGCAATTTGGCGTTCTGTATAATCATTTTTCTTCCCCTTTTCTTTGGATTCTTTCGCAGGAACGATAGTCATCAACACGATATAGGTTACCGCCGTACCGATCAGTGCGTTTAGTGGTGTTACTCCAGGAGCCAGTTGGGCGAATGCAACACCGATAGCCCATGCCAGCATCGCTATCCAGTTTACACTTTTGAAAGTCATATCGGCAAACGGTTTATAGTTTCTGCGCTTCACGAAGAAGTAGTCCGCGATGATGATAGCCCCGATGGATGGTACTGCCGCACCCAGTACATTCAGGAAACCAACGAAGTTGTTGTACATCCACATAGCGAATACGGTACCCACGATGCCGTTTACGATGACGAAGAACTTTTTCGAAATTTTAGTGATATTAGCAAAGCCCAGTCCGGAAGCGTATAAAGCGTTATCGTTGGTTGTCCAAATATTCAGCCCCAGAACGATGATCGCGGGAATGATCAAACCTTGCAGGAACATAACCTCGGAGATTTCTGCCAGATTATACGCCATTGCACCAACTGCGCCGAACAAGAACATGAGTGAGTTCCCCAGGAAGAAGGCAATTACCGTTGCAGTAACCGCCTGCTTGGACGTCCGGGAGAACCGGGCAAAATCGGGCGTCAGCGTTCCGCCACTAATGAATGATCCGATACAAATAGTCAATGCCGCTGCCGCAGTGAGACTCTGAGTCGGCGTGTAATCGAACAACCCTTGCAGACCACCAAGCGTACTTGCACCTTCGAACATGGAGTAACCACCAAGAATGGCAATCGCCGGAACCGCGATATAACCCAGAATGACAAGTGACTTCATCCCGAAGATGGCTGATGCTGTCATTGCAAGACCGAACAGGATGATCAACAGGTACACATTCCAATCCATCGCTTTAGCGACTGGAATCGCGAACATCGCTACACCAACACCGAACCAACCGACCTGCGTGAAGCCGAGCAGGAACGAAGGCAGGTGCGACCCTTTCTGACCGAATGCATATTTTGCTAACAAATGCGTGGACAAGCCCGTTTTGGCGGCGATATGCGCCAGCGCTCCCGTATAAATACCAAGCACCAAATTCCCTGCAAGTACGATGCCAATGAACTCCATGAACGTCAAGCTAACTCCGAGCGTTCCCCCTGCCAGCATACTTGCCGAGAAGAATGTGAATCCGAGCATTACGGATAACGTCTTCCAAAAATGGTTTCTCTGCGATTTCGGCACCGCTTGCCATGAAAATTCTTGATCTTGTTTGCTCATCAGAATACCCCCAACTTAAAGTGTTCTGATACCAAAAAGCAGAAAAAAGAGGCTACTCGTCAAGTCTCAAACTGACAAGTAGCCTCTTTTTTGCATCATAACCCGCGCGAAGACACAGAGCAGCCCTTGTCGGAATATGCCCTGATTCACGCGTGATTATAAACATCCGCTGCCCTTGCCAGCCTCTCTGGACTGATTTAAAGGTACCAGTATTCAATTAGACTCTATTATTCTGGAAAATCTTGCGGATGTCAATGTCATTATTAACCAATCGGTATAATTTCCTTCAGCAAGCCTCTATCCAGTTTCTGTTTGTTCTGCTTTACAATCGTATATCACCACTAAAATTAGCTATGAAGTGAGCATTGGGATCATACACCTCAAACTCATAACCACGTTCCTTAAGCAGCTCCAAAATATGTGGTAATGCCTCCACTGTCTGCTTGCGCTCATGTAGTAGAATGATCTCTTGTTCTCGGTTCAGAAGGCTGCTTATCAATTCCACAATTTTATCAGGCTGCTCAGGAAAGTCCCAATCTCTAGAATCCACAGTCCAATCCCACATGCGAAAACCTGCTGCAGATATGTCCCCACGGAATGCTTCATCAATCTGTGGTTTGCTTCCATATGGCGCACGAATCAGATCCGGAGCGAATCCAACAATGTCTTCAACCATCTTCTGCTCCTGTTTGAATTCCGTTATAAAATTGGAGGAACTACCGCTCTTATACAACTTGTTATAATCATGCGTTATGCTATGAAGCCCGGGATAGCTGCCCTCCTCAACAATTCTTTGCACTTCACCCGAATAATGATTCAACTTGGATCCAATCAGAAAAAATGTTGCTCTCGCATTGTACTGTTTCAAAATATCCAGGAGCTCATTGGTGTACTTACTTGGTCCATCATCAAATGTGAGATATGCCAGCTTACGAGATTTTTCATTGTTAGCAGATGTCTGATCCTCGGCGGGTATGTTCGGAATGTGAGGAGATTCATCATTCGCGCTAGGTAGTACATCCGGTGTTGGTTCCGGTTCGTTTCGCTTTTCTGCTGGATTGAAAAAGAGCATTCCCAATAGTACAACTATCAATATGATGAGTACACTATTAATTTTTCTGTATAGGACCTTTGGTTTGTCTTGGTTTTGCTGGGAACTCACTTACCGACACTTCCTTAAATTCAGGTAGTCTTGATATCTACGGGAATATGTATTTTTGTATTTTTACGTTGGTAGAGATTGTTCCGAATTAAAGCAAAAATCACTAATAAGGCACCATAAAATTCATAAAGACTGATCACATAGCCTTGGAAAACCATAAGAATAAACGTTGTTATAGGAACCATGCTTATAAAAAGGATACCATTCAGCGGCGTAAGTATCTTAATGCCGGCATTCCAGCTTAATAACGCAACAAGCCCGGGCATGAGTACCATGAAAGACATCTCGTACTTTATGGAGGATAGCGTATTCCAATCCGGAGCAGGGATAAGATGGAATAGAGTTGCTAGAGAAACAATAACCATAGAAACGGTTGTGCCTAGCAAGCAAGTTAAGGTTGAATATCTTAAAGTGGACCATTCTTTAAACTCGCTGCCTCCTAATGAATACAGCACCCACCCTACTACACCGATAAAGATTAGTAACACGGGGAAAAGATGCTGCGTCGCCATTGTGAAAAATGAAAGATCCCCTTTGGTAATAACAAGTAAAGCACCTGCTAGAGCTATACTTATGGTGATGAGTGTACTTCTAGTTGGTTTAATTTTTGTTCTGAACCAGACAATAAGGATTGAAATTAAAGGCATAAGTACTTCCATAATCGATGCTGTTATCGTACCTGCTTCCCCCATTAGGTGCTGCCCTGAAAAAACCATGAAATTGTACACTGTAAATGCCATGGTCCCATAAATCAGAAGCTTTCGTCCCTTTCCTTCAAAGCGAAAGGCAGCTTTCCCTTCTTTGAACCATAGCAAACACACGAGAATAACGGTCACAAGGAAATACCGGATAAAAGAAAAATAGAATGGATCGATATTTTGTAGTGCGCTATGCGCTACTGGAAACATGGCCCCCCATGATACACTGGCCGTTAGGCAAAGAGCCGAGCCCAGGAATACTTGCTTTCTTGTCAAATCGTTCATCCCCCACATGATCTCTAATTTATTTAACGGTATTAATCATAAGGGATTCAAAATCAGCAGTAAAATGATTGAAAGTTGAAGTTATCATCATTTACAATGATACTTGAAATTTGAATGGAATCATTTTTACCTTAAAAGCAAGCTAACATAGGAGAAGGAATATGGAACTCAATGACTTGAGAATTTTTAAGACCGTTGCCGAATTAGGTAGCGTAAGTCAAGCTGCAGTTAAATTAAGTTATGTTCAATCCAACGTAACAGCAAGAATCAAGCAACTCGAAAAGGAACTACAAACTGAACTCTTCTATCGACATAAACGGGGCATGGTACTAAACGCTGAAGGAAAACGGTTGAACGTATATGTAGAAGAAATATTAGGGAAAATAGATGAGATCAGGAATGTCTTTCAGGGTACAGATACTCCTTCAGGAATCCTCAATATTGGGATCGTTGAAACGGTAATCAGTTTGCCTGGAATTTTATCCTCCTACCTCGAAAAGAACCCAAATGTCGATCTATCACTGACCGTAGGTGTGACCGAGCAGCTCCTTCAAGATGTGTTGAGTCTGAAACTAGACGGTGCTTTTGTGACAGGGCCTGTGCAGCATCCTTTGATCGAATGTCAAAAGGTTTTTCGAGAGGAACTTATCCTCGTTACTAAGAGCGAATCTTTTGCAAAAGAGGACATCACAAAAAAACCTCTGTTGCTGTTCAACAAAGGATGCGGGTATCGTGAAAGGCTCGAAAGTTGGTTAAAGGAAGAGGGCGTTATTCCGAGGCAGATTATGCAATTCGGTTCATTTGAAACCATAATCGGCAGCATCACTGCCGGAATTGGCGTTACCATTGTTCCGAAATCATCGGTCATTCGACTAATTGACGAAGGTAAAATCAATGGATTTGGAATACCTAAACCATACAATGAGGTTACAACCGTATTTATCCGGCGAAAAGATACCTTTTTAACGAACACGCTGAGTTCTTTTATAGAAGAACTATAACAGGGTTTTAACATTCGGGATTGCAGTTTGAAAATAATAAAGCCCCCTCCGGCTTTCAGTTATAAGGCTCATCTTTTATGAGTTCATGTTCACTGTTTACCGGAGGGGAGAATGTCATCTTCTTATTTTGGATTCAAACTAATTATTGTTTTGAGTACAGTTCTTCCATGAATGCCCCTGCACTATCTATTCCTTCTCTCGCCTCTTCCAGGAAAGAGTGACAGAAGATCCAGTTATGGATCATCCCCGGCCAAGATCTGAAACGGATATCAACGCCTGCCAATGCTGCACGTGTCACGAACGTTAATGACTCGCTTAACATAATTTCAGCTTCTCCGACCATGACGTAGATTGGGGGCAATCCTCTCAAATCGCCGTAAATCGGCGAGGCATACGGAACTGTCGGTGAGACACCATTTAAATAATTATCAGCTAATTGTTGGATGGCTGCTTTGGTATTAATCGGGTCTACTCCCTCTCTGGTGGTGTAAGTCTCTCCGGTTAGTCCTAAATCAATCCATGGGGAGATCATTATCCCACCTGCCGGTAATGGTGTCCCGGTATCACGGATGTACATTAAAAAGGCTGCCGTAAGGTTCCCCCCTGCGGATTCACCAGCAATAATAATATTTTTGGGATGATACCCTTGGTCCAGTAACCAACTGTAAGCTTTCATCGCATCTTCAATTGGAGCAGGGAAAGGATGTTCTGGGGCCAGACGATAATTTATAGCCAATGTACGAGCCTTAGCCGCTCTTCCTATTTCGCTGGATTCACTCCGATGTGAATTGATACTTCCCATCATATACCCACCGCCATGCAAATATAGTAGTACACATTCTTCGCTGGACTCAGGGAAAAATTGCCATTCCCCTTGCATTCCATCAATGTCTACCTCCTCTGTCATCAAATCACTTGCTACCGGCAGTGAGCCCCACATTTGTTCTTCTGTAATTCGGCGAACCTCATCAACGGATGCTGAATAACTTGGCAGATTATCTTTAAATAGACGATGTGCTTTTAACAATGACTCTTTCATAACATTACTCCTATCTGAATGTTTAGTGTATTGATACTTGATTGATACAAGTTTATTATAATAATGAATTTGAATAATTTGCACAGCGTAATCGATGAATTATAGCCATATTGCTAAGGAATACTTTGAATTATATGTACTTCACTTTGGATTTAAAAGGAGCTAGTTGTAATGGATCAAATAGACAAGCAAATTCTGTTTTATCTTCAGGAACAGGGAAGAATATCGATGACAGAGCTCGGCAAATATGTGGGCCTGTCCCAACCTGCTGTATCGGAGCGAGTCAGACGAATGGAGGAAAAAGGGGTTATTGAGGGTTATCGGACAGTCATTTCTCCTGAAAAAATAGGCAAAAACGCTGCGGCATATATGCTTTTGCGAACTAGAGATTGCTCTGCATTTCTTGATTTTGCACGTTCTTCCCCGTATATAAAGGAGTGTCATCGCATCAGTGGTGATTACAATTATTTATTAAAAGTCGTGACTGACTCTACATCCTCCATTGAAGAGTTTGGTAAACAGTGCGATAAGTATGGAACTTATACCATTCAGATCATCATGTCGTCACCGATTGAGCATCTGCCCCTCATCTATTCACTTGAAGAAGTTGCAGAATCGGAATGAGTCTCTTATGAAGGTTTAATTTCATCTATAAAACAAAAAAAGGCAGAATCAAGGGACACCCTTATCCTGTCTTTTTGCATGTGCTCTGCTTTCTTTTTTCCTACTGTGCTAATGCTTCTAAATCCGGCTGCAATTTGTTTCGTAGAATATACAACATGATGGCACCAACAAGGAATGCGACAGCATCCGAAATGACAAGCGACCAGATCACCCCGTGAAAGCCGTTCATACGATTGGCGATATAGAGCACAGGAATTAGCGTGAGTCCTTGAATGACTGACATAATAAACGCTGCGGTTCCTTGCGCAGTTGCTTGGAAGATCCCTGTGAACAACGACGTCATCCCTGTAATGAACAAGGATAAGAACGTCACATGCAGAATGTAGCTGCCCATTTCAATTAATAGCGGGTCATTGGTAAACAAACCGATTAAGTGGTCGGAAATCAGATAGACGAAGATGCCAAACACGATGGCCAACGCCACCATCGTTTTGATGGTAAATCCTATAGTATGCTTCATGCGTAATTTATTCGCTGTAAAAGTGAAGGCTATGAGCGGCACGACACCCTCACATAATCCCATCAGAATAAACTCAGGAAATTGCAATAAACGTGATGAAATACCAAAGGCCGCTACGGCCTGATCCCCGTATTCGATAAGATAATGGTTAAAGATGAGTGACATTGCTCCCATAAAGACACTCATGATAAAAATGGGAATTCCGATTTTGAGTACATTGCTGAGAATCTCCTTGGTAACCTTGAACCATTTTACGGAGAGGGTAAAGAATTGGCTCTTATATCTGATATGGAAAGCGTAGAATGCACTCGCAACCAAGTTGGAAATGACTGTAGCAGACGCAACGCCGATCACATCCCAATGGAACACGAAGATCACTAATGCATCGAGGATAATATTCACGACAACACTGAGAATCATACCAACCATTGATGTAATGGCTGCTCCCTCTGAACGTACGATATTCTCCAACGTGAAGAATAATACGATGAATGGCGAACCGATTAACATGATCGTGACATAGTCCTTCGTAAATCCAAAGGAGTCAGGTGTTGCTCCCAGGCTATGAACGATTGGTTCAATTAACGGGAAGCCGGCAGCCATCAAGATTATACCTAGAATCAAGCTGCTGTAAAAAGCGAATGAAGACACATGCTTTACATCCTCATATCGCTTCTCTCCCAGTAAACGGGAGATGAATGTACCGCTACCGACGCCAATCAAGTTGCCTAGCGCCATAATGATCGCGAATAACGGTAAGGTTAGCGCCAGTGCAGTTAACATGGCAGTATGGCCGAGTGTGCCGAGGAAGTAGGCATTTAAGATAGAGTATATGACACTCAGTGACGTGCCTAACATCATTGGTATTGCGAAGTGAGCTACGGCTTTTGCAACCGGTGCTTTTTCAAAGTAATGGAGGTTTTCTGCATCCATATGATTCACCACTATCTTTATTTATTTAGGATTTGATGGGCCTTCTCCTTTGTTCCTTCTCGCTTTTTATTACGTTCTCTTGCTCATCAGATATAGTTATTTATCTTCCGGGTCTTGCGAATTGTCTATCGAAGCATTTCTATCGTCTCTAGAAGGCCAGCCGAATCCGCGCATGTCGTTACCGCGTCCATCCCGTCCAAACCCGGGGAATCTTCCGCCAAAGCGCTCGTCCCCAGAATTTCTCCACTCTCTGCCCATCTGTTCGCGCATGGCCATTAATCGATCAAATTCCTCTGTTCCCATACGCTCCCGCGCAGCCTTCATCCATATCGCCATGATGTCACGTTCTTCTTCGGTTCCAAGCTCCTTCTCTAAGGCGGCTATGACGCGGGTGAGATATTCCCCGAAAGTAACCTGCTCTTCTGGTGACAGACCAGAAAAGATATTGCCACCGTCTATCTCCTGCTCTTCTTCCTTTTGTCCTTTTTCCGTCAAGTAAATCAAAATAATACGTTTGTCTGAGTCTGAAGGTCTACGAGTGATATACTCGGCTTTCTCCAATTTTGCCAGTAACTCGTTGAGGGATGATACCCGAATGTCCAGCATATAGGACAAATCCTTTGTGCTGATCCCGTCTTTCATCCGGAGAAACGCCAGGATTCTACCTTGTCCCCGTGAGGTGTCTGCCATAGGGCCGACAGCCGCGTGGGTCTTAAATTGTTTTCTCTGCAGCAGCCATTGCAATTTCGCGAGTTTTTCGTACAGTTCAGTATTCATTTCCATAATGAATCCTCCTAATTGGGTTTGGTTATTTTATTTACGGTACCTGTTAATCAATGTAACGGTACCTGTTGATTTATATGATAACGGTACCTGTTGAACTTGTCAAAAGTTTTTTTACAGGTACCGTTAATATGTTGGTTTGCTATTTCCAGGGTCTGGCTAAAGAACGTACCAATGAAGTTCCTGCCGCTTTAAAAAGATATTTTACCTGCTCAGCTAAACTCAAATACAGTGTCTATCATTGTTAAGATTGTCGTATTATTCAACTCGTGCCTCTTGAGGACTTGGGTCAATGTTATGATTTATACGCCCGAACGAATTCGATTGAAGGAATATCAATGTAGGAAGATTCAAGCAACTTGATGTAGCGAATTCAAACAGAAGAGGTTTACGACTTTATGATTTTTAGGTATTAGATGGCCACTATTTCATTTATTGAATCTCTTTGTATAATTCTTTATCCCAGAATTATTATTTTATTGGCAACAACTACATAAAATCAACAGTTCAAGTCTAGAACTTTTTACTAACAACGAGATCTGTCGACAATATTTCATCCTGAGAAGGTCTTAAAGAAAAGAAAAACCACAAGTGATAACCATATTAATCGAGCGAGGGGATTCACTATACCAAAATAATTTATTTTGTACTTCATATATTAAATTACATTCTATCGTAGATCCCATACGAACTACTCATTGAATGATATACACATCTGTTCACTATTTAAGGAGAACTGTGCTTTAATCATGGGAGCCAAGCTGACTTTGAGTTTATTTGCAATTTTGACAAATATCGAATCGGCAATAGGATCAAGTTCTGTTTCTGAGCAAATAACAAGAACTATACCGATAAAATAAAAAAACGCTGCCAGCGAGGACTGTGGTCATACCCCTGTCAAGTAGACTGATGAAAAAGCTAAGCAGCCCGCGCATGCCGAAGCTCATTCGGCACGCGCAGTTTGAGTTTCGCCTGAAGACGTTGGTAGTTATAGAAGTGAATATATTCCTCAAATGAATCTTTGCCCCTGACTCACACTGGTGAAGGTACAACTTTTCTGACTTTAGATGTAAAAAAGAATTCGATACAGGTGTTATCCAGGGAGGTTGCTTGCGAGGGTACTGCCCTTGACGCTGAATGCTTCTATTTGTGTGTTGTATTAGAGGCCTTGGTCCAAATGAAACACTTCTTAGGACAAGTCTATTTTTCGTCCATTGTTCAATCCTACCCAGTACCAACTTTACATCATTACGTTTAGACACTTGTCTCTTTGTTAAAAAGATCTTAAATGGCGGACAACTATAATAACATGGGTACCATGCGAGAGATACGTATTATCGCTCCCAAGCTTCTGCAGAATACCTGTCGCTTTAATTCATTAGGATAAAGTACGGAAGGGGCGTAGTTGGAGCGGTTCCTTTTCTTTCGAATGACCAACTGAATCTAGATCTCTCCATAAGCCGCCATACCTTCTTATGGTTAACAGTATAACCCGCTTCCCACATGGCTATTCGCATTCGAGGATACTCAAATGGGGATGGTCTAAGTGAATGGCCAAATATGATCTTTGATTGTATGCTCCTGTTCATAAGCTTATGTCTGCTGAGAGTGTTACCTCGCCACTTGTAGTAGTTTGTTCGAGATAGACCTGCAACGGATTATAGGCGGGTAACTCCATACAGGTCGCGTACTCCTCGATTACGGCGTTTTGTCTTGAAGTCCAATCGCCGCTCCGTTAATAGATTTGGATATCACTATCTAAGTAATCCACCTATGTGCCTTTAAGTAATCCCGTTCTTCTTCGATACTGGCAAACGTCGTACGAAGGCGTCCTTTCATAGCTTTTGTTGCACCCTCGCGTGTATCAAATGGCTCTGCATTTCGATATTTCCTTCCCATACTTTAAGTTGGGTACAGTTTGTAATTCAACTTCTCTGCGACTACCTTATATCTTTCTACTCCAGTGAGATAAGTTTGAATAGCCTTTACTTTGAATTCCTCTGTGTACGATTGAAAGACTGGTCACTTTTTCGCCATACAAAAATCCCCTTCAAAGTCACTCATTTCCTCATGTTAACACATAAGGTTTTATGAGAATCTACTAAAAGGGGATAAGAGCAGTGTGCTTTTAATTTAGAAAGTTTTCATTTTACACTAGATTCAATTATCACGATTTTAAAGATTAATGAACATCTATTTAGCAAATGTTAATCACGAGTTTAATTCTAATAAGTGTTTTTTATAGAAAGATCTTGGAGCAATAGTTCTTAATAAATTTAATTTATGATGAAAAACGCATGCTCCTAACCTGTTACCACACTGACATGGACAAGGCATCTTGTTTGCTTCTCTTTTTTTAATACCAAGTAATCTTAGCGCCTTTTCTACTTGCTTTGGATTAGTAAGATTTAGAATATCACAGTAATCATTCAATATTCCCTTTTTGCCATGTTCAAGTTCACCAAAAATAAAGTCACCACCATTTTTCAACTTGTAAGATACGGCATATAAATATGGCACTAAACATTCTTCAGCATAAGTAATCAATGTATTCGAATTTTTAATTTTCAATATGACTCTTAGTGGTGAACCTACACACAGTGTATCATCAGGGTTAATATGATAATTATGATCTCTTGGTATTTTCCCTTTTAACTCAATAACCTTGGGTAGTTCATATGGAAACCTTTTAGGAACTAAAATTTCTAGATCATAGCTATCTTCTATTTTTGGACCACCTACATAATTTGCACTAAATCTAAAATTCCCTTTAAGAACTAACTCCCCATTTTTAATGGGTCGAAACCCCATTTCTGGGTAGTCATTCAGAAAATCTAGAGCACCATTTAAATTCATATACGTTCACCTAAATATTTTCTTTCCATGGTTTAGCAGGTTCACTGATAAAATGATCCTTTGGTTTTCTAGAAAAGGTTGATGAATCACTTAAACCAAGTTTTTTCTTAAGATCCTCGCTATTTATAGATACAGAAAAACCTTTGAGAATAGATTCAGTTAGTAACACAGGATCTGTCGATGTCGTTATACTATTTAAATCTCTCTGAGCTTGCTGCAACCAAATCGTAAAGTTCTCTTCTAAATTTAAATGTCTACACTCAGGCATAGACCACCTATCTGCAAAATCCTCTTCTGGATTAACAGGATTAGGAACACGAGGAGAATGACTATTGATCATACTAGCCATCTTTTCTAAAATGTTAGTTAAAGCAATGTATATATTACTTTCGCCATTATAGGCTCTTGCTGCTAATGTAGTGATAATAATAGAAATCGGCTTTGATTCGTCATCTCCAAACATAATATCTCGATGTCTCTTCAATATTTGTATACACCTTTGCAGGGGGGTTTTGTGTCTATATATTGGTACCTCGTCCACTTGAGCTTTCTCTAATAACGCATAACTTTCAGTTATGTAGTTTTGCTCATTAAACCACATGCTGTATCCTACAGGGTTACTAATATTCCATTCAACAACAATTTTATTATAATTCGGATCTCGGTCATCAGTAATTGAAATAGCCTTTTCAGATGCACCTTTTGCAATGCTCTCTTTTGTTCCCCTATTATTCATAGACTCGAGTAGTATAGCTTTATTAAGTTCGTCAAGTGGTATGGCTGGGACAATATCTAGGTGGAAGCTAATATCGTCACGATATTCAAGTCTCCAGCAACGATGTTTTGATACTAACGGTTCTGTAATTCCTCTTGCTTTTCTGTAAGCTTCTAACTCTTCGCCAACAATTTTTTTAAATTGTTCTTGTGTATGAGAACTTTTACTGATACCTTGGCGTAATTTACATGCAAGATCTAAATCATATTCATCTTCCTCACCAATAGGGCGAATAGCAGTCCCTAGCATAAAAGAGCCTTGAGGGAATATATGAACATCATAACTACTTAGTTTAGAGTTATCCCTGTTAAACCATTCCCCTAAATCCTCATATCGCTTTTTAGCTTTATCATAAGCTGAATCTGGTAAGTCTAATCTCTCAACTAGTTCCTCTAATATCCATTCTTTTCGTTCATCCATACTCGAAACAACTCCCTTAAATATCTAATCAATACTCCAAACAAGGTTGAACCCTTTATTTTCATCATAAATCTTTAAAGGTAAATCAGCTTTTGGCATCCATGCTCTTCCGACTTCTACAGCTATAGATACTGGCGCAGCAGGGAATAAATGAAGTTCATTATTATGACCATGCAAACTTTTAATTTGATTCATTGACTTTCTGAACATTTCTCTAAATAATCTCAATTGCTCTTTACTTTTTAAAAAGTCATTATATGGATTATCTATCGTTAACGTCCAAATCGATACATCGTTTCCTAATACATCCCGAATGCGACTATTATCTATAGTTGCACTTAATGAAATATTAAGTGCAACTATATTTGTAATTGTGTCAGGCGGCACAAGACGGTATTCGAATTCCTCAGACTGTGTCTCTTGCCATTTCCAATCACATGGTTCACGATTTAATTGATATACTTCTGCGGTCTGTATATCCGATAATAATCTACCTAATTCTATCAGCAGTGGTTGAGGTGCTAAAGCAAAAACAGACATATGATTTAAGCCAATTTCACTGCGCTGCGATACTTTTTCTTTAAATTGTCGCTTTAGATTTTCTGCTTCCATAGCCCAGTACATCTGTTCTTTATCATTAAACATACTACTTTTGAGACCAAGCTCTATTCCCATTTTGTCAGCAGGATATTTCTCAGGTAACATAGCATGTATAGCTTTTTCCATACTAACTTTCGCACCATTTTTCCCAATGTTTGCACCATAAAGTAGAACATACGACTGTTTTTCTTCTGTTAAAGAAGTTAGCATTTCCATTCTTTCTTCATGTCTTTTTTTCATCTCCAACAGTATTTCTTCTGGGTGTTCATCTACTTGATCACGGTCTATCATTCTATGATGAGTATCACACAGTAACATAAGGTTCTTGATTTCTTTGCTTAATAATTCTGAGCGATTCTTATCTCCCCTTGGGCCATCAGGACTATCTGCCACAATATGAGCTATGTACGCTGAATTAAATTCAGATTTAGTGGTCGAATCGTACCATAAAGGCTTATTACATCCCTCATACTGACAACGTCCTGAAGCCTTTCCCCATAGCCTTATTTTCACCTTTTCTGGTAGTACTGTTCTTGACATACTAAACTACTCCTCTTTTTCATTTAATTGTAATACGTGAAATTACTGTTATAGTTTCTATCTGTTCACATGACCTTATATGTGAAATTTCTCAATATTCAAATCACCTCTGAACTATCTACAAATAAAATTATATACTGAATTTTTAAATATAAATACAAAATTTGGAGTTTGTGCTCCCTTGTTTATTTAACAATTGAGACTACATGTCCAAATAGGTAATTATCTAATCAACTATGTAACCATGTTATTGTCATATACATAGAACAAAAAAGTCACATAGAGTGTGACTTTCAAAGTAATCATATTTTTATCATTTCTCCGACATCTGTTCACAACCATATTAAATTCAATAAAAAGATAAGCCTTGGAGGGAAAATCCTAAAGGTCTTAGCTACTTGAGTTTCCACCTCAGCAGTTACTCTAGGGTTTCTATTTCCATATTTCCTTGGGTTTGTTAGTATTATTGATCTATCATCGAATAAGTCGTATTAGAAATCTATATAAGGTAGTAACCAATCTTGGGTGTATTTAACTGAACATTTTTATTTGAAGGGGCTACAGTTATAAGACCTTCTGGAATGGTTTATCGGGAGGATGATCACGAAGACGCAATCTAGGTTTTCAAGACTCATTTAAGTAAACATCCTCTAATCTTATCCTTAACACCTGATCAAGTCTCAATTTGTATTTAAGTACCAGCCTAATCAATAAATGAAAATTTAACGATTTGAAACATCAGCTCATAGCATTCGAGGATATTTTAGAAGATTATTTTATGGATATTTTTCATATCCTGGATTGCCACCTGTGGAAACTTCAAGTTGGTTACATGTAACGCTTATCAGAATTGTTCTAAGAACTGACAGTCTCACGATGGGAGGCAACCTCCTAAGTGACTAGAACTGAATCATATCCTTTCATGATATCTGTGTTTGATCCAACCCCTCTTCAATACTTTCATCAATTCCCATCATCATCTTATAATGCGAATGATGATTAGTAACTACAAATATCTTCTCAAATATCCTCAAATATTTATTCACCGTATCCATTGGATGCTCAATATACATGTCATCACCAGCAAAATGCGAACCATCATTTGCCCATGAAAGAAGTGATTTACAGATCACTTTTTCTTCTTCATCAAATTTATTTAATATATCATCTTCACTGTAATTTCCGAATAACTTGAAATAATTTTCAATGATTCTACGAATTATGTTTTGGACTGTCATAGAAGAGCTGTCTTGTGCTAATCTTAATTCTTGCCACATTAACTCGTAGGAACTTTTAATAGGATTAATTTCGTATGTTTTAGTCTCGGTAACATCATTGATTTTTCTAATGATCCAAAATGTTTCGTCTTGCATTCTTCTACCTTTAGACCTCTTTTTATTAAAGGTTATTTCTTTGTGAAAATAAATATTATGAGTTAAAATAAAAAGTTGGGTAACATTATTTAGATTACTTCGCACTTCATTTATAAGCTTTAAAATGAGATTGCTAACAATAAACAACACATTGCTATCCAAGCTTGATATCGGATCATCAATAATAACTACTTTATTTTCCGTTATCCGCTCTCTGTTGTTACTACCATTTAATAAGTGCATAAAATAAAGAAAAGTGACAAACGTTTTTTCTCCTTCGCTTAAAGTCTGATTAACATCCTGGCCATTAGAACGAATCAAGCGATAGTTCCCTTGATTTTGTGTATGAGCAAACTTAAAATTGGTAAAATGATATGCTTTCAATAAACGATTCATATCATTCACAGAAGGAATGACGCTGGTTATTTGCGCTTCTAAACCTTCGACTTCCAAAATTAACGTGTTTTTTTCGGCCTTCTTTAATTCTAGGGTACTAGTTAGCCTTGCAATCGCGCTTCCTGAACTAAATTCTTTACGAATATATTTTTCATGATTTTGTTGATTTACATTAAAAATATACTCCCAAATCTGTTTAATTAATAATTTCTCTTCATTTACTCGATTTTCGACAAAGTCGTTATGCTTCATGACTTCTTTATTGACTCTGTCAATCTCTGTGTTAACCACATTAACAAACGATTCATAGGATGAAGGTTCGATCGATTTGCTAGGCTGACTTTGCTTTTGCTTGATTAAATCAAGATTATGTTCTTTTTTAGATTGGATGAGTTCATACTGCTGCCTAATCACGCTAAGTTCCATATATGAATTTCCATGTTTAGTCATCAATTCCAAAAGTTGAGATTCAAGTTTATCAATTAAACGGATATAGGTCTCAATGCAATCATGAAGTTCTAACATTTGTTTTTCGTAATTTTCATTAAAATAATCATTGAGCTTTTGAATAAAACTTTCTGGCAGTTCCTGTTGACAAAATGGGCATATCCCATTCGTTGCATCAATATGTTGATGTCCTTGTTTCACCCAATCACTTATTGAAAGTTTGAATATAAGTGCTGCAATATCTACTTCTTGTTTCCCAATAATTTGATCACGAAATATCTGGTGATTACAAATCGAATGAAGACTGTCTATCTTTATCGTATCGATAAGGGGGAGTTTCTCAATACTTCCCCTAAACAACTTGTTTGCCCGCTCTTTCAGATCAATAAGATCACATATAGGGTCTACTGCTTGTACTTGTTTACACTTCTTTGCAAAGTTATTTTTATTGTTTCTTAAACCTGTAAATGCTGCTGAAAAAACGTCATCATATTTTCTCTTTAGCTTCCAGCAATCTTCCGTAAATTCAGCTTCATTCATTTCATAATCGCTTTGTTTTATAATTAGGTTTGCTGTTAATCTCCTAATTTCCTCATCCACTTTATCAATAAGGTTTTTTTTACGAAGAATGGATTGCTTAATATCGGCTGATTCTTTACCTAATGTAAAGATACCTTTGATGTCTGAATCTTGGTGGAAATTTTCTTCAACAAATTTTTGATTATAGACTAATGTTTTCAATGGCTGTGATGTCCACTCAATCACGCTGTTTGGAAAGCTCTCCGCATTTTTGAGAACATTAGATAATGTCGTCTTCCCGCTTCCATTTGATCCGTAGAAAAAGTTCACTTTTTTAAGTTCATCATAAACAACACCGGTATGATTATATGTTGCAACGTTTTTTATGTGAATCCCTTTAATCACAATTTTCATACTCCTTCCAGACTACTAATGTTTCTAAAAAGCATGGGTCTATTATACCATCCTTCCACCTTTTCCCATAGAAAAATTTTGTCGAATTTCCTCCGTTCCGACAGACGTCTTGAAGTTTAGGTCTTTGTGATTGTCATCTGCTCTCTATGGAAGTGAGTGACGGGTTACGTTAGTCCCATTTGATATCTGCTGTTAGTGAAGCACCTGTATGAGAACATGGAATAAGAATTACTATTCGGAGGAACCTAACGGAAGGGTAACCAATAATACTTTCCGAATGGAGCGTTTCTACTTATGAGCAGCAGATACTGGTTTCGCTTGGCCATGACTCTGGTTCTGTCTTTAGGATTGATGGCCTGGGGTACGAATGTCAAAGCAAGTGGTGGGATAATACCCTCCCAAGATTACATAGCTAATCAAAAGGAGCTATTAAAGGAATCTACAGACAAGAACGCGATTACTCCGTTTCATGTGAAATTCCCAGAATCAGATCTTACCGATTTGCGCCAGCGTATACTCGCGACAAAATGGCCAGAGAAGGAAACGGTAGCTGATCAATCGCAAGGCGTGCAGCTGTCAACGATTCAGGAGCTCGCGCGCTATTGGTCGTCGGAATACGACTGGCGCAAGGTCGAGGCGAAGTTGAATGCCTTGCCGCAGTTCAAGACCGAGATCGATGGTGAGGACATTCACTTCATCCACGTTCGGTCGAAGCATAAAGACGCTTTGCCGCTCATCATCACGCACGGATGGCCCGGTTCGATCATCGAGCTACTAAAGATTATCGATCCGCTTACCAATCCTACGGCATATGGTGGGAAGGAATCGGACGCTTTTCATGTGGTCATTCCGTCGATTCCAGGATACGGGTTCTCGGGCAAGCCGACCACGACCGGCTGGGGCCCCGAACGCATCGCAAGTGCCTGGGCAGAGCTGATGGAGCGCCTTGGATATAATAAATATGTGGCGCAAGGCGGCGATTGGGGGGCAATAATCACAGATATGATGGCTGTACAGAAGCCCAAAGGATTGATCGGTATTCACTCCAACATGCCTGGCACAGTTCCACCCGATATTGAAAAGGCGCTGAAATGCGGAGGACCAATGCCCTCCGGTCTCTCAGAAGACGAAAAGCGTGCGTACAAGCAGCTAGAGTACGTATACAATCACATCGGCTATGCTGAAATGATGGGCACTCGCCCGCAGACCTTGACCGGATTGGCTGATTCGCCCGTTGGTTTGGCCGCCTTTATGCTTGACCATGACGCGAAAAGTCTGGAACTGATCTCGCAGGCCTTTGCCGGACACCCCGGTGGCCTTTCGCGAGATGATGTCCTCGACAACATCTCACTTTACTGGCTGACGAACACTGCGATTTCTTCGGCTCGCCTCTACTGGGAGAACAAGCTCTCCTTTTTTGGCGTCAAGGGCGTCGAGATCCCGGTTGCTGTGAGCGTCTTTCCTGACGAGCTCTATCAGGCCCCGCAGAGCTGGGCAAAGCGCGCATACCCCAAACTTATGTATTTCAACAAGCTCGACAAGGGAGGACACTTCGCGGCTTGGGAGCAGCCAGAGCTGTTCACTACAGAACTTCGCGCCGCATTCCACTCGTTACGCTAGTCGGGATCGAGTGGAATACGCCTATAATCTACCTTCAATGCATAAAGAAGAGCAGCCAGTTATGCGCTGCTCTTCTTTATTAACGTCATGACCAACTGACCAACATTTAATTTGCTTAACGGTTGACCGTTACCTTTATCGTCTCACTTACGGTCGTTCCCGCCGCATTGATTAGCTCGGCCTTGTACTCATACAGGCCAGGAGCATGACCGCTGACGTCTGTCACTGCGCTCTGTCCCGATGGTGTACCAGCGTTCAGTGCCTGCGTGTCGATAAGCTGACCGTTCTCATACAAGCGATACTCCGTACCATTGGTGCCCCACCAAAGGTTCATTGTCACCTTATAGTCGCCATCACCATCCCAATTGTCATGGGACAATACTGGCTTGCCCGGAGATGCGTCGCGGATTGTGACCGTGAGGATATTGCTCTTGGTCGTACCGTATTTGTTGGTCAGCTCTGCGGTGTACACATACGTTCCGTTCGGCTTACCGTGCAGCTCCGTACTTGCGGTCTGGGCTGACGGAGAAGCATCCTTCAGCGACTTGCTGTCGATCAGCACGTCGTTCTCATAAAGCTTGTAACTGGTGCCATTGTTGCCCCACCAGAGGTTCATGGTGACGGTATAATTGCCGTCGCTAAGTCCATTGGCATAACCGCTGTTCGAGGACAGCACCGGCTGTCCAGGTTTGCCTGTAGCCAGAGAAGCACCGCTAGTTACCTGAAAAGAATAGCTCTTCTCAGCCTTATTGCCTGCGTTGTCAGTAACGACGTATTCAACCTTATGGGCTCCTGCGCCCAGATCGGAGGCGTTCAAGATCTGGCCTTCGGTGATTGGTAGTCCGTCCAGCAGAAGCTGTTTGGAAGCAACTCCGGACAACGTATCGCTGGCGGTCAATTCAAATTGAAGCTGGGCCCCTTCCTCCACATCTACAACTGCATGCCCGGACTCTGTCAGTACTGCGGTCGGCGGAGTTGTGTCGATATTAAAGCTGAGTGTCTTGGCTTCTTCCGCCTTGCCCTTACCTGGCACCGCATAGTAAGTCAACGTATGCCGGCCATCTTCCTTCACATTCACTGGTGCACTATACACCTTGTCCGTATTTTCGTTCAGTAGGTAATGGATGGTTGCCGTAGCAGGTTCTGTCTTCAGGGTAATTTCAACGGGCTGATTCAGCCAGCCAGAAGACCCCGGCGGTGACGACAGCGTAACTGTCGTCACCGGGGCGTTCTCCTCTTTTACAAGATTGAAGTCCTCGAGACTTCTCGGCTTGAGCTGATAGACGCCTTTAAAAATCGCGGAAACACCTGTAATATCCAGCTTCTGCCCTTCCGTATATGGGAAGCTGCTCTGTGTAATGCCCGTCCGGGCATCTACTCGTACATGATTGCTTGTCCCATCTGCGGCTATAGCGTCAAATTCAAACGAACCGCTCGGAGCCGCACTGACGATGTTGCTTACTGTCACACCCGACAGCTTGAGCAATTGACCTTGATTAGCATCGTTCACCGCTGTTGCCGAAACCGGCAACGGGAGTGCTGCCGTTCCGGTCTTCGCAATCTGTACCACATCGGACAGCTCCAGCTCTGTATTGTACAGAGTAGTAGGCGCTGTCACTTTAACCTTATCACCGGCATGAAAGCCGCTCTGGCTCTGAAAGACATACAGTCCCCCAGTCTCATCCTGCAAGTAAAAACTCTGACCGCCGAATATACCCGGCTCCGTCGTCACAGTTCCTTCCACAGTCACCAGTGTTCCTGTAGCCTTGTTCCGAGCTTCGCTGACGGAGATCGCGGCTGGAATCGGATCTTCCTCTGCCGGGAGAGGCTCGGCCGGAACATTCCCCAGTGTCACCGCTTCGGTCGTCAGGTTGTTACCATTAAGGCGCAGCCGCAGGTTCGAAGCAGCAGTCGTGCCTGGCTTGATCTGTACTGTCAGATCCTTGAAGGCATGGCCATTCAGGTCAGAAGTCAAGCTAAAGTTAGAGCTGTAGCCATAGTTGCTCGGCCAGGTACCGTCATCATTCTGAATCTTCGCAATCTGTGCGCCTCCGCTTACCTGGTAGATCCCCACTTGGAAGCCAGAAACTGTAGAACCAGCAGGCAAATTATCCGCAATCACCCGAATTTTAAAATTCTGTGCATTTGGCAACACAGCCTGGTGCGTGAATTTGTACACGGCATTTGCGCTAGTTGTCGGTCCGCCGTAAGAGCCTGGCTTGAACGTACTGCGGTCATACCATTTATACCCGGCGTTTGGCGCAGCCCATGGCTCAGGCTGTGGTTCGGTGGACAGCACCGGCTCCTCGAACGAGTGAAGCACCGTCGGCTGATCCAATGTCAAACCGCTAATCTGTGTGAAATTCGTGTAGCTCTCCTTTTTGGCGAGCCAGTTTACAGTGTTCACCAGCAGCTTGCCATCGTCCACTTCTTTGAAGCCGTCATAAGTTGTCTTCTTGGCGCCCGTATCTTCTCGCAGGTATTTCGGTGTTGCATCCTCTACCGGGGAAGAGTCGCCGATGAAGGCTGCCTTACCGGCCCCTTTTTTCGCAACAGCCACATAAGGGCCTTCCGCTACGCCACCGCCGTTGTAGACGCCTTGATCCACAGCGTTGGGCCAGGCTGCATTGGTTTGCGGCAGATAGACGATGCCCTTAGCCCGGGTCGGGTCCAGAATGGCTAGGGTGGAGCCCGCATGCATCGCTACAGCCGATACTCCTGTTGTGATGCCGAAGGACTGGTTAGGGGCGACAATGTTCGTCGCATTGATATCCCCAAGCGCATTGTAGCGGAACCGGACGCCGAACTCGTTCGCCAGCCAGTCAGAGCTAACCACACCCTGCATCGCATCAGAGGCAGCCTCTTCGACGCTCATGCCTTTGGCCGGATTCTCCCATGCTCCACGGCGATATCCGTTGAACGCCTCTGAACCGTCCCAGCGGTTTTTGTTGCGGTCTGCGTTGTAATGATCAGCGATAAAGAAAATGCTACCGCCATTCTGCACGTATTGCGCCATCGCCTGCTGTTCACTGGCTTTGTAAGGCACGTTGGCTTCGGCTGTGATGAAGACGTCATAAGCGGAAAGATCGCTTAACGTAATTGGTGTTGTCTTGCGAAGCTCCTTGACATAATAACCATTCTGCGCAAGTGCGTTACCAAAATCGGAAAAAGCACCGTCAATCACCCAGTCGGCTGCACCTGCAGTCTGCTCATGGGTATTATCGAACAAAATCTTTTTGCCCGCATTCTCATTGACTATTTTGGCTTCAATGAACGGCGCAGGATCGGCTGGTCCCTCAGCATATGCCGCCGGACCAGTTCCGAATGCGAACAACTGCAACGGAACAGCTACCGCCGCTGCGAACATGCCTTTCATCAGCTTCTTTTTCCAATCTGAATGCTTCTTCATACCCTTCCTCCTTTAGTGATAGATCGGCAGGACTTTCCAAAATTAAGCTCCTGCTTGTCGTCTACTATCCTATCGCCAAAGAATTAGGAGGAACATAGATTTCTGTAAACTTATGTAAATCAATCTTTTGGCCTATGCCTCAGGAGATATACGTTATGAAAAAAGTCACAGTGACGAAATCTGCCCGCTAACCAAACAACCGCAACCGATGATTTTAGTCGGCTGCCGTTGTTCTTGTTCCTCAACATAAAGCGGCGTCAGAGAAGGCGGATCGTACCTTATCACGGCCTCTAAACGACAAAAAGGTGCCGATAGCCATAGCCCCATAGCCGCAACGAAATAATGAGCCTAATCCGACAGTGCCCGCATGATGTTGGATTTCGCCTCTGCCGCAATCGCTTCATTCCCGTCGTCGACCGCTTGCATTAAGATTAGTATGGGGATGTATACCGCGATCAGCCGCGCCAGCAGCTTCGTTTCCTCGTCCGCTCCTCCGTACGTTTCGAAAAACACGCCGCGAGCGTAAGGTGGTAAAAAGCTATAAGCAACGCTCAAATCGCAAGCTGGATGGCCTACGCTCAGATCGCCCCAATCAATGATGCCGGAAACGATCCCGTTCTCATTCACAAGCATATTTTTGAAATGAAGATCGCCATGTAGCAGTGCATTCACCACCTCGACACGGTCCTTTTGCAGTCTGCTAATATACGCTTCGATCACACCGGACTCCTCCGGCGACAAGTGTTCAACCAGCTTCGATAGAAAGCCCTTCAATTTCACTTTGCGCGATGCTATGTCCGTCAAGTTTCGATGATCTTGCTGAACTCCGCACTTCAGCGCCGCCTGGACCGGAAACTCATGCAATCTCCGCAAAAATTTCGCCAGCGTCTCTGCCGATAAAGCCCGGCGTTCTTCCGTCAAACCGATTGGGAAATCTCCTGGCACGTAGGAATAGCCAAGAAATGGTGCCGGGTATTCGTCACTTGCTTCGCCATAAAACAACGGTTTAGGATAGGGGATGGTCATATATGCCTCCAGCTGCGGGAGCAGCTTCCCTTCCATACGAATCGAGCCAACTGCAATCGTTCTTCTTGGAAACCGGAATACGTACTCGTCACCGATGAGAAAAACCGTATTGTCCCAGCCCCAGCCCAATCGCTTCACTTGCTTCGATGACAGCTGAGGGAATTGTCTGCCGATCAGCGTCCGCGCCTGCTCTTCGTTAACCTCCCACTCCGCATCCCATACATTCGTTCCTCCCATGAATTGTCTGCCTCCTCGTTCCTTACGTTATTTAGATGTTTACATTCCCTGGAAGTTACGCATAACTGCCCGTTAGTTCAATAAAAAGAACGCTCCCGCGCCTTCGCTTGGGCTACGTCCTCCTCATTATATTCCATTTCCAATCACCTATTAAAGAACGTACGCGGGTAGCATGTAGTGCTTAAACAGGGACTCATCTTAACTTAAGCACTAAGAAAATACTTTATTCTCTTTCACAAGTTGAACCGCGAATAAAGCCTGGTTTCTGGTAAGGCAAAGGCGCAAAGCAAACAACGTCATATTAGGACGGAAGTTTAGTGATGATTGTTATCCCCTCCACTATTGGAATAGTTTTGCTTCCACAAAGTCTATCATCGTGCAGCACGGTAATCTTCGCCAGTTGTAGAAAACTCTATTTTTAATTTTAACGCCCCAGTTATATTTAAATTAACTTCTTTCGGCAAGTCTCCACCTAACATTTCAGAAGAGGTATATTTCTCTTCTCCATCCACAATAAATTTTAATACTCCAGGGTTTTTACTGTTCTTCGAGTGATCATCTATTCCTACAAATCCAGTAAGTTTGTTGTACTTACCGTTTAAATTGTATTCGATTGACCCAGTACCATTATTCGACATATAAAATACATTTTCTATACCAATCCCATGAATGTATTCATTATCTGCGATTGTGAATTTCCCAGTATAAGGGTTTAAAATATTATCACCCGCACTTACCCATTTGTTGAAATGAAATTTCACATTATTTACATCTGTTCTTGCATAATTAATATCTGAAAGATATTTAAAGGCCCCTTCTTTTTTTCCAACCCATGCTGTCTTGGTCTTACCATCATAAGAAAAATCCTGTCCAGAGTTTTTGGCAAAGGAGCTTGCCGAGACGTATAATTGTCCGTTATAGATGATCGACTGAGGCGACTGCTTCTCTACCCCATTAAATATGTAATTGACATTTAAGATCGTAAGTAGAAGTGTCTGTCTCCATCATCCTTTTCTCCCACCCCCTTGACTCTAGTACTGTACCAGGGTTTATCGTGATTCATATCAAATATGAATTCTACGAATCAGGGTGGTTAAGTTGATGCTTAAAGAACGGTTTGATCAAGTATTTGAAATTATGAAGCAGTCTTTTCCCGAAACAGAGTATCGAGAATATTTGGAACAAAAGAAGCTGCTGTCGGATCCTCGCTATCGCCTTATCACCGAGGAGAACGAGCAGAACGAAGTGATTGGTTTTCTCGCAGGTTGGGAGTTCGAAACGTTCAGGTACGTTGAGAATGTGGCTGTCTCTCCGAACATTCGCGGTGGTGGCATAGGCAAGCGGTTAATGGAACGCTTCATGAAGCAGTCCGACATGCCAATCATCTTGGAAGTCGAATTGCCCGATGATGAGCTGAAGCGGAGAAGGATCGGATTTTACAAGCGTCTGGGATTCTGTTTGTTAGACTATCCTTATGTTCAACCGCCGCTGCGAGTAAAACAGCCATCCTTGCCACTACAGATCATGAGCTATCCGGTAGGCTTGACTCTAACGCAATTTGAAATGGTGAGAAAATTACTGTATAAGGATGTGTATGGCGTGTCTTTGGCACACGTTAACGCCTTGAATAGCTAAGTGCAAACAGGAAGGAAAACGATGAAAAACGACTATAAAATCAATGAAATTTCGAAGCTCTATGGAATAGGTGTCGATGCCCTGCGTTATTATGAAAAACTTGGCTTGTTGGTCCCCCGGCGAGACGACAACGGATATCGTCTGTACAGCCTTCATGATATCTATAAATTGAATATTATCCGTGACCTGCGTCAACTAGATTTTACGATGCAACAGATCAAAACGTATTTGGATGACCAAAGCGTCGAGAATACACTTGAATTGTTATACACTGAACAGGAATTGATTAAAGAACGGATGACAAAGCTTGAAACCACGCAGCGTATCATTCAAAGCAGAATCAAAGTACTGACCGACGCGCGACAAATTCAAACGGGGGTCTTCTCCATCAAAACGTACCCGGACCGGCCGTGTCTACAACTCAATACGCGTATTACAAGAGACGAAGAAATGGATTATGCCATCAAGAAGCTGCATCAGAAGCATAAAAGACACATTCTGGATTTAGGCAACCAATTGTACGGTGCATCTGCGTCGCTTGAGGAGTTAAACCATGGGATGAGGGATGTTTTCAACTCCGTCTTTTTTATCTTTGATCCTGCCGAAGATGGAGAGCTTGACTATGATTACATCCTGCCAGCTGGTGATTATTTGTCATTCTATTATCGGGGCAGTTACCGCCAAAGTTATGAGAAAATGCTTGAGGTCGTTGCGCATGCCAACAAAAAAGGGCTCCAACTCTTAGGAGACCCTTTCGAAATTTATGAAATCGACAATCGCGATACGATCATTACCGATCAATTTCTAACTGAGATACAATTGAGGATTGGTAATACTGAACAGAACTGCACAAATGTGCCTTGAATGCGCACGCCTGCGCTAATTGATCAATGGATTATCTTTGCAAGCCAGGATACTGCCAAATGCCAGAAGTTCTAAGCAGGTCACGGTAGATCACGAGCTTCTCATCGCTGGTCACCTTTTGTGCTTCTTCAAGCGATTTGTAATCCAAATACACAGCGTTGGTGAAGTTTCTGCTTGCTGCTTTACCGTTCATTTTGCTATAGAAACTATCAGCTTCTTTGAAGACCGCAATTGCTCTGCGAATGTGGCTTGCGCTTGTCACGATCGTCACATCTTTCAGGCCTTCTTTTTCCAGAATAGCTGTCGAGAACAGACCATTTTCAACGGTATCTGTAGATTTATTTTCAAGAATAATCCGATCTTTATTAATGCCCTGTGCGATCAACCACTGGCTCATAGCATCGGCTTCTGTAACACCTTGCTTCGGAACTCCGCCTGTTACAATAATTTTAGAATTCGGATATTTATTCGCTACAGCGAGACCGGATTTCAAACGCTCAATCAACGTATCCTTCATCGTGCCGTCATCAGCAAGTGCATATCCCAGAATTACAATCGCATGATTCTTGGACTGTACGTTTGTTGGAACAGTTGTAATCAGCTTTTCATTAAATACCTTCTCTGTCCGCTCTAACTTTTGCAGGTACTGATTTGTTTTCTGAGCGTCGATCTGTTTCAGCTTGGAAATTGCAGCTTTGTAGGCAGCTCCGTCTCCATTGGCTTTCGAATACACGCCATAAAGTAGGTTTGCATTAAAATTGTTAGGCGCTAAATTCAAAATCTGTCTATAGGTTTGCAAAGCCTCCGGAACTTTCTTCTCAATGATTAATGTGGAAGCTAGAGAGAATTTCAGATCCAAATCAAACGGGTCAAGCAGTGTTGCTTCCTTAAAGGCGTTCTCAACAACGTCATACTTTCCTTTAAGCGTAATCCCTTTGAAAATATCCTTCTCTGACTGTTGAACATCGCCACCATGCCAGTAGTAATACATGGCCAGGTCCTTATATTGATTAATTCTTTGGTATGTCGGCTCATCGTTTCTAATCTGTTGTACAGCGGTATTCTCTGCGCCTGCAGCTCTTACTGGTGCTGTCGTTGTCACATACGCCGTTGCAAAGGTAACGGTTGTCATCGTAACTGCTAAAGCTAAACCTAATTTCTTCTTGATGTCTCTCATGTTGTCCTCCAGGTTTTCGTATTGCCCCGTTGGTATGGGGTTGCGATTACTAACTTTATAAAATTAACATTGATTTGTTAGCTTAGCATGAGGACAAGGTAAAGCTGTTGTAAAGGAATGTAGAATCCGTGCTTACTTTATATTAAAAACAAACATGATCAAAAACATAAGTGGAGGAATCGCTAATGCGGGCAAAATATTTAATGTTTTCATTTTTTTAATCCCTAAAATACTTAGCCCTGAACATAATATTAAAACACCACCAATGATAGATATCTCATTTAACAGATCTGCATTTAAAGAACTCTCTACTAGTTTCGCGATTAAAAAGAATGAACCTTGCCAGCAGAATAAGACTAGAGCAGATAGCGCTATACCAATACCAAATGTTGAAGCTAAAACGATAGAAGTTATAAAATCCAACATTCCATTCGTAAATAAATAAGTCATGTCACCTTTTAGAGCCGCTTCGATCGGGCCAAGTATAGAAAGTGAACCCATACAAAATAATAAAATAGCCGTTGATAATCCCTCGGCCAGTTTCCCTTTTGAAAACCTACTAACAACTGTAGAAAATCTCTCTTCCAAGTTGATCTTTTGCCCAATTAATACCCCCAGGGCTAAACTAACAATAAATAGAACCGGGTATTTACTAGAAGGCATATGCTGTACAATCGAATTTACCCCAAGCGCTAACGCGGCTAATCCCATTGCGTTCATCAACATTTCTTGGTACTCGTTCTTGATCCCCTTTTTAAAAACACTTCCAATAATACTACCCAGAATAATCATTAGTACATTAAAGGCTGTACCCAACATTCTCTCTTTCTCCTTTCAAAATAGGCATATCCAAAAAAATAAACCCTCTAGTAACTAGAGGGTCAAGACATTTCTTTTCGACTAAAAGGCAATAATATTTCTGTAACGTACTTATCCACGCTGTTAGTGATTCCGTAGTCAATCAGTGTTATTTCGATGGAATCATCGACGATATGATAACCCATTTGCACACTATACTTAAGTAGTTCTTCATAATATGGAGCAGCATTGATATGTGTCCCACTGAATCGAACTCTTAAATATTCACGAGCGGGAAAAATAACAGCAGCCTTTGGAATTTCATCGCCTTCCTCTAAAATCATAAAAATACTGTTGTAGCGGTCAAATTTATTTGCCCCAATATCCTGAAGTGCAACCGAAATCCCGATTTTACCCAAAAATATACTTTCTTCAATGTTGAAATTTTTTCTTAATTCAGCAATAGGATACTCAATATCATCACCAGGTCTATAATCATGGGTTAGATGGGCCACTTTAAGTTTCGGCAGCTTCACTTCCATAATGGTTCCTAATGGATGATTTATCGCATCATGAATCTGAGTCAGACGGCGTTTGATTTTTCGATCGACCAGTTCTAATTCTCTCTTTTTATTAGCAATTTCAGTTTGTTGTCTTTCTAACATCTCAATCAGTTTATCCGTATCACGGTAGTCAAAGAAATCCAAAAGGTCGCTGATTGGCAAGCCTAGTGCTCTTAAATATTTGATCGTACTTAATCTTTCGAAATGTTGGGTTGAATAATAGCGATAATTATTGTTCTTATCTATATATTCTGGTTTCAAGAGCCCGATCTCATCGTAATATCGAAGCGTGGAGATTTTAACCTGGAATAATTTTGATACTTCACCTATGGTGAATAGCTCTTTCATGCCTATACCGCCTTTTCAAATATCTTTTGCTTGCTTATTTATTGTAAAATAGCCACCTCTATTATGTTACCACAAAAAAAGCGCCAGCTTTCTTATAGACGTTCTGAGAACGCGTTCGAAAGCATGGCGCTTATGTATAGGTATTATTCCATTCTCTGAAGCCAACCGGCTTCCAGCATTTCATTAACATTTAGGGACTTATGATGTGGCGGATCAAGCTTGCCTTCGTTGACGAGTCTAATGACTTCTTCCCGGTAAGGGCTGCTTAGATCGATTCCTACGATGGACCAATTATTATCGATTTCGGGAGATATATTTTGACGTTCCCGAATGCACTCCACAAGGTAATCACGAATGCTGCCTGGCGATTCCCAATGTTTCTTAGCGCTCACCAGCTTAGAAGCCTTTAACAAACTGCTGTAACGGTAATTGTTGACCGCCAGCTGTAGCTCTTCCGTATCCGTGAGTGGACGACCCTCGAACATAACATCAACTATACGTTCACCGGCAGGCTTAGACAGATCAATTCCGTAATTAATGCCAGCAAAGAGATCATAGAGATAGCCCGGTACCTCCGGATCAAAACTGATTGATAGATCGCCTTCTTTCCATTGATTATAATGGGCCGCAGAGACTTCCATGTATGCTTTCAGTTCTTTGCCGGTTACAGTAACAACGTAGAGCAGATTATCGAAAGGATAGACGCTGTATATATTCCCGTAGGTAATGTCTCCCTGCTTAAGATCCGCCCTGTCTGAAAAAAGAGTTGTCGCAACTACGTCCGCGCCGCTATACTGTAGCATTGCTTTTTGGATCAGCTTGACGATGGCGGTATCCCTTAGCTTCCATTCCGAGATTCCTCTGATCTCTTCCTGTGGCTGGAAATCGGCGGTTGCCTGACCCAGAATACCTCCACCGGCTATATCAGATGAAGCGCCTCCTCCATTCTCAACGAAGGTAATCGTCTCTTCATGTGCACCCTGAACGAGCGCCCGGATGTCTGGATCTGGCGCGTAAGCTCCCATATCAATAAGCGAGACTTCGCGTCCGACGATTGTTGGCCCTCTGCCGTCCAGCTGAACGGTGAGATCGAATCGGACAACTTCACGCCCCAGATTGCGTGGACCTCCAATGATCGTATCGCCGATCCGCTCCTTAACGGGAATGTGCATATGCCCAACCACCAGGACATCGGTACCCGGAACTCGTGTGGCGATGCATTCTGCGGAATCGGAGCCGCCTTCTTCATCGAACTCCGCGACCATTCCAGCATGGGCACTAACAATGACGATGTCTGCTAATCCATCAGCTTTGAGCGATGTGACCAGTTCGAGTGCGGTTTCATCCATTGGGCTGAAACACAGCTCCTTCACCTTATCTCCGTCCCATCTTGGCACATTCGGATTCGTCAGACCGACAATCGCAATCTTAATGCCTTGTACCTCCACGATGGTATAAGACTCCGCGAACGACTCCCCGCTGATGTATGATGCATTAGCTGCCAGGACAGGGAAATCCAGCTCCCGTATACATTTGTGGACAAGGTCCAGTCCGAAGTTAAAGTCATGGTTGCCCAAGGTCATGGCGTCATACTTCATTGCATTAAGTACTTGTGACACCGGATGAACGACATCCGGCTGTTTGTTAAACACATCATCGGTCAGGATATTTCCCTGATACAAATCACCGTTATCAATCAGAATGACTTCTGACCCGCTCTTCCTCACCTCCTGGACATATGTCGCCACTCTCGCCATTCCATCATTGGCCGTCTCCGTGTTGTCTTCGTAACGGTATCCCCAAATGTTGCCGTGGAGATCGGAGGTTGCAATGATCGCAATGTTGACTATATTTTCTGTTCCGCCTGCTTCAACCATCATGTTTCTCGTTCTCCATTCTTATGACATTCACTTCAATATCGCACCTGCCGTAAAGCTCTTCTCCATCTGATCGCTGAATAGTACGTACGCTATTATGATCGGAATTGTTGAAATGACCATAGCTGCTGCCAGCGGTCCCCAACTGATACTGTATTGCCCGCTGAAACTCATCAGACCGAGCGGCAATGTCCGCAAACTGGACTTTTGAACAAAGGTGGTAGCCATCAGAAGCTCGTTCCATACAGCCAGAAATACGAAAATGGCAACTGAAGCGAGCGGCGGTTTGAGAAGCGGCAGCACCACCCGGAAGAACGACTTCAAGACACCACAGCCGTCCATAAAAGCAGCTTCCTCCAGTTCCTTGGGCATACTCCGTAAAAAAGCAGTCAGGATATATACGCTGATCGGCAGATTGACGGCGATGTACGGCAGAATGATCGACAATCTTGAATTGAGAATATTGAGATTTTTCAGAATCATAAAGAGCGGGATGAGCGTCGCGTGAATCGGTACCATGACGCCCATCAGCAGGACAAACAAAATAAGATTATTCCATTTGAATCTCATTCGAGTCAGGGCATACGCCATCATAGCTGCCAGCAGCAGCACACAGCATAGTGTAATGACCGTAACCCATACGCTGTTAAAAAAGTATTGGCTAACTTTAGCGCTAACCCACGCCTCAGTGAAATTGTCAAAACGCCATACCTTCGGGAGTGACCACACCGCTCCGCCGATAATCTCCGAATTGTCTTTAAATGCACTTCCAATAAGCCAGTACAACGGGAACAACTGGAGGACAGCGATGATGGACATTAAGAAGTAAATACTGAATTTTTTAGTAGTCTTGAACATGATCGGTCCTCCTTAATATTCGATTTTTTCCCGGGTCATGACCTTGTTCAGTACCCAGGAAATGACGAGGCATTCCAGTACCATAAATACGGCCAGCGCGCTTCCGTATCCGAAGTTTTGCTTCAGGAACGCTTCCTGGAACATCTTCAGCGCAACCACGGTCGTAGAATGAAGCGGTCCGCCGTTGGTCATTACATACACACTTTCGAACGTTTTGAGTGCGTAGATGACATTCAGAACAACACATACCCGAATCACGTCGGCAATCAGCGGTAGCGTAATATGACGCACGGCGATCCAGCCTGTAGCTCCGTCCAGCTTCGCCGCTTCGTAATACTGCTCCGGTATGCCTTGAATGCCTGCAAAAAGCATCAGCATATTGTAGCCTACATAATGCCACGTGGTTACGATGAGAACGGACAATAATGCAGTCGCGGTATCACCGAGCCATGCTTGAGTCCAGCCTCCCAGCCCGATGACTTCCAGTAATTCATTCAGCATACCGATATTGGGATCATAAATTTTGACCCACAGCAAACTCACCATTGTCGTCGACATCACCACAGGGAAGAAGTAGATATTGCGGAACCATTTATGCCCCTTTACTTTCCTGGACACCAGGAGAGCTAGACCAAAGGAGAGTGGCAGCTGAATGAACACGCCGACAGCGATAAAGGCCAGACTGTTCCAGACCGCTTTCCAAAAGCTCGTGTCTTTCGTGAACATCTGAATATAGTTATCAATTCCAATGAATGTCATCGGGTTGATGCCATCCCATTTCTGGAGACTGTAATAAGCCGTAATTAATATTGGTACAAAATAAAACGTCAAAAATAGTATCAGGCCGGGCAGTAAGAACAAAGCGAGCATCTTTTTGCTTGATAGTGCCTTTTCCATGAATGATCCACCTATCAGGTTAAATAAAAAGCGATGCGGCCTGAAGCGACTGCACCGCTTTTCTCCAAAATGTAACTCTCTTTTTTTTAAAATCCTTAACTTCTTGGAGCTTGTACGTTACCGGGTCCTACTCCGTCTTGCGGAGTGTTGTTTCGAGTTGAGCCGTAAATTGTTCCGGGTTTAACACAGATCCAAATAGTTGTTGTGTCAGATCGCGGTATTCCTGGCCGACAGCGGCTGGTACAAGACCAAACCAGATTGCCTGTGTTTTTTTCGTTTTGCCGATATCCGCCGAATATGCGGAAAGCTGCTCGTTCTGGATTTCCGGTTTTACATCACTTTTTGCATAACCAGGAAGTCCTTTTTTAAGAAATTCATCGTTGAGCTTCAGGGACATCCGGACGGCAAATTCCTTGGCTGCTTCTACATTCTCTGAGCTGTTGTTAGCAAATAGGGAGTATGGCGCTTTAGGATTCTGGAAGCCGATCGTTGCACTGTACGGATCTTCTGTACCTGTCTTTGGAAACACAATGTACCCGAGATCATCACCCATTGCTTCTGTCAGAGAGGAGAAGTTAAAGCTGCCGTCAACCCACATTACAGCTTTATTGTTCTTGAACAATTCCTGTGCGTCCAGATAGGCCGAGCCGAGGAATCCCTTTTGGAAAGCATTCGTGTCAACCAGCGTGCGAATCTTGTTTGCTGCTTCAACAAACGGTGCATCGGTAAACTTACCTTGGCCGCTCATGGCATTATCAAATGCATCCGCATTCTCACGCAATACTAACATGTTATAGAGCAGATCTCCCTGCCATCTTTCCTTACCGCCAAGTGCAATCGGAATCAGGCCTTTATCGTTCGCAGCTTTAACAACAGACTGGAGGTCATCCCATGTGGCCGGAGCAGAAACCCCAAGCTCATTGATCAGCTTTTTGTTGTAGTAGAGCACCAGCGTAGTGCTGATATTGGCTGGAACGGAGTAAATGTTACCATCCTCTTCTTTGACCAGCCGATCGTCCAGAAATTTCGAGCCAAGGCCGGTGGATTCCAGCACATCGTTCAGCGGTGCAGCCGTCTTTAATTGCAACACAGGGGTCCGGAATGATAATCCGGCATGCTGTTCAAAGACATCTGGTAGTTCGTTCGCCGCAAGGGCTACACTCAGCTTGGTTTTGTAGGTTTCATCCTGGATATACTCGTAGTTCAGCTTAATACCCATTTCGGATGCAGTAGCTTCTGCAGAGGCCTGGAAAATAGGATCTGTATCGAATGTCCATAAGGTTAGCGATTTGCCGCTGTTTGCTTCCTGTGTCTCTTTTGTCTGGGTGCCATCTACCTTCTCTTCTGCAGCTCCTCCACAAGCCGTAAGCACCGTACTCACTAATGTAACCGATGCTGCAACCATGCCAAGCTTCTTACCAATCATCTGTCTTGGACCACCTTTCAACAAGTTAGCGGATTTGAATTACAGGTACAATCTTATCAACACCTCAGCAGCCTTCGAATGGATAAATCTTTGTTCCACCTGTAATATTTTTAGCTATGTCATAGTAGTTAACATAGAATTTACGTATAGAAAAATATAGCACTGAAAGTTTACTTGTAATTAATACAAGTAGAAATGATTTTGCCGTCCTCTAGGGGACGGTATCCGTTTCAGTGTAAATTCTTATATTTAAAAAAGCCCGGCAAGAATGCCGGACTTTGCCAGTACATGATCAGGTTCTCACTGGATAGGAGCCGCTGTTCACTTTATTGGGAGTGATGCCGAATTTCTTCTTAAAGCATTTGCTGAAGTAGAACGGATCGTTATAGCCAACCTGATAAGCTACGGTTGCAACCTTTGGCGGCTCATCAGAGGTTTCCTTCCGTAAGATTTCCATTGCTTTACTCAGCCTCACATTCGTTACATACTCCACAAAAGATTCTCCGGTTTCCTTCTTGAAGACATGACTTAAATAGCTGGGATTAACGAATAGAGCGCCAGCGGTGTGCTGAAGCGAAAGCTTGTCGTCGGCATACCGTTCCTTTACGAAAGCCATTGCATTCTTGATCAGTTGTTTCCCCCCGGCAGGCTGCTGCCCTTCCTCCTGGGGAGATGTGTAGCCCGCCTCTTTTTTTAACCGGTTAATATAACGAAGCTCTTCCCATTTCTCAGTCAGTCCCGCCCGGATCTTCATCAGTGCTGTTTCAAGCGCTTCTTCATCAATAGGTTTCAGTAAATAGTAGTCTGCTCCGAGTGAAATCGCCCTTTGTGCGTACCCAAATACATCATAGCTTGTGATAAACATCAGCTTCGCCGATGACTGCATACCACGTATCGCCTTTATAAAATCAAGACCGTTCATCTGCGGCATCTCGATATCCGTAATAATAAGGTCAATCTCTTGCTCCTCAATAATCTTGATGGCAGCTGCGCCATCTTCCGCCTCGGCAGTCACCTCGAAGCCAAGACGTTCCCAGTCGATGAGATTCATCAGCAGCTGTCTAAAATAATACTCATCATCCACGATGAGGACGCGGCTAATCGGCGGAGTATTCATCTATTGGTCAACCTCCTTGGCTTCAATGACTTTTAGGATAATGGGCAAACGGACCAGCACCTCTGTCCCTTGTCCGGGTTCTGAGGAGATCTCAATGCCGTAAGGCTTGCCGAAACGGAGCCTGATCCGGTCCTGAATATTTTTCAATCCAAAACTGTACAGTTCCCCTTCCCCGCTGTTGGACCAGATATGCCGCTGCTGTTCAGCGCTCATCCCTATGCCGTTGTCGCGAACAATAAAGCAAAGGTTACGATTCTCCCCATCCTGCTCTATATAGCCCAGGATTTCGCACATTCCTCCACCCGGCATCATCCTGATGCCATGTTGGATGGCATTCTCGACGAGCGGCTGCAGCAGCATTGTTGGCACTTGATAATCGCTGATATCAGGGTCAAACTGAATGCGGTACTGCAGACGATTGAAGCGGATTTGCTGAATGTACAGATAACTCTGCAAATGCTTCTCCTCTTGCAAGGCACTAATAAGCTCCTGACCGTTGCTAAGCGAGATACGGAAAAAGTCACCAAGGGCCTTTAGCATCTTGCTAATGTCCTTGGCATTGGCCATGACCGCCATTGAACGTATCGTTTCCAGCGTATTATACAGAAAGTGAGGTTTGATCTGAGAATATAACAACCTAAGCTCCAGAAGCCGCTGTTTGTTGGCCTCATCTTCAACGCGATGGACCAAATGCTGAATCCGATCTACCATTTCGTTAAAAGTCGTGCCGAGCTGGCTGAACTCATCCTTCGTTTCAACCGGCGCGCGCGTATCGAGATTTCCAGCCCCCACTTCGACAAAGGCCTTGCTCAAGCGATTAAGCGGACGGGTGAGCAGACGTGAAAAGACGGTAGACAGCCCGATTGCCGTTAAGATGCTGATGAGACCAAAAACGATCATTAACAGCGTGATTTTCCAGAAGCCTTGCGTCAACGTCGAGGTCGGCACCAGATGGACAACCTTCCAGCCATAGGGCTTAAGCTGCTGGAAGGAGACTAGATACCGCTGTCCCTTCACCTCAAAAATTTTACTGCCTTCATCAGTACCATTGACCCAATGGGCAAAAGAATAATCTTTAATCGATGTGCTCACCAGTGCTTGCTGAGTAGAGGACAATATGATCCCGTCCGGGTTGACAATTAATGTAGAATTCTGCTCATTCTGATCATTACGATATAACTGCTCAAGTATCCGCTCATCCATATTCACATATAAATAGCCGAGCGGCGTTCCTTTTTCCATACTTTTGATGACTCTGCTCACGCTAATCATACGCTTATTCTTCAACCCCGATTGAAAAGATGGACTGAACGTATCCACCCAGACTGCACCGCCTCTTGCTGCATCGATGGCTTCCTTTGGATACACGGAGAGGCTTTGCAGCGTAACATTGGTTAAGTTCGACGTATAATATAGCTCGCCTTGATTGGACTCTATAATGACCGAGTCGATGTTCGGTTCCGACTCCAGCATGGCAGCCAGCGTATTGTAAATCGATTTCAATGCGGCTCCATCTGAGCTTGTCCCCGTCTTCTGACTAAGTACGTTCTGAGTAGCCTGATTGATCAGTGCTAGTTTCGAGAAATTTTGTACCGAGAGGAGTGCCGTGGACAGCGATTTCGCCATCAGGTTGATCTCTTGCTGCGAACCCGCAGCCGTCCGCTCCAACGTCTGGTTAAATACAACCCGGTAGATGTTGACCGTGAAGAAGACCAGTGCCAGGGAGACAATCAGGATGTTGGTAATATTTATTTTTTGACGAAGCGACAAGCTCCGCCTGAAGCGGAGGATCTTAATGGCTGTAACCTCCTTAAAGCCAGAGAAGTAATTGTTGTTCTGATGTTTCGCTTATGTAAATATAAAGGTGAAACATTTGCTCAGTATTAAACATAAGAGGAGGAGAAAAGTGCTCTACCTAAAAAGGCCAACCAGAATATTCTGGCTGACCTAATTGACCGAGCGTTCTCAGATCTATTTTACACTCCATTCCTTTTCAAAAAATGAAGCATTAGTTCTCCGATTTCAAGCGCGTGTGTTTCGAGGGCAAAGTGTCCTGTATCCAATAAATGCACCTCCGCTTTAGGTACATCTTTTTTAAATGCTTTGGCGCCGGCCGGAATAAAGGAAACATCATTTTCACCCCATACTGCCAATAAGGGCGGCTGGTGTGTTCGGAGATAATCTTGAAATTGCGAGTACAGTCTTACATTGCTTTGATAATCAAAAATTAAATCTAATTGTTTTTCATCATTTCCCGGTCGAGACATATACGCAATATCAAGAGTATAACCATCTGGAGAAACCCTCTTGTCTTGGGTCCCCTGAACATATTGGTTCTTGATCGTGTCAGGTGCAAAAGCAGTTCGATAACTTTCTCTTTTTTCAGGAGTAGGATTACTCCAATATTCTTCTCGTGCTGCCCACTTCTCTCCTAATCCTTCACGATAGATATTCCCATTCTGGCTGATTATGGCTGTTACACGCTCTGGACGATGCATGGCTATACGAAAACCAATCGGAGCCCCATAATCAAAGACATATAACGCATACTGAGTCAGCTTTAGTTTATCAATAAAGGACTCCATAATTTCAGTAATATGGTCAAATGTATACTGAAAATCTTCTCTGTCAGGTGATGATGTATTCCCGAACCCCGGATAATCAGGAGCAATGACATAATAATCGTTCTCCAACACAGGGATTAGTTCTCTGAACATATGACTAGCAGACGGAAAGCCATGAAGCAATACAATGACCGGTTTATCAGGATCACCAGCTTTACGATAAAACACCTTTAATCCTTCTATCTCTACTGAATGATAAGTCGTCATATGATAACCTCCTATTACCAGTGATTATCCCCAACTGCTCAACAGATATTCACCTTATTATGTGCAGACACCCAGGTGTCTTCTATGATGATACATCATTCTTGTTATCATGAAAAATGCAGAAACAAGATGCCAGGCATCTCTATTTTATATATCTAGCAATATTTCAATCTAAACTTCGGTCCCTAATATTTATAGTGAGTTTTCTCTCGTTCTATATAGATTATTATCATAATTAAAAGCGCCATGCTTTCTTGTAGACGTTCTGAGAACGCGTTCGAAAGCATGGCGCTTATGTAAAGGTATTATTCCATTATCTCGATGGTTCTAATAATTTTAGCTGGATTACCGCCCACAATCACTTGATCTGGTACACTCTTAGTAACCACTGCCCCTGAAGCAATAACAACATTATTTCCGATGCTTACTCCTGGATTAATAATAGCTCCTCCACCTACCCATACATTATTCCCGATCGTTACCGGTTGTCCTAACTCAGGTCCCTTAATCCGTTCATAAGGGTCGATTGGGTGGGTAGCCGTGTACACATGAACACCTGGACCGAACATGCAGTTATCGCCAATGCGTACTTCGCAGACATCTAGAATCGTGCAGTCAAAGTTGGTAAAGAAGTTCTCGCCTACATGGATGTTATATCCATAGTCAAAGCGAATATTGGGCTCCATATATACGTTCTTCCCCGTTGTTCCTAATAATTCTTTAAGTAATTGTACTCTCCATTCAACATCTGCTTCCGTTGATTGATTATATAATCTCGTCATCCTTCTGGCATGGGTTCGCTCACGTTCCAATTCAGAATCGCTCGCCAAATATAACTCACCAGCTAGCATTTTTTGTTTTTCTGTTCTCATATAGTCCCCTATCCTAAGTCTTCGCTGATGATTCTGCGATTCTTGAAGTAATATAAATGATCATGCTCATTGATTTCACGCAGAACTTTACAAGGATTCCCCACTGCAATTACATCAGAAGGAATGTCCTTAGTAACTACGCTGCCTGCACCGATTACTGTATTGTCACCAATAGAAATCCCTGGAAGTATAATTACTCCTGCTCCGATCCAGCAGTTTCTTCCAATGGATACTGGAGAATTGAATTGATACGCTTGTTCGCGTAGCTCTGGCAAAATGGGATGACCTGCGGTTGCTACGGTAACATTAGGACCGAACATGGTGTAGTCTCCTACGTAAATATGCGTGTCGTCCACTAAAGTCAGATTGAAATTCGCATAAATGTTTTTACCAAAATGAACATGCTTCCCACCCCAGTTCGCATGAAAAGGCGGTTCGATATAGCAACCCTCGCCAATCTCTGCGAACATCTCCTTTAGCAGTGCTACTCTTTTGTCACTTTCTAAGGGACGCGTTTGATTAAAATCGTACAGTCGTTCTAGACACTGGGTCTGTTCTTTACTCAGCTCATCATTCCCTGGCAAATACAAACTTCCATCGTGAAGCTTTTCTCTAATACTCATTCGTTCATCTCCTTATCGAATTTCATTTACCACTCCACCTCATCAAAACGCATATCCTTGTAATAATATTCTCTGTCATGCTCTGTAATCTCGCGGAGTACCTTGCATGGATTTCCTACAGCAATAACGTTAGCGGGAATGCTTTTGGTGACGACGCTTCCTGCTCCGATTACACTTCCTCTACCAATCGTTACCCCAGGCAGAATAATTGCACCGCTGCCGATCCAGGCTCCATCCTCAATCACTACGGGCAGAGCATACATTGCACCTTCTTTTCGCTTCACAGGATGAACAGGATGACTGGTGACTGCGATCGTAACATTCGGGCCAAACATAACATCGTTTCCAATATCCACCTTATAATCATCAACTACTGTTAAATTAAAGTTCATGTACACATTGTTGCCCACCGTTGTATTTGAGCCGTAAGACATACGAATCGGAGGTTCCATCCACACGTTATTGCCCATTCTGCCAAAGAGTTGTTTCATTAAGGTCTTACGCCCTTCGATATCGTCGGGATGTAAACGATTGATCTCATAACAAAGTACCTTGCCGCGCTGACGCGCTCGTTCCAATTCAGCAGCTTCCTCTGGATAATTATTATCATGATCCGTAAATAGTTGGCAGGCAGCCATTCGTTCTCTTATATTCATTACTTAATCTCCTTTAGCATTTGCTGATGTTATCCGTTCTCCGCAAAGTTCCTTGTAATATTGTTAAGCCATTTATATTGACGATACCGATAATAAGCCGCTGGTAATTTAATGATTTCATCTAGGCTGATAACGGCATATAAAATAACGGGAGGTACCTGCCAGACAAAAGCACACATGTAGCTAAGCGGCAGTATAATGCCCCACATGACAATCGTATCGCACCAAAAACCAAACTTGGAATCTCCGCCAGCGATGAAGAGCCCTGCAATGGTTGTAGCATTCAAGGATTTTGCAATGCAATAATAAGCACAGATATAAAGCATTGGCCCTAAAATATCTTGTGCGGTTCCGCTTAAATTCACGGCATTCAAAACTAGCGGCTTCAACAATAAAATCGTACAGCCAGCCAAGACCCCGAAAATCAGCGCGTAGAGAATCATTCTGCTGCCAGCTTGCTTCGCTTTATCCAACTGCCCATTCCCAAGATATTTCCCGACGAGCACCGCTCCGCCGGTGGCAATACCCCCACACAGTACAATAGCCAAATTCTTCACTACAGAAGCGACCGAATTCGCTGCCACCATATCCGCACTGACATGACCAATAATCGCTGTGGTTGTCGTGATCGCCCCGCCCCATACCAGATAATTACCTTGAACCGGTAAGGTGTACTTCATGAAATCCTTGAACAAATGACGTCCTACATGATCCCATTTCTGAAATTTGAAGCCAATGGAACCTCTTGTAGCAGAATGAATCAAGCAACATCCGAGTTCAATAAAACGCGCAATGACCGTGGCAAGTGCAACTGCTTGAATAGCCTTAATCGGGTTCCCTGGATAGAGTATAAAGATACATATTGCATTAAGCCCTATATTCAAAATCAGGCACATCGAGCTAATCCAAGCCGAAAGCCGCGCGTTCTCCATACTTCGAATCACACCGAGATACATCTGAGAGATACTCATTGCAAGAAAAGAAATCGAATTATAGCGCAAAAAATGTGCTCCATACTGAATTAACTCGCTGTCCCTTGTAAAAAAACTCATCAGCATCTCCGGATACAAAAAGGAAAACATGAAGAAAAGCAGAGAGATACATAACGAGAATAGGCATGCAATACTCAGCACACGCTGAATGGTTCGAAGATCCTTTTTCCCCCAATACTGTGCAGTTAGGATTCCTGCTCCTGCTGATATCCCCATATAAAACAAGCTCAAAATAAACGTAATCTGACCTGCAAGCGATACGGCTGACATTGCAGATTGGCTAATCATCCCCAGCATGACTACATCCGCTGAAATGACCATCGCCGAGATTAGGTTTTGCAGTGCAATGGGAATGACTAGTGTTAACAACTCACGGTGAAACGATGGATTTATCGCCCTAGTATTAATATTATTTCTTTTCACCTCACAACCCTTTCTTCTCCTGTACTTGTCACAATATCAATATAGACTAAATAAATTGGCATTATCCATTAATATCGAATATAATTCTATCAAAATCGTATATCACTAGAGGAGATCATTCCGTTGAACCAACCCTTAGAAGTGTTCTCTGATTTATCAGAGCGCTTAAATTATAATCTTTCTGACCTACCACTCTACGTTCGAAAAGGAAACTTGCAGCAATTTCATAATTACTCAGCTACTGCGCATTGGCATCCGGATGTGGAGTTCATTCTTGTTCTTGAAGGTACCATGGACTATTTTGTGAATGGGAAGACCGTTCGCATTGAACAGGGGAATGGGATATTCGTGAATAGCAATCGTCTCCATTGTGGTTTTTCCGAAAATCGCACAGACTGCAAATACATTGTCGTTGTTATTCATCCATCGCTTCTTGGCGAGAGTACGTCACTGGCAAAAAAATATTGGGAAAGTAAATTCAGCTCATTGATGGAGGACTTTGTTCTGCTTAATGCTCAGATTGAATGGCAACTAGCAATCCTGAGTTCTTTACAGGAGATTTACGAGGAAATGCATGCCCCTCTTCTTCCCAATCCGCTGCGATTAATAGCTCAAGCCTTATCCTTGTGTGCTGGCATGGGAGATCAATTACAACAAAAAGAAGAGCATGCTGAAGAGGTACAACTGTGGACGTTCATCCAGAAGATGACTAGCTTCATTCATCAGAATTATGAACATAAAATTAGCCTTGATGATATCGCAGCAGCAGGAGCTGTGTGCAGAAGCCGCTGTGTTGCTCTATTCAACAAGCATTTAGGTCAAACGCCAAATGTATATTTAACGAAATATCGGATTCAAAAGAGCTGCGAGATGTTAATGGAAACAAAGAGATCTGTATGTGAGATTGCGATGGCATGCGGCTTTCAAAGTGCCAGTTACTTCACTTATAATTTCCGTAAACAATTGGGTCTCGTTCCGCAGGAATATCGAAAACAAAGTCTCAGTAACAAGGAGAACTGATTGTCTATTACTTCTAATAAATGTTCATCTCATAATAAAAGAAGCTAACCATCAATCTAGAGGTTAGCTTCTTTACGTGCATCGCTTCCTTTGTCTAATTGGATTTCAAAATTTCAACATACCCTTCAGTTCCATTCACCCGAATGTGATCCCCGTCTTTGATCATTTTAGTAGCATTCTCCACCCCGACAACAGCTGGCAAGCCATATTCACGGGCGATCACAGCTCCATGAGTCATCAGTCCGCCCACTTCGGTGACCAGGCCTTTTATAGATACAAAGAGTGGTGTCCAACTAGGGTCAGTAAAGGCAGTGACTAGAATATCTCCGTCTTCTATATCCGCCTTTTCCATGTTTAAGATGACACGTGCTCGGCCTTCTATCACTCCAGAGGAGACCGCCAGACCTGCAATCGCTTCGGCGGGCAGATGCGCTCGCTTATATTGCCCTGTAATGTTCTCACCATCCGACGTGATCACACGCGGAGGGGATAGTTTTTCGAATAATTTGTACTCCTCTTGTCGTTTACTGATGACCTGATAGTCCAGTTTATGAGCGCGTACGACTTCATGAAGTTCATCAAAAGAAAGATAGAAGATATCCTCTATTTGATGAATAATGCCTGTCTGTACGAGTGCTTCAGCTTCTCTTAATAAAGCCTGCTTATAGACGAAATAGCGATTTACAATTCCGTACTTTGGATACTCCCGATACCCACTGAAATTCCGGATGAGGTCAATCCTTTGTTTGGTTTCTGTTGCTTTTTGCTCGCCATCGGGCATTGCTTTGAGTCGCTCTAATAGCTCTTGTTCTTTTCTCAAAGCTGCAAGCCGCCCTTGCTCAAATTTCTGCTGACTAGCCTTAGGCTCGAAGTTTTTAACATTGCCAAGAAGGATCGGGATAAGGGCTGAAGGTTGTTCGCTCCAGCGAGTTCTTGTGATATCAATTTCCCCGGCACACCGCATTCCGTATTTGTCCAGAAAAACAGAAATCGCCTCATAAGCTTCCTGTCCCCCTTGAACCTTAATCAGTTCATCCAGAGCGCCGCCCTCTTTGACTTGCTGCAAATAAGCAATGACTTCCGGGTAAGGGCGAATGACATCTGCAACATCCAGGAGCGCCAGTCCCATCTCTGAAGTAATGTTATTCGGCACAGATAGAGCAAGGGCGTCGGCTGCACTTTTTTCGCCCAGCCATTCTTGCATCTTTTCATTGATCCATGCGGACGCGTTCATCCCAGCCATAATGGCTCTTATACTTTGCGGGTCGAAGAGAAGTCTCTTTAATTCCTGGAGATCTTCCAGAATAACGTCAAATAAGTCTACACCCGATTTTCCTTTGATATTTTGTTGTAATGCCGCTAATGATGCTTCACTATTCTTAATCAATTCCGCAACAATTGAGTGATCGGCTTCGATTGGTGCTGGCATACTTGCGTAATTTTTGGCTGGGTTAGGCACTGCGGTATCCACCGGTAACTCTTTAATAAAATCGCCTCGTGCTACGACGGTCTTTAGCGCGTCTTTGATGAGCGGCTCGGATTGCCCCAACGTGTTTATTATTATGTCTCTGCTGGCGGGTGAGGCCAGCTGAGGTGTAACATCCACAAAGAGCCTTCCTCCAGCGGTACGCATAGGTGCACGCGTTATTAACAGGTAAAATGACAGTCCCAGTGGCTTAATGGCATCTGTCATCATTTGCTGATGACCCACAGAGATGTAGACATGATTCTCTTGATCATTACTTTCAGGGATCGGGAATAATGTCGTGATCGGCCGGCTTTGGACAATATAAAAGGTATCCTCGGCTAAACACCATTCAATATCTTGTGGGCTGCCAAAATAAGTTTCGATCTCTCTTCCGAGGCGTGCCAGCTCTAAAATCTGTTGATCCGTTAGGGTTTGTGTTTTTTGCTGATCCAGATCGATGGGCCGAGTCTCTGTTCCGCCTTCTTTTCGCCCGTAAATAGCGAGATGCTTAGCTGCAATCCTCTTCTCCACGATTTCGCCTTCACGTACTTTATAGCCATCAGCCGAGACCAGGCCAGAAACCAGTGCTTCTCCAAGTCCATAACTGGCATCGATGGATAACAGCTTCCGGTTACCTGTAATCGGATCAGCGGTGAACATAATCCCTGAGGCCGCTGGGAAGATCATTTTTTGCACAATAACAGATAAATGAACTTGTCTGTGCTCAAAACCATGCTGCATCCGGTAGATCACCGCGCGATTCGTAAATAGAGAAGCCCAACATTTGCTGATATGCTGCAAGATGTCTTCTAGACCAATGATATTTAGATACGTATCTTGTTGACCGGCAAAAGAGGCATGGGGCAAATCTTCAGCAGTCGCACTGGAACGTACGGCATAGGCTTGGTTCTTGCCAAACCGGGAGAGATAATAAGTCACTACCTTCACAACGTCAGCAGGAATTTCAGCTTCGATAATTGTCTGGCGAATCTTTCTGCTGAGATCAGCGATTTGATCCCGATCTTCTACAGTCAGCGTGTTGAGCTGATCCAGCAAGACAGGATATGTTTTGTTTCGTGCCATTGCTTGCTGATATCCCGCAGTAGTAACACAAAATCCTTCCGGCACTTGTATGCCATCCATTTTGGAAAGCGTCCCTAGATTAAGCCCTTTTCCTCCCACGAGTGATAGCTGTGTATTGTCCACTTCCTGAAAATCCAGAACCAAAGATCGCATTCCACATCTCTCCTTACCTTCATTTGAGAAAAAAACATTTGACAAGAGCTCGGCCGACATAGTAAGATTAAATTATAAGATAGACTTTCTATGACCATTTATAATTTAAAAGTCGCGATCAGATTATATCATCATGTCTGGTCATATGCAATAAAAAAGAACCTGAATCTTTCATTCAGGTTCTTTTTTTGCTTAGGCATCTGCCCTTAGATATCATTAGGTCTCCATTGTTCTGGCACATAAACATAGTGGTTGTCTTCTTTTTTGACGTAACCAAAAGCCGGGAAATCCAGATGCATCCCTGTTACTCGGATTTGTTTCTCTGAAGCGAGGTCGAGCAATTTAATGCGTGATCTGAAAGCTTGCTCAGAGTCAATATCCATGGCAATCTTCAATTGTGGCCGGGAGAACTGGATGGTGACATTCTGGATGATATCACCCCATATTAACAATCTCTCTCCTTCAGATTCAATTAGATATGCTGTATGACCAGGCGTATGCCCATGAGCTTCTATTGCCGTAATTCCAGGAATGTCAACGGAATCGGAGAAGGTTACGATGTCATCTTTATAAGGAGCAATGGCTGATTGAACCATTTGGACGATCATTTGTGCTTGTTCTTGGAAGCTTTCCTTGAAACTCTCCTCAGCATTTTCATTTGTCCAGAATTCGTATTCCTGCTCATGAACAATGACTTTAGCGTTTGGAAAAGCTTTAGTTCCATCTGCTAGCGATAAGCCATTCACATGATCTGGATGCATGTGAGTCAAAAGTACAACATCAACATCATTGGCTGAGTAACCAACAGCATTTAAATTATTAAGTAGATGGCCTCCTGACGGTCCATAACTTGATCCAAATCCCGTGTCTATTAAAGTTATATGGCCATCGTTATTCACTACAAATCCATTTGTATTCATGTGTGGAGGCACAGCCTGAAGATTATCTCTCAGCATTTGAATTGCTTCTTCTTTATCTAGTTCGAAGAAAGCATCCAATGGAAATTCCAAATTACCATCTGATAATACCGTAACGATAATGCCTCCGATTTTTTTATGAAAAGCACTAGGGACTTGATTCAACGGTTTAAAATTAGTACTTATGTTGGTTCCTCCTTAAGCAGCAACTGTTATTTATAATACAAGTGTTATAATATCAGTGCGCTTTGAGGCTCTTCAACCAGCAAGTTTGCAAATTTGTCGTATATTATACAAGTCGTAATAATTGTTGCGTCAATATTAGGCGTAAACAATCCATGAAGCAAACAAAGGCGCAATATCATTCGATAATTCAGCCGGGGTCTCCTTTTTGCCATTAAGATACCAACGATAAGCGGAACCGTAGATGGACCAGCTAATTACTGTGGCTGCCCGCTCCAGTCGTCCGCTATTTTCCGACTGGCAGGTTCTAGACAATAAAAGAAAGACGAATTCTTCCAGTTCAGAAATGATATTTTTTTCTACCAATGGTGCAACCGATTCATAGTTTTTGACACACTGCCTGCTTGATTCTTCGTGATAATCACATAAAGCAATAACCAGTTGTTTTATTGTTTCTTCTGTTAGTTTTGCATCATTTGGCACTCTTCTATCCACATAATTCATGAAGGCGTCAGACAGAAGCGCTTTAAGCAGCCCATATTTATCAGGGAAATGAGCGTAAAAAGTAGCCCTGTTAATAAGTGCAATTCTTGTGATATCACTCACTGTGATCGACATAAAATCTTTTTTACCGAGCAGATTTATAAAAGAATCTAGAATAAGTTGTCGTGTCTTAATAACGCGGAGATCCTTGGGATTATGAGATACAGCGCTAGCCATTATCGATCTTCTCCTTAGCAATATATAATCTGAAGCTTGTTTATTATATAACAACTGTTGTGTTTACAACAATTGTTATAACATGACTTCATTAATCAAAAAAAGAGCCGCGTTAGATCGCAGCCCTTTTCAGTGAATAACTATTAGTCTTTACGCTAAATCTAGGAGTTTCTAATCTCTGGTAGTGCTTTAATACTCTCCTTTAATCACAAAAAACGAGCCCCGGATCGTTCCGGCTAATTTGGATTTCTGCCTTGCGAACTTAAACTTCTCTTCCAGCTCCTTGGGAATATCCATTCCCTCAGAAAGCTTGAACCCGACAGCCCGCTTCTTAGCATCATCCACCGTATACATAACGTTAAGCGCAAGCCCATCCTCATAGAAAACGTAGGTAAATTGAATATTTTCCACTTGAAAACGTGACGTTTCTAAAGGCTTGGCTGCAAACACGATATCCCGTTCTTCTTTCAAAATCCGGTTCACATAATCCAGGGCTTCCTGGCTTTCGCTAGCGGGAATCACCGTAAACTCATGTTTATATTTGTTCATAAAATAACGGGCTTCATTCGCTCTTAAGCCAGCAAGTGCTTCTACGACCGGTGAAGATTCTAAACCAACCGTAGACACATTTTTAAAATCAACGATATAGGACATGTTCATCCCCCTTCGCTCTATTTATTTTCTATTTTCTAACAACGGGAATCCACATTTCACCAAAGACGACGCCGTCACGCTGCCCCATCTCTACCGTTGTATTTGGCCCGCCCACATAAGCAACATCCTGGGCTTCTCCCAAGGCTTGGCCAAAAGCAATGCCGGTAAGCTTATTGCTCAGCTCTTCCCCTGAGTTCCCTTCCCCTTTTACAACTAGATATTCTCCCTTAGGAAATTGGATCACTCTAGTTGCTTCTGGTAAGGTCGCCTCTGTCAGCACGCCAGCATAGTACATCATCTTATTATTCACCGCTTCGTTCACGGCAAAAATGTAGTCATTCGTGGCAAGTGCCTTTAATGCGTCAAGTCTTCCGTCTTGTTGCACAGCTTCCCAGAAATCCGCCTTCTCTTTATTGATGCCAGCAAAGTCTGTGTAATGGCTCTTCAGCTCCGTTCCAATACCTAATACGATAAAGCTGTCTTTTTCTTCAAGCGTATAATTTGCCATGTTCAAAACCTTCCTTTTTATAAATTTATCCATTGCTTTGTCTTTTCACTTGATGGGTTTATAATAATCTCAAACCATGTCAAAAAGTGATACTGTTTAGGGGGCTTTATGAAAAAGGTTGAACGGATTAATATCATCATGCGCTATATCAACAACCGCGCCCACTTTACCATTTCTGAGCTCATGACAGAATTCAACATCTCACGTTCGACGGCGATTCGTGATGTCAGAGAAATTGAAGCAATGGGGATGCCGCTAGTCGCCGAAGTTGGGCGGGATGGGGGTTATTCTGTCATGAACAACTCTGTCCTGCCCACGGTCCGCTTTACCGATAATGAGATTAAGGCGCTGTTCCTTGCCTTCATGGCTACAAGAAATCAACAGCTCCCTTATCTGAAAAGTCGACAGTCACTAGCTGAAAAACTGCTAGGTCTGATCTCGGAAAACCAGCAAGATGACCTTGTTCTTCTAAATCAAATCCTGCTCTTTGAAGGAACCAATCCCAATAATCCCGACTTGCTTGAATTATCTGATTTGCCCCATCCGATGTTAGAGAACCTCATTCAAATGATTCTGCAGGACAGTTGTTTATTGGTGTCCATCCAAGAAGAGCAGGAAATCAAGTCCTACCCGATCCATCTCCTGCACCTTTATCGTGAAAAAAGCTTATGGATCATTGAAGGCTTTGACATCGTGGAAGAGAAGCGGCGGATGTTTTCTGTCGACAATCTCACGAGTGTAGAGCCATATCCTACGAAAAAAAGAGTAAGCAAAAAAAAGATCCTGGAACAACTCAGCAAGCAGGAAGAAGAAATTAACCTCGTCCTTGAGCTAGGTCCAACGGCAATCGCCCAGTTCAAAAAATACCATCCTCTAAAGTTTTCAATCGCATACACGAATCCTTACCAAACCACAGCGATCTTAAAAACTTTTATCAATGTTCATCATTCAGAAGAATTAACGGAAATAACCAACTGGCTGCTTTTCCTGGGTGAAGATATTACGGTCAGGGAGATCCCGGAAAAAGTATTAGACGTCTTACAAGGGAGATTCAGCCTGTACTGCCGGTGAACAGTGCTTCCTTTCCAGAATGTCCTCTTCAAGATCATTGCTCTTTCAAAAGCATGCTCAACGAAACCGATATTTAAACCGACTGCGATTAATCCTATGTCCGCGCAGACACAAGCAGCCCCAATGTGCTGTAACTCAGTGGGGCTGCCGTTCACCTTATTTAATTCTCTTATAGAAATGTCACGTTCCGGTGTAGAGTCTTTATACGTCCCGTAAACGATAGCCTGATTACAACTTGGCGTGCTTGTTAGATACTATTTCCGCCAAAATGTTAAACAATCTGCTTTATCCGAAATGTTAAAGTCAATCATTCGCTCCAGCAATGCAAAGTCAATTGGCTGATTCCACCGAATCCGCAGCAACTGCTTCGTGTGGTCATAACCGGCCTGTACGATGTCATCCGAAAAGCGGCTGATCCCGGCACCTTCAGGTGCAACAGCTAAGTGCTGTTTGGATACACTGAAGCCCATTATGAATGTGTCATGATTGGTAAACATCGGCTGATTCCAGGCCACTCTTTGCCCTAATTCCGGATACTTCTCTGCGACCCAAGTCAACACTTCTTCTGTGCGCGACCGGTGCTGCGGGTTATCTATTTTCGCCAAATACTCTGCAAAAATCTCCATATGCCCCTCCATCCTCAACTTCTCCATTATTCAGCTCATATTCCTTCTGAACCTTCATCATCCCATATCTTATCCTTTATGCCAAGTATCTTCCCTTGATGGACTACTCCACATATGCTTGTATACGCAGGCTGCCCCGCAGTGCTGTAACTCCAGCACTGCGGGGCAGCCGTCAACCTATATACAGTCTAGATCTCTCGTTTCTCATATTCAAAAGGTTCCGCACACGAGTATATCTCATGAAAGAATCCGAAATACGGAATATCGTCTTCCATACATTTTATGAGATAGGACAATTCCTCATCACACTTTGGCTCTTCACCGGCGTGTCGCTTATACTCGAAGATATCTACTATGTTTTCCATAAGGTGCGTTTGGATGAATAAAGGCAATTGACTTAGCATCGCTTGTTCGAGTTGGGTCTCGGATCGATATCCCTCAAGGACTACTTTAAAGTAATCATCCATAAACGCTTTGCGCTTGTCTACGTCTGGTTCAAATTGTGTCCAACCCACTCCATTTCTCCAGGTCGATGCCAGGTCTAACATGTACCCACCGAAACACGAGTTATCAAAATCATATACTGTAATTTGTCCGGTATCAAAATCGATATGATAATTTCCGTCCCCATAATCACAATGAATCATCCCATAGGACTCATTATCCTGATGCAATCCTTGCAAGGTTGTAAGCAGCTCAACCATCTTCTCCTTCAGCAGAGACAAGGAATCGGGAATCAGTTCATTAATATACTCGGCATTGTACTTATCAAAAAAACTGTACCGGCGATGGACTGGCGTATACTCTTTTGATAGTTGATGCAGTTTTCCCAAGGTTTTACCGCAGTTATAATAATATTCGGTAATAGGGACGCCTTCCCGGTATTGATAATGATTATCCAACAGCCTCTTTCCCCTGGCCTTATCAAACACTGTAATATAAAAGTTGTAGTCTTGATGAGTAATCACTTCCAGCAGGTTCCCATTCTGAGAACTGATGACATTCGAAACGCTGCCGCCATGCTCAAATAAAAACCGGACATACTCCACTTCGGCCAGAATATCTTCCCGGCTTCTGTCCGTTAAGTAAGCGAGTCTGATTATTTTGGCATCAGCACCCTCTTTTGCACAGGAATAGGCGATATTCCGCCCTCCCTCATGGGGCGCAATCCGGCTAATATCATAGTCCCCCAGCCCGTAAAGCTCTACTACTAATGGAAGTAAATATGTCTCACCAATTTGTACAACTTCGTTATAATTCATTCAATCTCCCCTTCTACACTTCTTCAATATATATACATTTTACCAATATTTCCCTTCCAATTGAACGGTAGAAAACAGTTAAAACTAATTAATCCTGCTAACACAAATACAGCGCCAACTTTCAGTGTACGCTATAGAAGCGTGTCCAAAAGTATGGCGCTGTTACAAGGGCATTACACTCTTAATTAATATAATTATACAGGCTTGCTTCCAGAGCATTGTTCCAGTTATTATTGTGTCTCTTAGCTACCTTCTCTGCAGAAAAAGCAGAGTGCTTAATAACAAGCTCCGTTGTGTCTTCCTTTTCAACAAAATCTATGGTAACCAGCGTTTCCTCTGCATCGTCTCCTTCATTTAACCACTTCCAGGTGAACGATAGCTTTTCATTCTGAACGATGTCGGCATACCGACCTTCTAAAGTATAAACCTTACCACTTGGAGCTTGCATATGAAAACGGTATTTTCCGCCCACGGTTACTTCCATTTGTTCAACCGTCGTCGTAAAGCCTACCAGCCCCCACCATTGCTCTAGCTGTTCTTTCTTCGTCCAGGCCAGAAACACTCTTTCCTTGCTCGCTTTGTAAACATGTTGAAGCGTAAGCGAGTATTTTCCATTCAGCATAGTTATCATTAAGAGTGCCTCCGTCAGTCTTCTTTTGATTGATTGTCCAAGAAAAGCTCCAGGTTAGACAATTGCGGAGTCCAGAAATTCCTGAGTTCCATTAACCATTCGTGCGCCCTGTCCACAGTCGTTGGATTCAAATAATAATATCGATAGGTTCCTTCCTTCCGAATCGAAACTAAACCAGCCTTTTCCAGCACCCGTAAATGCTTAGAGATCGCTGGCAATGACATATCAAAAGGTTTCGCCAAGTTCATAACGGTCATCTCTCCGACACCCAAACGTTTTAGAATTTCCCTTCTCGTCGGATCAGAGAGCACGTGGAAAACATTATCCAAAAGTTCATCGTCATATTTAACCATGTGTTTAATTTTATTCCCATTCCTATCTATTGTCAAGAAGTTACATCTACATAACCCAATCAGGTATACAAACGGGTAGGCGTAAAAAAGAGCCAAGCGGTTCAGGGTTAAAGACCTGAAACTCGCTCGGCTCGGCTGTGCAAAGGGTTAATTAGAAACTTTGGGCAACTTCGCGCGCTTGTTGAATCGCCTTTTCTTTAATCGCTGGTGCTTGGTCCGGAGACTTAGCCATGCCTTCAACAAAGATGCCTTCAAAGCTAGGAACGCCGATGAACTTCATAATGGAATCCAAGTAACGGTGGCCCATTTCTGAATCTGCATACATTGAGCCTGGAGACAATACGCTTCCGCTAGCTTGGATGTGAACAGCTTTTTTATCAGTCATAAGGCCAATCGGACCTTTATCGGTATATCGGAACGTTCTGCCAGCAACACAGATCGCGTCAATATATGCTTTCAAAACAGGTGGGAAAGAAAAGTTCCAGATCGGATTGACAAAAACATATTTATCGGCAGCTACAAATTGATCAACCAGTTGCCCAAGACGACCTACTTTCGCTTTTTCAGCATCGGTCAATTCTTCAAAGGCAGTTCCTGCTCCCAGTTTGCCCCAGCCACTAAAAACATCAGCATCCAGTTGCGGAATATCATTCTTATAGAGATCCAGACGAATAACCTCATCATTGGGATTGGCGGAGCGATAAGCTTCTACGAATTCTTCTCCTACAGTCAAGCTATAAGATGCTTCTTGATCATTCGGATTTGCAGTGATGTACAATACGGTCGCCATAATTAAAAACCTGCCTTTAGTTAGATTTTATTGTTTAACCTTTTGGTTAATTAACCACATGATTAAATATAAGCCAGGTTCTATCTACTGTCAAGTAGAAAACGAACAAATCATTGAAATTCCTAATCTAAACGCAAAAAAAGCCGCGATTAACGCAGCTGTAAAATGAAAATGATCCCAACTTACTTACAAATAAAGGATAAATGATACAAAAGCAAGTGTTAGTCCGCTAGCGACATAATCCACCCGTGCGAAATTCAGCTCCTTATATGAAGTACGGCCCCTTCCATCCCCGTAGGCTCTTGCATCGATCGCTAAAGCCAGTTGCTCCGCTCGCTGAATCGTCGTAACGAATAGCGGGATCAGAATGGATGTATAAGCCAATATCTTCCCGAAGCCCTTGGCAGACATTTCGTCATAACCTCTAGCCTTCCGGGCTAGCATCACGCGATCAAGCTCCTGCATAATTGTTGGTATAAAGCGGATGGCAAGCACGATCATCAGTGCAAAAGCTTCGACCGGAACACCTAACCGTGACAGCGGTTTAAGCAGCTTTTCAAGACCTTGTGCCAGATCAAGCGGCTTGGTTGTCAACGTTAGAAGCGAAGCTAGTAATATAAGCAATACCATCCTCCAGACAATAAAGCTTCCGTTCTTTATCCCTTCTTGTGTGACATTTAGAAAGAATCCAGGCCAGATGGGGGTTCCAGTAGTCAAGAAGATATGATACATAAAGGTGAAGGAAAGAATGAAGAGAATGGGCTTTAATCCTCTGAAAACCATCACAATCGGCACTCTAGCGGACAGGACCAGTCCTGCCATCAGAATAGTTGTCGCTACATATCCGGCAAACGTCTTAATCAGAGCAATGCTAATCATGATAGCAAGAATGCTCAATAGTTTGGTTCGAGGGTCAAGTCGGTGAATGATTGAGTCGGTATCTGCATATTGCCCCAGTATGATTTTATCCATCGTCTTGAACACCTCTTGCCTGCCAGACTGCTCTAACCTGTTGCATAATGTCTTCTTCCCTGCAACTAGCTGGTTCTATGATCTGACCGGATAGTTCCTCGATCAGCTTAAGGAGTTGTACCGGCTCCGGTAAAGGAAGACCTGCTTGCTCCATGAACGCTGTATGCTGCAAAAAAAGCTCATTCGCATTCATCTGGACCAATAAACGTCCTCTATTAAAGATCATAACCTCATCCGAATATTCCGCAACATCTTCCATCTGATGAGAAATGAAGATTACCGTCCGATTCTTCATCCTCTGCCATGCTTTGATCTGCTCTAGGAGCGCAACCCTGCTTAAGGGGTCAAGTCCAGCCGTTGGTTCATCCAGAATCAGCAACTCGGGATCTGCAATAAGCACTGAAGCTATGGCGACACGCCGCTTTTGTCCCCCGCTTAGCTGGTATGGAGACATATTCAGAAGGTCTGACGAGAGCTCCATTTGCTTCATAACAGCTTCTATTTCCTGCTCCCTATTTCCAGTGTGATCCTTTCTTATCTTCAGAGCAAAGGCCAGTTCTTTATAGACAGTTGTTTCAAAAATTTGCTGCTCCGGATTCTGAAATACATAACCAATCTGCGGAACGACCTTCATGTTCCCTTTACGATCTCGAGGAAGTGGCTGTTGATTAATCGTGTACTCTCCGCTAAATGATGGAATCAAACCTTTTATAACTTTGACGAAGGTGGACTTCCCTGCCCCGTTGTGACCTATGACAGAGATCCATTTCCCTTCCTGAAGCGTGCAGCTTACCGATTGCAGAACCTCTCTGTCGTTCATAGATACACTTACATCCCTTAGTTCATAGACCATAAGGTGGTGATCGTCTCCTTCCATTCAGAACACAAGGGAGCATTTAACCCGAGCGTACGATGCAGTCTTACTACAAAAGGAGGAGGCAGTTGGTCAGTCAGGGACAAGTTGTTGAAGAAGGCTGACGGAGTACCATCAAAATGGATAACTCCGTTGCTTAGATGCAGCACCCGATCTGCTGACAGAATCTCATCCATGTGGTGAGTAATATGAATGATCGTCATCCCTGACCGGTGAACGGTGCGCATGACCTCAAGGATGTCTTTTCTCTCCTGCGGATCAAGCATAGAAGTAGCCTCATCGAATACTAGAACAGAAGGGCGCATGGCCAGAATGGCCGCAATCGCAACCCGTTGTTTCTCTCCTCCTGACAGCTGATGCGGCATGGCGTCTAAATATTCTTCCATACGAACGGCCTGCAAAGCCCCATGCACTCGAGGCAGCATTTCTTCTCTTGCTATGCGAAGATTCTCCAACCCGAAGACGATTTCATCTAGAACGGTTGTCGTAATAAATTGATCTTCAGGATTCTGAAAGACCAGCCCAACTTGCTCACGAATCATCTTCAGATCCACATTGTCAAGTGTATTCAGTTGATTGAGCCTAACTTGCCCTTTTCGCGGCTGCAGCAGACCGTTTATTAACTTGGCAAGTGTGGACTTTCCGCTTCCGTTCCCGCCGACGATGGCGACAAATTCTCCGGGGTGAATCTCGAAGCTTACATCTTGAAGAACGGGATTTCCTCGGCGGTAATAATAATCAACTTGATCAAAAACAAGCATTTGTCTTGCTCCCTTCACTACTTCCAAGCCGTGAAAAAATTTCTGTAAAGTATCAAGAGTTATATACTTTTTCTTCAATGGGACTGATCGCTTTAAGCTGCATCGTAATGACGGCTGCAATAATGGCTTTTATGATGTCACCTGGAAGAAAGGCTATCGAACCTATTAATCCAGCCCAAATCGACGTATTCGTAATCAGAGCCATGACAGGGGCGCCAATGAGATACACCACTATTACACCAAAAATCAGATTGATGACAACTAGCTTCCATGTTTTGACCTGGGGCCAGATTTTCTCAGTAGCCCAACCAATAAGATAGGCCGCAATCGGCCAACTGAATATGTAGCCTGCAGACGGTCCAACCAACGCCACCAGACCCCCGCGTCCGCCTGTCAGCACAGGTAAACCGATCGCCACGAGAATGATGAAAATAACAAGACTCAGACCGCCCGTTTTTTTGCCTAGAAAACATCCAGCCAGCATGACACCAAGTGTCTGGGCAGTGATTGGTACGGGAATGAAGCCAAGTGGTATAGGTGGAATCAGACCCAGCACCGCGATTAGAGCGGCGAATAATGCAGCATAGACAAGTTCTTTTGTTTTCAAGAAATAGACCTCCATTGGGAACATAAAATGTATTGATGATGTTATCGAAACTGTTCCATACGCTGAATTATAATAGAGCAATCTATGATTGTAAACCTAAAAATAATTATTGGTTTACAATAGTGACGTAAACGTGCAACCAAAGAGTGTTCAAATATGCTATATAAGAGCCTGCCTTGGCCTAACATATTATCGTTAGCTATAACTATGAGAAATGACCTAACTAGGAGCAATAATAGGCAAACTAGGCCATTCATGCGGTTAACTTTTGCAACTGGTTATTATCCAGCCTGGCATGTTAAAATATAGGGATAGGGTTGTTAGACATATACTAGTGGGGGTTTATTGCCATGACGGTAAAAGAACGTATTTTAGCTTTACTCGACGGCAACAGAGGCGAATATATCTCCGGCGAGGAGTTAGCTGCCAAGCTATCCGTTACGCGCAGCGCGGTTTGGAAGTCCATCAAATCGCTGCAGAACGAAGGTTACTCCATAACCGCTGTAACAAATAAAGGATATTCACTATCACCTAATACGGATATTTTATCTGCTGTTGCAATTTCGAATTACTTAAATATCGAGTGTAAGAACCTGCAAATTGAAGTTCTCAAGACAGTACCATCAACGAATGAAGCTGTTAAAAAGCTCGCCTTGAACGGAGCAGCTGAGGGAATAGTGATCCTTTCGGAGGAGCAGACAGCCGGACGCGGTAGAAAAAGCCGCCAGTTCTTTTCTCCTTCGGGAACGGGTATCTATATGAGCATCCTTTTACGCCCGAAGATTTCGGCGCAAGATTCTTTTCTTCTAACGACTTCCGCGGCAGTCGCAGTTTCGATGGCCATCGAGAGTGTAGCCCATAAAGATGCGAAGATAAAATGGGTTAACGACGTATTTATGGACGGTAAAAAGGTCTGTGGGATCCTTACCGAAGCCTCCTTATCACTAGAAAGTGGTTGGCTTGATTATGCAGTTCTCGGCATAGGAATTAATGTATCGCTACCCTCTCACGGATTCCCTGAAGAGATTACAGATATCGCTGCATCTGTATTTTCTGATGACAAGAATAGCGGGGATCTTCGTAACCGGCTAGCGGCAGAAATACTCAATAATTTCATGGCTTTTTATGCGCGGTTGACGGACAGGCTATTTCTACCTGAGTATAAAAAACGTATATTTTTCCTGGGCAAAACCGTTACTGTACTTAAGGAGAACCAACAATGCCTGGCAACAGCCATTGATATTGATGACAATTGTCGCCTGAAAGTCAGGTATGAGAATGGCGAGGAAGAATATCTTTCAAGCGGGGAAGTTAGCATCAAAGTTAATGGCTAACTGTCATTCACTGCTGATGAAGATGCCGCATTTCATTTTCGCAGCGTAATAAGAACCCCAGCCACTTGGCTGGGGTTTTGCTTCCTTTTGCTCCAGGAATTAAAGTTCTCGATGGTAACGCACTTCTTCAGATATTTCTTTGAAGCCAGTGGAGTGATATACAGATAGCGCGGAACTATTGGCTGTCTCGACTTGCAGTTCTGCGGACGAGCATCCACGATCTTTGAGATATGTTAATGCTTGAGATAGCAAAAACTTTGCAATCCCTTGTTTTCGATAAGGATTTCTCACAAACAGATCTTCAATAATCCCATCCCCATCCTCATCAATCCAAGCCATGATGCTCCCGACTAAGGTTTCATTTTCCCGGGCAATAAAAATAGTCCACGAAGAATTCTTCTTTCTATCCATCAACTGCTGATACCCAATCGGGGCATCCGGCCAAATCTCCAAGTCTACTGCTAAATATTCCTCGATACGTTTCTCTGAGTCCATTGTCTCTCTCGAGCATCGATAAGGATCAATAAGAACGGTCTCTTCAATCTTCTCGGATAAGTCTCTCCGCATTGTATACAGGCTCTTCGCATAGATAAAGCCCTTCGAGATGAAATAGTTATTGTTACACTCTTCAGTCGATTGATTACCTATTCCAATAATAGTTCTATTCGAACCAGGAAGTGTTTCTTTTAACTCGTATGCCCTATTCAACAAGCGTTCATATAGGAGATCATACAGTGAATAGTCGTCTTCTCTTTGTGGAAGTGTTTTCAAATTGAAATAAATATAGTGCGAACGCTCCTCTGGGCTGCCCGGCAGGACCGTGGAAATAATACTAACTTGGCCCTTACCGATCATATGTTCATCCTCAATCGCTATAAATACGTTCGGCCAATTTTTTTCATCTCCAACCCACCAAAAGACGGAGTTATGATTATAGGTTACGGCATGATACAAATCGCCTAACTTCTGCATATCATCTTCCGTAAAAATCCTTACTTCTATTTCATTCATTCCAAAACACCACCATTTTATTCTACTTGAAGGTCCAATAGTAGTATTTTACTATTTTTTCTATCCTGTGCGTGGTAATAAATAGTTCTAATCAATTTCTATCCCCGCTTACCTAACAAGCTGTCACGCAATTCGATATACGCATGATCCCAGCCCATTTTTGCGAAGAATCGTAGACCGTCTAAGCCTTTAAATAATCGAGCGCCTGTCAAACGGTTGGTGAAATCAGGAATAGATATGCCTATTTTCTCGTAATAGTTCCCAAAATCAACGGCTAAATCCTTGTTAGGAACAATATGCTCAATCGTAACAATATCAATCACAAAATCTCCATACATAAAGTTGCCGTCTATAATCCCTGTGATGTTGCTGCCATCGGCAAGAATATTCCATTCATGACAATCACCGTGTACGAAGTAGCGATGCGGAGCGTTATATTTGCTGTAATCCAGTAGCCGGGCATAACATTCGTTGAATACATCACGCTCAAGACAACTTGTATCAAATAACGCATGCCAATTTTCCCAAAAGGTGCCCGTTTGATCCTCTCCATAAAATGCTGTAATAAAATCCTCCCAACTCTCATGGCTTCCAGAGCCATCCGGACGCATAGAACCGAAACCTGTTGCGCTTTTCAAAGGCACTTGGTTCATTCTCGTAATTTGATGGATCAGATCCGGGAGTAGCTTAGTTCTCTGTTCTACGTCATGCTCAGCCAGTACCTTGCCCGATATCTTTTCTGAAATACAAAATTTCAAGTTGCCCTCTTTCCCTGATCCAACTATCTTTGGAAATAACACATGATTAGAAGTAAGCAAATTCGACACATATTCTTCTGTTACATAGGCATCTTCGTCGGCACTAAAACGAATAACGTACTCACTCTGATCAATTACAAATGAGAAAACACTGCTAAAATTGCCTCCTTCGATCGTCCCTATGTTCTCAGCAGATTTCCCCAAGCGAGCTTTAATCAACTCTTGCACTTTGTCCATCGATACTTCCGGTTTCGTTTGACTCATTCTCAATCTCTCCTCTTTAATTCATATTCTTGTGTGAAAACAAAAAAAGCCGCAGAATGAACCAACGTTCATTCCACGGCTTATTCATCGCATCTATGCTAAATAAGACATACCTGTCCATAGCATAGAGTACGAAAGCAATGATAATGATGACAATTCATAACAGAGTGTATGAACCAAGTCATTCGCAAACAAACCCTAGATAAAATAAAGAGTGCTTGAGTCTGGCTCATACGTTATTAGGTTAAAAGATCACCCTTTTACTTCTGTCAGGAACACTGTCATCATCATCATTATATATATCCCACCGATCCGTTATTTTATTACATTATAACCCATATTTTGAATATATCAATACTTTGCAGATGATTTACGTTCCGAACACTCCTACTACGTCAGTACGTGCACTTAATATGAAAGGATTCGTACTCTGTCCGGCTTGCCTGAAAATTAGCAAACCCGATTTGCCCGGTCAAATATGGAGACTCTTCATCTTCAAACTCTAATATTTTGTCTCCGTTCGCAAAAATGCTAAATCGGTTGCCGATCGCCTCAACCCCGATTTGGTAACTCTGATCGATGACCCAAGGAAAGTCGACCGCAGCCAACTCAGTATACCCGTTGTTGTTTTTGTACAGCTTGATTTTTCCACCCTCTGCACATCCGACTGCATATGAACGAATGCCCCCCTGGACGCGGAAAAGCAGATGATGTTCGTCACCTCGCTTCGGGGTAAGCACAGCATCGAAACGATAATTGCTCCACTCAATATCACCTGTATAGATCTCTGCCGGCTCCCCGTAATAACTGCCCACGAGTTTTCCTTCATCCACAGACCATAAACCCCGCAGATATGTAAACTGGCTAACTTCTTGATGAAGGGGGGTCCACTTTTCCATCGGTACACGTTGGAATTGAAGGGAGTAAGCAGCTCCACCTGCGGTAATATCGAAGTGGTCTACATAATAAACGAGGCTGTGACTCATTGGGCCCAGATTCGAATTTTCTGCAACTGGGATGACCTCTACGCCGATCTCTCCAAGACAGACATCTGCCATGGAGGGAATCCCATATTGTAGTTCTGTCCATTTCCCCGCTTCCAATGGAACATTTGGACTGTAGAATCTCTGCTTGCTATAGATGTCTTTCACATACAGACGCGCTATCGCTTGTACGGTCGTATCGGCAGGCAAGCTGACTTTGGCGCTTATCCACTGACCAGGATACAATAGCGGAGAAAAACTAGGGTCATAGCGACTGTCGTTAAAGTCACTTGGTATGTAATAGGTCTTATAATAAGCCCGATACCCATTCCCCTCAAATGCATTGTCGAACACGACTTTCAGGGAACTGGTGCCCGATGCAGATATGGCGTTTGAATGTTGGACGAATGCGGTAACATTCGATCCCTCATCACATTCCACCTTGAATCCGTGCGTAGAACCCGGCAGCTCAAAATGGAAACGAGGGCCACGGCGGAGGTGATCCCGGTTCAGCCAAGGCGCCCAACGCTCCGGGTAAGCTTCGTCCGCTATCGTATAACCGATTCGTGCGATTTCAAAAACAGTATCGGGAAGATCACGAATATTGAGCGTGCCAATCACGCCGGAACAGATCAGGATATCGTTGATCGGTTCACGCCAGGAGGCATCGATGCCCTCCAGTCCTACCCGAACACCTATGATCGTCCCTACGTTTGCTACGTTGCAATCGGTATCCCATCCGCACATATTGCAAATGTTGATACTGCGTGAGAAGTCGCCTTCTCCATACAACAGGGAAAGAACAATGACCGCCGAGTTCGGAATGATGTGACAAGCTCCTGGATAGCGATCGTACCCATAATTGCCTTGCACGAAAGCGAATGCCTCTCTCCAATTATCGGGGTTGCTGCTATGATAAGCCATGATGTCACGTGTCATCCGGAAGTACTCGCTTTCCTGCGGAATGACAGATAATCCAGTTTCAATGATACGAGATACATCCTTCTCCCCGAAGGCCGCGGCGATGCAGGCAGCAATGAACATAGCTCCGTATTTTCCGTTACCGTCATGCGATACGCTGGCCATTTTCCCCGCATAATTTGCAGCCAATTCCGGTCTCCCCGGAGCGATCAAACCCCAGATGTCACAAAATATCTGCCCTCCGATTTGTTCTGCTACAGCCGCACCATTGACGGCAATCGAACCGGATAGCGGTGCTTTTATCCCATGCTTCAAATTCAGATAAGCGGTATGTTCCGTCGATTTTCCATATCCGCCCCACCAGAAGAAACCATGACCGTCGGGGGCATAATTAAGCCAAGTCAGCCCCATCTGTTCTTCCGTGATATCGGTAGTATGTGTGTAGTCCTCCAATGCTTTAAGGAAGAATAACGGTCCATTAGTATCGTCGTCTGCCGCGAAATGCTTGAACTGATTCACATAACCGGTAATTTCACCATACGTTCTGGCGATTCGCTCGTAACTCCAGCCTTCGATGTTGCTGCCGTGCCGGACTCCAATGACTTTTCCGAGCCAACCAGCATATACGCTTTCGATATAATCTAGTGGCATTGTGTAGCTCTTGTTTAACTCACTTGTTCGTGTGACTGTCATGTGGACCTCTCCATTTCTTCCTGAAGATAAATGATTACCACTGCCAAATTTCAGCCTTTAAAAGCCCGACGACAATCACTATGATCGTAAACACAGGCTTGGTGATCGGGACATGTATTTCCAGAATATCCCCCAATGGTTAAGTCCGTCAACGTACTCGCTAATTTCTTTAGGTATGCCCCGCTTGAATTCAAGCATTTAATGCTTTGAAATGTAATACTGGTCGGAGATCAAATGGTAAGGTCAGTCTCTGGAACACAAATAACGCCCTTCCAACTTCCTCTGGGGAAGCGAAAGGGCTGAAATGTTTGTTTTTCTCGATTAAACAAAGGCGGGGATCAATTCCTGCTCAAATATTTGCTTGTCAGTGATTGTTCTGCGCTTAAAAGCGCTCTTGGTGTACCTTCGAAAACAACCTTACCACCCTTGCTGCCGCCTTCAGGACCCATATCAATGATCCAATCAGCATTACGGATGACGTCCAGGTTATGTTCGATTACGATTACCGTATTACCGGCATCCACTAGACGATTCATAATGTCCAGCAGATGAGTGATATCCGACATGTGTAGTCCGGTTGTCGGCTCGTCCATCACATATATACTTCCCTTTTTGTGCAGTTCGCTGGCCAGCTTGATACGTTGACACTCCCCACCCGACAATGTGCTGAGTGGCTGACCGAGCGTCAGATAATTCAGACCAACATCGCTCATGGCCTGCAGCTTGCGCTTGGCTTCTTTGATTTCGAAGAAAGCAAGCGCTTGTTCAACGGTCATCTCTAGCACATCAGCGATCGATTTTCCATTGAGCTTGTAGTCAAGTACCTCTTCTTTGAACCGCTTACCGCCGCATACCTCACAGGTTGTTTTTACACTGTCCAAAAAGGCCACATCGGTATAGACGACACCAAGGCCCTGGCAGTTCTCACAAGCCCCCTTGGAATTAAAACTGAACAAACCGGCGTTCACTTTATTGGCAGATGCAAAAGCCTTGCGCACATCGTCCATAATGCCCGTATAGGTGGCCGGATTGGAACGGGTTGAGACACCGACCGCCGACTGGTCAATCACGATTGCATCAGGATGATTTTGCAAAAACACATCGTTGATCAATGTGCTTTTTCCCGAACCGGCAACGCCTGTCACTACCGTTAATACTCCTGTTGGAATATCGACATTAACATTGGTCAAGTTATGCAGACTGGCGTTCATGACGGATAGCTGATCCTTGGCCTGGCGAAAATGCTCCTTGATCGGCATCGCCTGCTTCATATGATTGCCCGTCAATGTATCCGACTCCAGCAAGCCGGAGAAACTACCTTCGTACATAATGGTACCGCCATGGCTGCCGGCATAAGGACCGACATCCACAATATGATCAGCGACCTGAATCACATCGGGATCGTGTTCCACGACAATGACCGTGTTACCTTTATCGCGCAGCTTTTGCAGCAATTCATTAAGCCGGTGTACATCACGGGGATGCAGACCAACACTCGGCTCGTCAAAAATATACACCACATCCACTAGACTCCCGCTCAGATGCTTGACCATTTTGACACGCTGGGATTCCCCACCGGATAAAGTGTCGGTCTCACGATCAAGAGTAAGATAATCCAGACCGATATCCACAAGGTGCTGCAATCTGTCTGACAAGGCTTTAGCCATCGGTGCAGCTATCGGACTTTGAATGTCCTTGATAACCCCGATCAGTTGGCCTACCTCCATAGATGAAAGCTCGGCAATATTACTGCCGTTGATCTTACAGCTGAGCGTTGCTTGGCTAAGACGAGCGCCATGGCACAGATGGCAGGGTCCTTCGATGATAAACGGCTCCACTTTTTTCTGGGTACGCTCTGACATCGCTTTAATATCCCGCTTGATATACTTGTTGATGAACTTTTCGATGAAGCCTTCTACAGTAATATTTATAGTTTTTCCGCCAAACTGTGTCCCTACCTTCTTGGCCTTGCCATACAGCAGTTCCTCCAGTTCATCCTTAGAAAAATCACTCAACTTCTTATCTAGATCGTAGGAGCCTGCCTGCACGGTCATCGTCCAGTCCATACCGTTCACCGTGGCGTCCGGCAGCATAATTGCCCCTTCATTCAGCGATTTGAACATATCGACTGCCTTGGCCATATCTACCCCCATACTACGACCGATGCCGCTACACTCGGGGCACATGCCCTGCGGATCATTGAAGGAGAACATGTGAGCTTCACCAACATGCGGCTGACCTACACGGGAGAACAGAAGACGGAGAATGGGCGAAATATCGGTAATCGTCCCTAAGGTCGAATGCGCACCGCCACCCAGGCGCCTCTGGTCAACAATCACAGCCATGCTGAGGTTCTCAATGGCGTCAGCATCCGGCTGTGGTACACGCGGCAAAAAAGTACGGACGAAGATGCTGAAATTTTCATTCAACAGACGCTGGGATTCAGCGGCGATGGTATCGAACACAATCGACGACTTACCCGAGCCGGAAACGCCGGTAAAAATGGTGATTTTGCGCTTGGGAATTCGTAAAGATACATTCTTAAGATTGTTTTCCCGAGCACCGCGGATTTCAATGTATTCTTGGGTCATAACGATCTCCTGTCTCAAGAAAATAAACTGCATATGCATTTTAAATAATAAGATTCGGTTTGGTGTCGTGTCAACGATTCATAGTATGTTATTTGACCCTTCACCCCATGTTAAAAAAACCTCAGTATAATTATACCCGGGCTGTATGATCATAACTCTAGTTTGTTACCATAATGAAACTTAAATGAAACTTAATTTCAGTAAAAATCGTCTATTGTTGTATATAAAAAGAAGAGGTGCAATCTATGAAATCCCTGTCAAAAATTGTGCTGTGTACTGGTCTTGGAGCAATGCTTGCTGTAGGCTCCGCTTATGCAGGATCAAAATTGAGTCTATTTATTAATGGCCAGGAGTTTGTATCCAGCACACTGGATCTTCAAGTCCAAGATGGTAAAGTGCTTGTTCCGATAGATAAACTTGCAGAAGAATTTAAAGGAAAAGCGGTATATGATGCAAAAAAGAATGAAGTTCAAGTGACGCTGCCTGACTCCGCTCTACAAGCGATTCAGATCAAACGTTTGGAATCCGGGTTGGTCCCATCCACAGCCAAAGAAGCTTTGAATACATGGGTCAAAGGCATTCAGACTCGAAACGGCGCACTGCAATATGCTGTTTTCTCCCCTGATCTGCGCGCTAAAACTAAGAAAGAATTCGATGATTATTACTGGACAACAGGCGGCTCGAGTCCACATATGACTGAGATTGATAAGCTCAAAACAAAAGCTCTGAATAAGACAACGACTCAATTCTCATTCGATTATGGTCTTCGCGCTTCCAATTGGAAAGGCACGGGGTCTGCAGTTGTCACCGTGCAGAAACTGACCTCCGATGGCTATGAAGGCTGGTACATTACAAATATTAAAATGAAGGATCCCGGTGATACCGGTCTTACGATCGGTGTCGAGCCGTTGAAAAAATGATCCCTGGCCTCCCTGTAGTCAGCAGTAACTTGCTCCGGTAACGAGCACTTTACTTATAAATAGGTGTACACGGCAAAAGGGTCGATGTTTCTGTTGTCAGAAATATCGACCTTTTTTAAATTATATTGATATATTTGAATATTGGACTAGATTCAATCTGCAGGATTGATAATGGCCAGAACCTGATGATCCTCCCACGCCCCGTTGATCTTCACATTGCTTCGGGAAATGCCTTCTTTATGGAACCCGGCATTCTCAAGCACACGAATAGAACCAGGATTTCGAGGAGAGGCTTCCCCTGTGATCCGGTGGAACTTCAGCTCCTCGAATGCATAGCGCACCACTTGCTTCACAGCTTCTGTCATATAACCTTTGCCGTTATAATCCCGATCCAGACTATACCCGATCATGCAGCTTTGCAGCGAGCTACGCAACACAAAGCTCAATCCTACGCTACCAATAATGCGATCGTCCTCCCTGTGACATACCAAGAAGTTATATCGCTGATCCTCTTCTCTATCGGTCTTATCCTTAGTAATCTTCTGAAGCTGATATTCTTCCGTATAGAACTCCTCTGGAACACTTGGCGAAAACTCCTCAAAAAACTCCCGGTTACGCTTGTACAATGCTGCCAACTCTGCAGCATCCGCCTCTTCCGGAAAACGGACGTATACTTGCGGCTCTACCATCTGTATCATCCTCACCATGAATTGATATTATTTTAGCGGATAGATAAGTTGAACGTTCTCTTGACCGATCAACCCTTCGTAAAGTGCATGATTATGATCAGCAGCTACAATACATAGGATTCGTGCTTTTGGACTTTGTTACAAAGAAGCACAAGACCATTTTACTGACCTGGAGCAATCTTGTTGATTGAAAATATTAACATTTAATTATAAAATTAAACAAAGGAGGTGTTAACAATTAACTTTTTACAATTCATGTTAGTTGGAGCATTCGGCATTGTCAATATCTTATTAGCAATCATCATTATCAAGATATTACTTACAAGAAAGTTACCAAGTAATAATTACACTCCATTTGATTACATCACGGCCCAAGCTCTTGTTGAGTTTCACGATGAGAAAAAAGAGATAGAAGAAAATGCGGACCATGGTGATGATAAGGACAAAAACATCATTTCGTTATCAAAACGACCTTCTCTTCCCTAATGCACATTAATGTTAGAAAAATATCTTGAACGAGACGAAATAGAAGAATTTTTACAGAAGGCTAAACCTCATGGCATAGACAATGACTACAAGATATTCAAAACAATTTGCGATATACATAAAACAATCTACCACCTTACTAACAATCGATATGCGTGGGAAATGACTCCTCCAAAGAATGATACATTCGTCAGAATTTTTGATTTTGACGAAATCATAATAATTTCCACGAAGGGCAATTCATCCTCGCAGATACCACGTCACTGAGCGTATGAATGCTAACATTGCTCCAGGCGTCAGAACATACTTCAGCAAGAGATTAAATGACCTACAATTACAAGAAATGTGATCTTTTCGTGATCTTTTCATAAAAAAGAACCAAGACCCTTATCACACCAGCATTTATAAGGGGTCTTGGTTCTTATTTGTATATCAGGTCCCAATATTCGCTAGGTGGTTCACCCTAATAGCCCTTGTCCGTAGGATCTTCTTTATATCTCTCCCAGATTGCCGGAAGCACTTCACCACAGAAACAACATCTTATATACCGATGGTCACCATTTCTCGCATCTCCTAATTATTGAGATTTGCTACAATGGGTCTCGCTTAGATTACCCTTCAACTATATCCGCACGGAGATCTGTCGCAATCTCAAGCATTTTGGGAACAATAGCATCATGCGAAATAGCTACATATATATCTCCCATGTAAAGCCGGAAGGGAATCTCCACATCCGAGAGCGTCCACATAAAAAAATCACCATCGATAGACATGGTACTTTCTGGTCCTTTAACCGTAAGCACCTGTGAGTATGTAAAGTCCGGTTGGGATGAGAAGTAGTTCTTGCACTCTTCCAAGGAGATGGATTGCTCCACATTGTTTTCCTGCATCGATCGTGTTATCCGAAAACGCTGATTCATTGATAAGCCTCCAAGTAATGTTTTGTAGTTCTATGAAATAACATTTTCTCATTCCGGGAGCCCCCTGTCAAAACCATATAGATTTGTTATCTTGTCCAGTGTTCGGGTCCACTGTTTGGTGTCTTAGTGCTTCAAATGAACTACTCATTTAAACAAAGTTTTTCATCCTCTCAGATCCTCAATATTCAAACAAGGCAGAGCATGCTATAATCCCCAAAAGGGGTGATATCAATGAAATTCTTACTCGTTGTTTTAATTCTTGCGGTGGTGTTTGGTGTATTCAAAAAGAAAAAGATTTAGTAGCCGTCCCCAACTTTGGAGGTTCACTAATATATCGGTTTACGCCCCCTCCCCCTGATACGCCATATGCGGCTATTGTTCGGTATCTTCGCACTGTGCATTAACTAATGCTATGAATAATTTTTCTACCATTATATTTTCTGATATAATGTCATGTATTAAACAAATGAAAGGTAGATTAGATGCTAAAAAGTGAAAATATTCTTCTTAGACCATTTATTCTCTCAGATGCTGAGGAATTACTTCTCATGCAAAATAAAAATCGATCATTTTTTTCAAATTATTCAATGACTCGCTCTGCTAACTACTGGTCTTTAGAAGCACAGCAAGAGTTAATAGTAAAACGTGAGAAAAATAAACAAAAAGATATCGAATACTATTTTGGTATCTATAAAGATAACTCTCATCAACTCATTGGCACCATCAGTTTATTCCAAATTATGCGTGGTGATCTTCAAAGTGCTATCATTGGATACTTCTTAGATCAAGAACATAATGGAAATGGTTTTGCCACACAATCAGTTAAGTTAATCGTCAATTATGCTTTTAATACCCTTCATTTACATAGAATTGAAGCCGGAGTGCAACCACACAACATCGGTTCTATAAGAGTTTTAGAAAAAGCAGGTTTTCATAAGGAAGGAATAGCAATAAAAAATGTTAAAATTAATGGGATTTGGGAAGATCATCAGGTGTTAGCTATTATAAATCCTAATGAGTAGGGTTATTAACTCCATTGGCCCGATGACTTGTTAAATTAACTCGACTCATATCAACGCTATGGGTCGTTTTTTCTTTGTTTACTGCACAATATGCGTCTACTAATCATTTTCTTCGTCTTGCTTTGTTGAATTTCTCTCCGAATCGATCCCAAATCCAGGCCTTTTCGTAAAGATTTTCATCTGCTACTTTGAATACTTCTTCTATAAGATCATCAACAAAAAAATGAACAAAGGCCCGCGGAATCGCGGACTTTTGCTCATTTGATAATCAATGAATCTGTACATATACACTTACTTGGCCAAGAGTTTCTTCATGTCTTCGACAGCTTCCTGAAAATGAGGATACAGCCGGAACTCAATCTCCATATTTACAATACTTTGATACGCATTTATCCACTCAAAAACTTTCTCATAAGGGATATCGCCCCAGCCGACAGGCAAATGCAAATCACCATAACCATAAGGCAGATTGCTCATGTATGCCTTGGCATCGTACAGTTCCCCAAAGTTATCGTGTACATGCAGGTGCTTCACATAAGGCAACGCAGCTTCAATGGCTTTTTGAAAATCATAACCATAAGCAATGGAAGTCAGATAACAATGGCCAATATCTAGTGTAATCCCTACATTGTCCAGTCCGACATAGCGAATATGTTCCACCACTGTCTGCGGATTAATGCCGTAGGTGTACTCATTTTTAATATCGTACCAGATGTTGTTCTCTACCCCAATCGTAATTCCAGCGTCCTTAGCTATGCTCCCCAATCTACGCAGCTTCGTAGCATCCTCTTCAAGCAATATCTGAAACAGCTCTTCCCGGGGCAACCGGCCATAGATGGGGAAATAATGCTGCATAAGATTATGATCCGTCAACTCAGCATAGGAGCTATGATACACGATGGTGTCTGCGCCAATCGCAGCTGACAGCTCAATGCCTGCTTCAAAGACCCTTTCGTAATCATCGCCTTTGGCGCACGACAATAAATTCAATTCATAGGGTAAATGCATCGTATATCCGAGCTCGTATTTGTCCAGCACCTGGCGCACTCTCTCCAGCCGTTTCTGGTGAACACGGCCCCCAATCACTACGTCAAGCCCATGCAAGATCAGCTCGGCGTAATCGCACCCGGCATCTGCAATATATCCTAGGTGGCGTTCCAGCACCTCTAAATCTCCATTCACCATGTCCGCATTCAGACTGATTCCAATTCCTTTTATGTCCATATAGGTATCTCCTATTGTCGGCTTCTCTTTATTTCCACTCTCCGAGAATATCCTCATAGGCTTCGAGATAATCGTTCACCAAGCTTTTGGCCATGGAATAGGAATTAACCAGTGGATGTACCATCAAAGCCTTGATTGCGGAATCTTTGGATTTGTTCAGTACAGCCTCTACCGTATATCTTTCGAATAGCTTCACATTCTTCATCAGTTGATAAGCATGCTCAGGCAGTTTCTTCGGCGTAACCGGAACCGCGCCTTCAGCTGTCATGCGGCAAGTGATTTCAAGAACGTCATTTTTCTCAAAACCTTCGACATAATCGCCAGCTGGAATGTTCAGCACAATATGCTTCTCAATGCCTTGATTCATTGCTCTTGCGAAGTCTAGCATCACACCGGCATAACCGAGTGTATTCGGCATTTCGAGCTTCTCGTCCTCTGCAGGCTGCTCAATTGGGCCTTTGCTTGTTTCGATAGCCATATAAGAAGACTCACGTTTGTGCATGAACCGCAGGTAGGTTTGCAGTGCCGCTTCCGGATCAGCGTCGATGTCCATTTCTCCCAGCACACGCAGCATCTCTGCATTATTAGCTTCGACGAACTTGGCGCGGGTATCGCCGCTCTTCATAATATTCTCAACCGCTTGCTCCCGGTTATAGTAGTAATACAAGTATTCGTTAGGCAGCAGTTTTAGTGTATCGATCAAATCGGGATCAAACATTTTGAACTCGCCGACCTTGGCAATAAATGCTTTATCCGATACGAGGTCCTGCAGCAATTCTTCGCCGTCCTGTACGACGCTTGTAATCCAGGAGAGATGATTCAATCCAACAAACTCCACATAAAGTTCGTCTGGGTTAGCGTTAATCGCTTCGGCAATGCGGATCTTGGTCGAGCTTGGTGTATCACAAATTCCGATCACGCGATCATAACCAGCGGTATGCATAGCTTGAGTGACAAGCCCGGAAGGATTAGTAAAGTTGAACACCCACGCGTTCGGGGCCAGACGTTTGATTTTCTCACAATAATCCAGCAGTACAGGGATCGTACGAATCGCCATAGAAAAGCCCCCTGGACCCGTTGTTTCCTGTCCGATCACGCCGTACTTCAGGGCAATTTGCTCATCGATTACGCGGGAGCGGTCATTGCCTACCCGAATGGTTGTGATCACGTAATCTGCATCGGTAAGGGCATACTCGATATCATCACTAAATTCCAGCTCCATCGGAATGCCGCTTTCTGCAACGACATGCTTGCACAGCTTGCCGATGATTTCTAACTTCTCGCGATTAATGTCATACATGACGAATTTCGTGATGCCAATCTCTTGGGCCAACATCGTTAAACTCTTAGTGAAAAATACCGCGCGGACACCCGCGCCCCCAATTAATGCCAATTTCATTGTAAATCCTCCTCAAATGTAATATGGAATTAAGAATGAAGCTATAGAAACTGCGACTAATTCCCAGCCAAAAATGCGGTCAATTCAGCTAACGTAGGAAATCCTGCGTTGCCTCCACGATTCGTAACTGAGAACGAGCCACAGGCGGTACCAAGGGTCAAGCAGCTTTTCAAATCATGACCATTCAAATAACCATAGAGATAACCGGCATTAAATGAATCTCCAGCGCCTGTGGTATCCACAACTGTTACGGGGTAAGAAGGATGATGCAGTATCGTCCCTCCACGGGCAGCAATTGCTCCCCGCTCTCCAAGCTTGACGACAGCTACAGGTACATGAACGGCGATAACAGAGAGTGCCTCCTGGACATAGGATTTACGTGTATAGTGGAGAGCTTCCAGCTCGTTGCAAAAAAACACATCGACGAATGGAATGACCTCATAGATCCCCTCGTACCACTCGCCAGATTCATCCCACCCAACATCCATGGAAACCGTCAGTTTGGCTTGCTTCGCCTTCTTAACGAAAGTCATATATTCCTTATGGTTGGAGCGCCCGTTATATCCAGTGATATGGACGTGCCGGACTTCGGACAACAGCTGCTCATTAACGTCATTCAGCGTAAACGCTGTGACAGTACCATCGTGAGTGATAAAGCTCCTGTCCGTTTCCGGATTAAAGGCGATGCTGATCCCTGTACTTTGTGTTTGGCTAAAAGCAATGTCTGTCGCTACCCCATAACGCTGAAGTTCATCAATGATGAACCTTCCGCAATAGTCGTCGCCCACAAGTCCAGTTATTATCGGACGCATTCCAAGCTTGGCCATGCCTAACCCGCTGAGTGCAGTCCCGCCCCCGATGTGAAAAGAGATATTCGGAACCCGAATCTCTTGCCCGGCATCCGGAATGGCGTTGCAGCCGCTTACGACGATATCAATGTTTCCTGCTCCCACGAGCAGCACATCGTATGATTTTTCAGCTTCCAAAAGGCTTCCCTCCTATCAATATTCATTATTTATTCTGGTAACGTTACCAGTTATAAATAAAAGAGTTGTAAGTGTTTTATCAGATGATTATCTGGTAACGTTATCAGATTTGAGTAAAAAGATGTCCGAGATTCTTACAGCAAGCTTCTCAGACTGTTTCTTTCTACTAACTTGTGGCTAAGTACTACTTCCTTGACCCCTGGCGATTGCCCTTCGATCATTTTGATCAGAATATCAACGCTCATTTGTCCGATTTGCTGAATCGGTTGATGCAATGAAGTGAGCTTCGGACGGACCGTTTCTGTAATGCTCGAATCATCGAACCCGACAAGCGAAATGTCATCTGGAACCTTTAGATCATGGTCGACAATGCAATTGAGCACTCCTACGGCCATATCGTCGCTGACGGCGAAGACAACGGTCGGCAATTGTTCGCTTTGGAGGAAGTTCTGCATAATGTCATATCCATCCTGCTGTTTGAAATTACCGAAACGGACCCAATCCGGATTCACCGAGATCCCCGCTTCCACGAGTGCTTTCAAGTAGCCATCATAACGGTAGCGCCCTGTCGAGAGCTCCTTCGTATCTCCCCCGATAAAAGCGATACGCCGATGTCCCAACGAGATCAGATGTTTTACAGTGTCATACGACGCCTGCATATCATCAATGTTAACCGAGGGACAATTCACTGATGAATTCGGTTTGGCGCTGCAAAATACGGTGGGCGTCGTCAACGATTGGAGAAACCGCTCAATATGCTTATCCATCATCTCATGCATAATGATAATGCCGTCGACCTGCATCTCCTTAAAGACCTGCAGATACTTCAATTCCTTGTCCAGATTATCTTTGATGTTACCCACAAGAATGTTGTAACGATTCTGGCTTGCAGCTTCCTCAATATGACTTAGCGTGGAGGAGAAGAAGCTGGTAGAGATATCAGAAGCGATTACACCAATCAGATTCGTCTTCTTGCTCACCAGACTGCGGGCAATGCTGTTAGGAACGAAGTTGAGGTCTTCTATTGCTTGTTGCACAATAAGCCTAACCTCTGGTTTCACATACTTCCCATTATTCAGTACCCTGGATACGGTCGAGATGGAAACGCCGGCCTTCTTCGCGACATCTTTAATGTTGACAGACAGAACGTTTCCCTCCTCTTCTTTGCGATCATTATGTTTTCAATGATGCTCTAGTTGATAATCAAAATATATCAAAACGTTTTCAGAGTCGTCAATACTTTTTTATTTATAACTTTTCCTTCATTAATTTCACCACTTCTTGATAAAAAGATTCCTCATGAGGAACGAAATGATTTTTGTCAAACGACTTATTCACCAGAACCCTTGACCCACCGCTTTTTATAATAAATCCACTGGCTTGAATCTGATCCTTCTCCCCTAACCAAAGATCATAAAAATCATCAAATTCCACCTTAAAAATTCCAGCTACCTCTTCTTCTTGTAATGTAAAATCTTCAAGTGTTTGTGTGTATCTATAGAGAAATACATTCGCTAGCTCTTTATCAATAAAGTTAGGTTGCTCGGCAATATAATCAATAACTCCTAATGGCTCTAGTTCATGAATGGCAACGTCTATTCCTATTTCTTCTTGTACTTCTCTTATTCCATCAAGTACAGTTTCATGAGCCAATATATGTCCGGCAGCTGTAATGTCCAGAAGATTCGGGTAATCCCCGCGATCCTTCGCTTTATCACTGCGTACTGTCAACCTCTGATTTTTTGGTAGAATCTTTTCTTAAGGCTATTTTCTGAAATATTACTGCTAAATAAAAAACAGTTATAGTAATTTTACCCTCACAATAGATTCACTTAAAGAGATATTATAGACATTAGTCCAGTTTATAGAGGGAGATGTATTATGAACACTAATGCTCGTTCCGATTCTAAAGAAAACATTTTTACGATTGAATGTAAGGATGTAATTCTACGAGAATTTTTAGTTACTGATTTAGATGATTTTCATTCACTCACCTGGCAACCTGAAATACATGGGTTTTTGCCAGGATTTAATGTATCTAAAGAGCAACGGAAAGATTGGTTTATGAACTATGAAATTCCAGAGAATAGACAGTTTCTTCATGCGGTTTTGAAGGGTGAAGACATTGGTGATCATCGTCTTCGTTTAGGAATTGTTTTGAAAGAGACAGGAGAATTTATCGGCTGGTGTTACTCAGGGATGAAAGACGAATTATCGCCACCGAACCGAGAAATCTCATATGCAATTTCCAAGGATCATAGAGATAAAGGCTATACAACCCAAGCTGCACAAGGAATGATTAATTATTTATTTGAGAATACGAACGTTAAGGTGCTTAGTGCTATTGCTCTATTACAAAACGTTCCGTCTAATAGAGTAATACAAAAATGTGGTCTTAACTTTCAGAGTATTATCGAGATTGACAATAAAAAATATAACTATTATAAACTTGATAAAAAGGATTGGGCAGGCAACGTTAGAGAAGTCTAGACCGATAAAGGTGATCACACGTCAAAAGGATTTCTCTCTTGTAAATACAGCATCCACTTCTCCGGCTTGTGTGTGCCAGAAAGGGGCGTTCCACTTATATCGTTGAAGCTTTTCTCACAATCCTTGCATAAATAACGTTGGCGTTCGGATATGTTCCGTTGTCTTTCTCAGACAATTCCCGTAGAATAGCAACAATCTTTTAGAAAACCGCCTTTATCAAACAAATATCATCCGAGTACTGCTGCCTCTCTCCAACCTCCAAAGGAGCTAATATTCTCTGCATTCACAGTAGCATAAGGTTCACACAGAAACCCGCTAACTATCCTTCCATCACTTAACTCCACTTGCCCTATACCGAGCGGAGCAGGAATGGAAGCTGTAAATGCGCCGAAGGAAGCGCTGGGCATTTCCCATAACTCTACGAGGATAGACGATCCCCCTTGTTCTGCACGGATGAGGCCCGGTTTAGGAGGCTGCGTCTGAAGTTTATACAGTTTATACCTTGGTGCGGTTACGGTTTCCTCCTGAAAAACAGCTCGGAGTCCCGTCATTTGATTAGTAAGCGGCATATCCCGCATATGCAATCCACACACTGCAACTGTAATCCTGTCTTCCTGCTGAAGCAGGATTTTGGAGGCAACAACTAGATTAGCTTCTTCTTCCGGTAATGTGAACAGTGTGATTCCAAAGGGAAGTCCGGCTTCAGCCCACCCTGCAGGCAGCGCAAGGGCACTGAGATCGAGCAAATTGCAATGATTGGTGTAGAGTCCCATTTTACTATTAGTCTCGATTGGATTCGCTTTTACTTGTTCCCTTGTCCAGGTCCCACCGCAAGTGGGCAACACGAGCACATTCCCCTCAAGCAGTGCAGCAATGCTACGGCGAATCTCAGCCAATCTATGTTGTGCCTTGAAAAGAGCGGCAGCGGTGAACTCCTCTTTCTTACCCGAGCGTAGAACCGTTTCTGTCACAGGAAAGACGGAGCCTGGATGCTTTTCTACAAAATCCTCAAGATCCGTCCAGCGTTCTGACACCAGAGGACCTTCATACAAGAGCGCCGCTGCTTCCTCCAACAAGGAAATGTCAACTTCCTTCACGCGCACCCCCATTTCTGCTATTGCTTGTTTCTTGCGATTCCAAGCTTCCTCGTATTGCTCGGCAAAAGGCCCGTAGAACTGAAGCGATCCTTTCGGAAGCAAAAGAGTATCAGGCATAACTCCCCGCCGCAGGGGGCGATCTAACGAATACGGATCTTCTCGATCTATTCCACGAACGACCAGGTCCACACGTTCCGCATCGTCCAGCACATGCGTAAATACAGTCACACAATCAATAGAGCGGCAAGCCGGTAGTACACCCTTAGTAGGCCATGCGCTCACGGCTGGTTTATAGCCGATCAGATGATTTAAGGCTGCGGGAACGCGCCCCGAACCGGCTGTATCTGTCCCCAGCGCAAAGGCAGCCTGCCCGCAAGCTACAGCCACTGCCGAACCAGAGCTCGATCCTCCACTGATCAATTCTGCACGGAGTGCGTTATGTGTATCGCCATAGGGACTTCTGGTGCCGACCAGTCCGGTTGCGAACTGATCCAGATTGCTTTTACCAACAGGGATCGCCCCTGCTGAGATTAGCCGTTCCACTACTGTCGCATGATGATCCGGTATATAAGCAAAGTCAGGACAGGCAGCGCTCAGTGGCCAGCCAGCAACCTCGATATTGTCTTTGACCGCAAACGGAATGCCCCAGAGCGGGCAGTCTTCCGGATCCAGTTGCTCCAACTGATCTAAATACGGCTGAATTCTCTCTAGTGACGGCGCCAGAATCCATATATTCTTCTCCTGAGTCTGCTCTGCCCGCTGAATAATGGCCGCTATGACATCTTGAGGCGTAAACTGATGGTTGCAGTATCCTTTGTGCAGAACTTCGACCGACAACAGATTAGGTACAGATTTCATCGTCATGAAGCATTCACCTCCTGAGCTGGATACAAGGCAGCAATACAGTCTCCGGCACGCACCTGGTCACCGGACGATACGTAGATTGAAGCGATAATTCCGTCATAAGGCGCTTTTTGCGGAAACTCCATTTTCATACTTTCTTCTATTATTAGGTCTTCGCCTTTCCGAACCTTCTGCCCCACTTCCACCAGCACCCGCCATACACTTCCGGACATAGAACTGCTCAGGCCCATACTTCCTTCAGGCAATTCTTGCTGTTCCAACACGTCGATATTTTCCGGTTCAGACACATGCTCTGCGATACCAAGCTCCTTCCAATAGGCTCTCTCCTGCTGAAATGCGGCCTGTTGTGCTTGGCGGAAAGCGGATGAATGCTCCTGTATCTGATCCAGCCAACGGAGATAATCTCCCAGATTAAAGGTAGTCTCCTCTACCTCTACAACAAATTCTCCACGCGGGAAATCCTCTCTCATCTGCAGCAAATCTTCTTGGGACACAGGATAAAATTGAATCTGATCAAAAAAGCGCAGCAACCAGGGTTTTCCTTGCTCAAAATTCGCCGTAGATCTGAACTTGTTCCACATCTGCACCGTCCGGCCTACAAACTGGTATCCCCCCGGTCCTTCCATCCCGTAGACACATAAATAAGCTCCGCCAATACCTACGGCATTCTCCGGTGTCCATGTACGCGCAGGATTATATTTAGTTGTAACGAGCCGATGGCGCGGATCAAGTGGTACGGCTACAGGTGCCCCTAAATACACATCTCCAAGCCCCATAACGAGATAGGAAGCGTTGAATACTACCTCTGCGACTTCTTCCAATGAACCTAATCCGTTCATGCGACGAATAAACTCCAGATTGCTCGGACACCAAGGAGCATCGGGACGTACATTTTGCTGATAACGTTCAATAGCAAGCTGAGTGGCGGGATCGTCCCATGACAAGGGCAGCTTCACAATTCGCGAAGGGACTTCGATCGATTCCAGTGACGGCAATTGCAGGTCCAGATCCAGAATGAGCGCAGCCGCTTCCTTGACCGTAATTCGGGTCGTATCCAGATGAATTTGGAGCGACCGGATGCCCGGCGTCATTTCTATAAAAGGAATGTTGCCGCTATCCTGCACCGCCTGCATTAAGACATACACCTGAAAGCGGTAAAGCAGATCCAGCTCACGATCACCGTACTCAATCAGAATGTTCTCGTCTCCAGAACAACGAATCCCGATCTTGAAACGGCGCCCAGCCTCTTCATAAGCAAGCAGTGGCATATAATCACCTGAAGAAATGTCCTGTAACTGGGGCAGTGTTGGCGTGGTTTGACCGTGCACTATGGCGTCCAGGAAGGAATTCTGCTCCTCTCTAAGCTGCTCTGCTTCTTCTACCGTAATCAGTTTAAAGGAGATTTTGTCGCCCGGACGCAGCTGGCCCACCTTCCAGAATTCGGCGGAAGCCGTCGTAACCGGACATACGAATCCTCCCAGGCTCGGTCCGTCCGGTCCAAGCAGTATAGGCATGTCTCCGGTCAAATCCAGCGCACCGACAGCATAAGCATTATCGTGAATGTTCGAGGGGTGAAGTCCTGCATCCCCACCGTCTTCCCTTGCCCATAATGGCGCAGGACCGATCAGCCGCACTCCTGTCCGTGAGCTGTTAAAATGCACTTCCCACTCCGTCTCCGTTAATTGCGTCAAATATTCAGTTAGCAAATACTCCTCCGTACAATGAGGCCCCGGAATCACACCAATGGTCCACTTCTGTGTAAATTCAGGGATCGCTTGCAGCGAGAGCGGTTGCTGGATTGTACCCTGATGGCGATGCACCTTCAAGACCGCGCCGGGACGAAGTGCACTGCCCATGTGGCCCCCGAATCCGCCCAGTGTAAATGTAGAGGCACTGCCGAGAGTTAGGGGCATATCAAATCCGCCGCCTACAAGCAAGTAGCTTCGCATGCCGCTGACAGATTCATTCAAAACCAGCGTCGAGCCTGTGCCTGCCAGTGTAGGTGTATATAAGGGTACAGACTTGCCATCCAGCGTAGCTGCCATATCTGATCCGGTAAGGCAAAATACCATCTCATTCCTGAAGCGATAGGACCCGCCACGCAAGGTCATTTCGAGTCCAGGTGCACTATCGGCATTTCCGAGCAAGCGATTCCCTATTCTGAAGGACAGAGCATCCATCGGCCCGGAAGGCGGAACTCCAATATCCCAATAGCCTTTTCGTCCAGGGTAGTCTTGCACGGTTGTCTGGACTCCCCCGTCAAGCACTTCAAGTGCATGTTCGACAGGATTGAACCCATTTAGCATATTCGTATAGACAAGTCCTTCTTGAAACAGGTCTGTAGCCAGAAACGTATAAATGTAAGTCTGATTCGTCGTTATTCCGTACACACGTAATTGGTCTAACGCCATTCTCATTTTCGCAATAGCCGCAGGCCTTGAATCCCCATGAACAATGATTTTGGCAAGCATTGGATCATACAGCGTAGTCACTTCAAGACCGTTTTGAATCCACGTTTCAATTCTGGCCTCTTCCGGCCATACAATATCATCGATACGACCATCACTAGGACGAAAATCATGGAAGCAATCCTCGGCGTACAATCGAACTTGAAGACTGTGACCTTGCGGAGTACGGATGCGTTCGGCGAGATTCGCAAGGTCTCCGGCAGCCTCCATGACCATCCATTCCACCAGATCTACTCCCAGCACCTCCTCTGTTACACCATGCTCTACCTGAAGCCGAGTGTTCACTTCCAGGAAATAGAATCCCTTCGATTCAGGATCGTATAAAAACTCTACCGTCCCCGCACTGCGGTACCCGGCTGTCGCCGCCAGACGCCGAGCGCTTTCGTGCATCTCATGACGCGTGCTATCCGGCAGATTCGGAGCAGGGGTCTCTTCAATGATCTTCTGGTTCCGCCGTTGTACTGAACAATCCCGCTCACCTAGAGCAACGGCTTCGCCTAGGGCATTCCCGAAGATTTGAACCTCCACATGACGAGCCCGTGCAATGTATTTCTCCAGAAAAACGCCGCCATCGTTAAAGTTCGTCGTTGCCAGACGCGTTACAGAATCATAGGCTTCGCGCAGCGCCGATTCATCGGCGCATATTCTCATCCCAATCCCGCCGCCACCGGCTGTGCTTTTCAACATCACCGGATATCCAATTTCTGCAGCCTGTTCGACCGCCAGTTCAAGGGAGGGAACCAGCCCTGTACCAGGCAGCAGGGGAACACCAGCCTGCTCGGCAATGGAACGTGCGGTATGTTTTAGCCCAAACATCTCAATATGCTCCGGGGAAGGGCCAATAAAAGTGATACCATGTTCTCCGCAGGCTCTCGCAAACGAAGCATTTTCACTCAGAAATCCATAGCCCGGATGAATCGCATCTGCTTGGGCCGCTACCGCTGTCTGTAAAATAAGCTCTGCGTTCACATAGCTTTCTTTAGCGGGACCGTCTCCGATCAGGATCGATTCGTCCGCTTGTTCAACATGAAGGCTGTCCCGGTCAGCCTTGGTATACACTGCAACTGATGCAATGCCCATGCTGCGCAACGTACGAATAATTCTTACAGCAATGGCACCGCGATTGGCAATGAGGACTTTTTTAAACATGAGATTCGCTCCCTTCTGCATCCCAGATCAGCACTTGTGCGGGTGTAGGGTTGTAGGCATTGCATGGGTTATTAAGCTGCGGGCAGTTACTGATCAGCACGGTTACAGAAACCAGCGCGACCAGCTCCACATAACGCCCCGGACCGGACACACCATCTGCGAAGGTGAGCTCACCTTCCGGTGTAACGGGCACATTCATGAAGAAGTTCACATTGGGCACGAGATCTCTTTTGGAAAATTCACTCCGACCCGACAGCATCAACATGAACGTGTCCCGGCAATTATGCATGGGAAGCGTTTCGTGAGCATAACGGACAGTGTTGCTTTGAGCCGAGCAAGCTCCTCCAATCGTATCGTGCCGTCCGCAAGTATCTGCGGTGATCCGGAGCAGCTCCCGTCCGGATTCAGCGACCAGCACTGAGCCTGTCGTCAAATACAGATTCTGCTGTCTGGTGATCGTCTGAATAGCGCTATAGTGATCTGCAGGATCTTCAGCCGCGTAAAATAACGTATCGACCGCTTGGTTTCCTTCCAGATCAAGGATGCGGAGCACCTGTCCAGCGGCAAGATCATGCATCCAGCCCTCACCTGCCGGTATAATTTTGTCATAAACAGCTTTGGCCGGGTCGAGCGTGCTGTGGATGGGTTCAAATGTATAAGTGCTCATGTTAGTTCGCTCCCTTCAGTAACGAATAGGCATTCCATGTATTCTCAAAAGCTCTCCGGTTCTCATTACAGTGAATCAAGCAGCGGTCATCAGGTCTGATAGGCTCAGCATCACTGAACAGGAGTTCAATGGAAGTATCGGGGTAGCTCGCTTCCGGATCCAGTGGATTAGGTGTGTTGGACAACACGAGCAGTACATCCATTTCCGTGCGTAGAGTAACCGATGTACCTGCCGTTGGATGCTGCACATATGTCATAGTGCCGTCCAGCTCACACACCACTTTGGAAAAAAAGTTCACCGGAGTACTAAGATCGCGCGGGACTAGCCCATGCCGGTACATCTCAACGATCAGGTTCTCATAACCGCTGCGGAACCAGGCATTACGTTCATCCTGATAACGGCTGTAACCATATTTTCTATCCGTCATATCACGGGTTGTATAGCCAGCTAAAGTGTCGTGCCAGCCCACCGTGTCATCGGTGATCGAGGCAAGCACCCGGCCCTGATCACTCATAAGTACATGGCCGGCTGTCAAATAAGCCGTATGTTGAGCTTTTAAGGTGTCAGGCATGTTATAGCGCTCGGAAGGATCAGACGCATGAAATAGCAGTGTTGTCAGATTGGCACGTTCGCCAGCTGCTGTAATTCGGATGCTTTTCCCTCTACGGATGTAACCAGACCATTTGCCGCCTGCTTGAATACGGATTGAACTCATGTCATTCCCTCCTGTTAGTGAAAAAAATAAAAAAGCCCGGGAGAAATACCAAAGATAAGACTTGGTAAATTCTCCCGGGCTTTTTTCCCGCCGTGTACATAGTTGCGAAGTGGCATCCATGCGTTTTCTCTCGGACCAGCCAACCGCCAGAGCAGCTCGGAACCCTAGAAAACATTTGATATTCGATTTGTGTAAACAATCCTAACATACAAATGAACATAATGACAAGGAATTATTTTGATTTTGTGTTATTTCAATAATAGCGATGATTTTAATGTTAGGTTATTGCTTTTATTTTTGAAAACCAAAGAAAAAAAGCTTGTTTTTTACGAAAAACCCTGATTAAATGTGAGGTGTCATGACACAAGCGCAAAACAGCAAGTATTTTACGTGAAATGAAGGAGGAGATTTTTATGTCAGATAATCTGACCCTAAAAAGAAATTTATCTCTGGTGCATGTCGTGACTATGGGGTTGTCCTGGATGTCGCCCATGATTTTTTTTACCAGCTTCGGTGTGTTATATGCAGGATCCGGCGGTATGCTTCTGGCCGCATATCTCCTGGCCTTTGTAGCGATCTTGTTCACGGCTTTGAGCTATGGTCAAATGGCTCGCGCTTTCCCAGTGTCAGGTTCTGCGTACACGTATGTCACGAAGTCCATGAATCCTTTCATTGGCTTCCTGGTGGGCTGGGCCATTCTACTGGATTATCTATTCTCTTGTATCATTGCAGTACTCATGTTCGGTATTAATCTGCATGCGCAATTCACTTCCATCCCTTCTTCCGTCTGGATTATTGGCTGTACCCTTGTAGTTATGATCATTAATATCATCGGGATTAAGACTTCAGCCAATGTCAGTAAAATCTTTGTGCTAATGCAGATCCTCTTCATTGCCGGTTTCTGCGCGTTGCTGGTGTATAAAGCGCTGCAAGGTGGCATAACTGCAGGATTGAACCCTTTTGCAGTTAAAGAAGGTGTGTCTTTCTCATCTATCCTTGCTGGAGCTTCGCTTGTCTGTTTCTCTTTCCTCGGATTTGATTCCATTACTACGATGGCTGAAGAAACCAAGAATCCGAAAAAAATCATCCCCCGTGCCATTCTTATCATTGTTTTGTTGGCTGGCTTAATGTATTTCGGCACTGCCTATCTCATTCAGCAAATGTACCCTTCCTTCACTTCCAGCAACGTGGACTCGGCAGGATTTGAACTTATGCAATCCATCGGTGGACGTCTGCTTGCTTCCATCTTCACCTTTGTCATTATCTTCTCTGTACTGTCCCAAGGGATGTCTTCTATGACGACTGTGACTCGCCTACTGTTCGTAATGGGTAGAACCTCACTATTGCCGCGAAAATTCGCATCTGTCCACCCTACATTAAGAACCCCTGTATTCAACATTATTTTGGCAAGCGTAATCTCGTTATCCGCGATCTTCATCAGTCTTGAAACAGCGATAAAATTTGTTAATTTTGGCGCATTAACCGCATTTCTGTTCGTGAATCTCTCCGTCATTTTCCATTATGTGATTCGTCAAAAACAACGTTCTCCGAAGGATCTATTCTTACGATTGCTCTGTCCGCTCATCGGCGCTGGATTTGTATTTTATCTCATAACACTGCTGGATATCTCTTCATTGCTGCTAGGTTCTGGATGGCTTGTAGTAGGATTAATGTATTACGCTACGAGAAGAATGAACTCGACTTCATTACCAATGGTGGAGATGGATAAAGCAGTCTTGGGTCGCCAGCGCCAGCAAGTGATCAAATGATGAACATTCCAATTTTCAAGTAAAGAAGTAGTTATTACTACAAAGGCAGCACAAAAAGACGGGCTTTCAGCTCGTCTTTTTGTTTTGCTTTCATTGTTATTGATGTGTTCCTATGGTCAGCTTGCTGAAGGGCAGTGAGGAGGCATCAGTCTTTTTTTCGTACTACCACAGATATGGAACTGCTGAGGCTGTATTTTAAATATAGCAATTGGAACATTTATGGATATTGCCGAACACGGCGGGATTATCGAGAATTCCTAGGTCATTAAGAAATTCATTCATAACTTGATAAAAACCATTCAAATCATCGGAATGGACACCGTGTCCGCAATCTTCGAAAACAGCAAGTTTTGTGTTTGGCCTGCTTGCTTCCATCTGTTTCGCTTGGGGTAAGTCGAAAAAGAAGCTTTTTCTACCGTGAATCAGCAGGATAGGACAGCTGGATGCTAACCAATCTTCCCACCAATCCCCATTTACTTGCACTATGATAGTTTGCAAACCTTTCAGATCGGTGCGGAACCCCCAGCCCTGTTCATCCTCCAGCACACTTTCTGAGAAATAATCGATCGCCCGGAGGCCTATGTTTATAAGCGAATCTCTTAGTTCTTTTAATGATGCTGATCGGTATGGGAGTTTGTTCGCAAAGGAGAAGTCCGAATGAATCTCTGCACCGATATCTTCGACAATCACGGCATTGACCAATTCAGGGTAACGGGCGGCGAATTGATAAGCGTTTATCCCACCTAAGGAATGTCCCAGAATTGTTACAGCTTGCCCTCCAAGCTCAGTTTGAATCAGATTCAGCACATCCGTGACATAATGATCTCTAGAGTATTCCCTCTCAGGTGCATGCTCACTCCAACCATGACCGCGTTGATCTAAGCAAATCACTCGCCAGTTAGCGAATTTAACCGCTAATTCCGAGAATGTTCTGGCATTTGCCATCGCCCCATGAAGCATCACCATTGTTTGTTCGCTCTCCCCGCCAAAGTCTAGATAGGATAGCTGGAGATTTCCTGATTTAAAATATTTCCGCACTGGTGTAATTTCATGATGAGAATTCGACATTTTTAATCTTTCCCCTTTCGAAATAAGATTTAAGTTGAACTTACAAGCGAAAGTATAACCATTAATAGTGACAAACATTGTCATAGTCAAAAAAAGAACGATCGCGAATCATCGCGATCGTTCTTTTAGTAGGGACATAAATTACTCTGCTGCTGCATGCTGATACATTGCGGCCAGTATCTCCTTCAGGCGGTCATCGTAGGCAGCTTCAAAAGAAGGAATAAGTTCATCGATTCTGTCTTGGAACTTCTGAGGGTCCTCTACTCCCAGCTCTGCTCTTAATTGCTGCTCTTGCACAGATCCGTTGTCATTCAACAGCATGGTCAGTATATCAGCATTGAAAAATTCACGAGGATGAAGGACTAATCCGTTCATCATAAACAGGGTGAAAAAGGAAGCCTTGTTGCCTTCTTCAATGGCCAATTTAGTCGCTTTTTTCGTATATAGGTCAATATATTTCTGGGCAAATCTGATGCCCTTCAATGGTTTGGAATAGACATGCTCGACACCTTTCCAACGTAAATCTGAAACAGAGCTAAGCCACCATGCAGGCTCAAGAGCTTGCTGCATTCTGCGCAGCGCACGTAGCTCAAACTCAGGCTGAGGATTGGCTAGCTGCTCTTCCAGGCTTGCTGCCAGAGTCTCGGCTTCAATCGCAGCAACAGTCATGCCTTGGCCATAAATAGGGTCAAAGCTGCATAAGGCATCCCCTAGCACTAACAGTCCTGAAGGCCAGCCCTCCAGCTGCTCAAAATGCTGTCGAACAGATTCCGCCAACCGATACCCCCGTGGTCCTTGATGCGGCTCTAATTCTTCGAGCAGCTCTGCTATATCCGGCGTCACTAAGCGCTTGAGCTCTTCTTCAAATTCAGCAGTGTTTGTTGAAGGATAATGTTCTCCTCCCGCACTGGCGATGGTTGCACCCGCAATATGATTTTCAATCCGGTGCACCATGACGGCACTTACCCCTTCGCCCGCCTGAGTATCATAGAAGAAGGATTTCCATTTTTGATCAACATGTGGAGGGATTTTATAGTTACGGGTGCTATAGCCAAGCGGAACTTTCAGAATTTCCGGTTCTGGAATCTGTTGTCCGAGCGATTCAAGCCATTTGATGACTTTAGAAGATCGGCCGGCTGCATCTACCACCAGATCCGCTGTCAATGAAGCTTCTGTTTTCAGTTCGTCACGAGATTTCGTATACACACCTATGATCGTTTGCTGGTCTTCTGAAGTCATTAACCCTTTGACCTCTGTGCTTGTGAGAAAGCTTACATTTGAAGTCTGCTGAACACGCTGATAAAGAACCCATTCCAGCAGAACTCTGCTGCTAGAAGCATCTTTATCAGAGATTTGGTTGACAAAGCTCCCATACTTATTAACCGATACTGTTGACTCTCCAAAGGTAGGTTGAGCGCCCAGCTCTATTAAAGTGTCTATATAGCCAGGGAAGTAGCGTTCAAGAATCATTCTGCCACGGGGAAGCACACGGTGGGGATGAAACGACTGGGGTACACCTTGACGACTTACAGGTTCTGTGGGGAATTCGTCACGTTCAACAATCAGGACTTCCTCATAATAATCAGACAAAACTCGTGCGGCCATTAATCCAGCAATACCTGAGCCGATTACTATAGCTTTACCACATTCTAATCTTTGTCCCATAATGTTCATTCCTTTCGTGCCTGTGATAAGGTTGTAAAGGTGACATTTGTTACAGTTATTGCTAGTGTATTATAATTTGAATAGAAGTGGAGTTCAAACGAAATACCCGTCGGATGGGCGAAAATGGACAAAAGAGGTGAAAGTGTTGCAACTACAACACAGAGTCAATACTCAAGTTCAACGAACCAGAGAATGGATACTGGAAGCCTTGCTGATCCTGCTTGAGACCATCCCTTATGAGAAAATCACGATTGCCGCCATTACCCATAAAGCGGGTGTCGCCAGACAGACATTTTACAGGAATTATAAGAGTAAGGATGATATTGTTGATACGTATCTGGAGACACTCTTTAATGAATTTATTACGGATATTAAAAGATTGTACAGTGAAGACAACGAGGATGTCATTCCGAAGCTTCTCTTTGAGAAATTGGAGCGGGAGAGCAACATCACAACGAGGTTAATGAAAGCTAACATTGAACATTTATTAATGAATCATTTCGAGCGTTTGGAACGCACCTATAGTAAGTTATATCGAAATGAGAAAGAATTAAGAAAACAACTCTATTATAGATATACGCTGAAGTATCAATTGAGCGGAACGTTCGGAATCATGGTTGACTGGCTCATGAACGGCATGCCACTTCCTGCTGTAGAAATGGGGGCGATCATCACGGAGCTTTCCAAGTCTTTTAGACAGACTGATCAATATGCACCTGAATTTCTTCAACGGATTGAGAAGCTTGAGTGTTGAGATTGGGGATTGCTGATGCCGATAATTTTTTTGCATACAAGAAAGACCTTGCGGAAAAGAAGTCTGATCCAATGCGGCTGTAATGTTTTTTACAAAATTCAACCGTCGATGCCATGTGGCTTCGACGGCTTGTGTGGATAGCCTGAAATATTCCCCGTTCAGAGTCTATAGCTGCAACCTTCTAGAAATTGATTCACTATCAGGCAATATTGCGGCAGCACAGGTAAGAATGCGCAAAGCGTCCTCTTCGTGGCCATTCCAAGTTAATGCTTCGGCGATTCGCAAAAATTCAAAATCGACTAAATAATACTGCCCATACTCCATTCCATTGATGCGATGATACTCTTCCAACGCCTTCTCTACTCCATCGGATACGACTAACTCAGCAACTTTATGTGCCATTGATTTCTTTAGCTGCTGAATGTTCGAACCAAGCATTAGATCAAGAATTGGAAAGGTTACGCTACCAAGCCAGATGTAGTCGCAATTGGTCATCACAGAAATAGCGATGTTTTCATCAGGAAGCAGAATCAGATCACTTAGAAAGCCAGTATCCCATCCTGAATGTGAAAGGATTCGGTGACCCTTATATTCCCCCATAAACCAGCCCAGACCAATCTGATTCTTCTCTTGCCCGTACCCCGTTGTAGCATGAGGCTTCCACATTTCATCATAGCAGTCAGGTTGCAAGGCACGATATCCATTCTTTGCAAGACCCTGATTAAGATGCATCAGCATATACTGACACATATCTTCAACGTTGGTATACAGAGTAGAACTAGGCCCATGTGCCCTATTGTAAGGAAATACTTCACTGATATAGCCGCCGTAGCCATCCGAAGTCCTTAGCACATGGGGTGCGGCAAGCTGAGCTTCCACCTCCTGTTTCAAAAAGGAACTGGACTGCATCCCTGCCGGTGCAAGAATATATTCTTGCATGTACTGCTCGAAGCTCATACCGCTCACTTTTGCTATCAAGTCACCCAAAATCTCATAGCCTATATTGCTGTAAGCAAAATTAAGTCCTGGCTCACTCAGTAGCTTGTAACAGCTGATACTCTTTACGTATCTTTCAAGACTTTGCTCGTCATATTCCGGCCGATCCCACGCATAATCTTCTTCGTCCGGCATGCCAGAGGTATGATTCAGAAGCTGCCTAACTGTGATATTTGGATACCGATCGTCATCCAGTTTAAAGTAACTAAGATATTTCGTGATTGGAGAATCCAGATCTAATTGTCCACACTCAACCAATTGCATAATGGCCGTAACAACGAATGTTTTGGAGACGGAGGCTTGGTGGAACAAAGTGCTATGAACAACAGGATCACCAGTCGATAGATTGGCTGTTCCATATCCACCTGTAAAGTAAATTTCGTTGCCCTTCACTATTCCGACAGCTAATGCCGGTATATGACCATTTGTGGTAAAATCATTCAACATAGCGTGCAACGGACCCTCATTTTTCCGATATGTATACATTGTGTCCTCCCCACAGATACGGCATGTGATTATTATGAATTCACCGTATCATTTGTTAGGTTTACATGATATAGAAAAAATGGTTTGAACTAAAGTGACCCCTAAGCTTAATGTTATTTTGGTCAAATGAGATTGATCTTCCCCTTAATGGAGCAGCAAAAAATCCCAACCTCTCATTTTAAACCTGAGAAATTGGGATTCTTCTAGTTACTCCTTATTACCCGTTATCTTTGGAAAAAAGGGATTCTTCCGCTACCTGCGCTAATTCTTCTGCTTTAGCACTGATCTCCTGGATGGTTGCAGTGAATTCCTGAATCGCGCCTGATTGACCATCGGCTAGCTTGTGAATATCAGTGAACGTATTATTTAAGCGTAGTAGAAGTTCCTGAATATTTTTCGTAATCCCATTAATCTGGTCTACATTCTCCTTCGAGCTTGTCGCCAGCTTCCGGATCTCATCGGCAACAACGGAGAAACCTCTGCCCACTTCCCCTGCTCGTGCCGCTTCAATGGCAGCATTAAGACCTAGCATGTTACTCTGATCCGAAATCTCCTTCACCACAGTGGAAATTTTACCGATCTGCTGCGCACTGGCGCTAACGTCCTTCACTTGACTCGTAACGTCAGTCACACGGTCGGTTAGATGAGTTACAGCCTCGCTGATCTCTTCAATAGATGCAGTAGTCTGTTCGACAATTGCTGAGAAGCTCTCGGCCATCTCAAAAAGCTTATTTGCTTTCTCAAGACTGGTCCCCATCCCTACACCGCCGATAACTCTGCCCTGTTCATCATGCAGCGGGATCGCGTGTGCAGCAAGTGGAAATCCGAACAACTCTTTGGGAACGACAGCGGACAAAGGCTTATTAGCCTTGATTGCATTCGTTACTATATCCCCTTCCCGTAGCGGGTCCCCGGGGCTGACATTCAGTGAGAAGGTAGCGCCTGGAATGTTGATGATCAGCTTCTCCGTGTCATAAATGCCAATCGTAATGTCGTCGTTAGTAAGGCTATTCAATAGTGGAGCTACCTTTACAAAAGCTCTAATCAATTCATGCTGTGTTTGCTCTTCAGTTACTGTACTCATTCGTTTTCCTCCAGTTCTTAATACGGGAATGCCCTTTGGCCATAATTAACCGAAATCCATTTCAACGTAGTAAATTCATCCAGGCTCCATTCCCCGTTCAATCGGCCTAAACCGGACTGCTTCTCCCCGCCAAAAGCTACAATAGGCTCGTCATTAATCGTGACATCGTTCACATGGATCATACCCGTTTGGACCTTCTTCGCCATCTCTACACCACGCTCAAGATTGGAAGTGTGAATAGCCCCGCTAAGTCCAAAGCGAGTATCGTTAGCAATCTCAATCGCTTCCTCTTCTGTCTCGAATGGAATGATGCACACAACGGGGCCGAACAACTCCTCTTGAGCTACATCCATATCACGTGTGACATTGGCCAGTACTGTAGGCTCTACCAATCTACCGGTAATTTTACCATGCAACAGCGGAACCGCACCCTGCTCAATCCCCCTCGCAATCAGCTTCTGCAGCGTGTCAGCCTGACGATTGTTGATAACAGGGCCAATGATGGTCCCTGGCTCACTCGGATCACCTGTTGTAAGCGTAGAGACCTTCGCACTGAATTTATCGACAAAATCTTGATAGATGTTCTTATGTACTAAAATCCGGTTGGCCGACATGCAAATCTGGCCTTGGTGCGTGAATCTGCTAAATGTCGCCGCTTGTACCGCGTAGTCGATATCTGCATCCTCCAGAATGATGAACGCACTGTTCCCGCCGAGCTCCAACAGTGGCTTCTTGAAGTTCTTCACTGCCAGCTGGCCAATATAGCTTCCGACCTTTGTCGAGCCTGTGAAGGAAATGATTCGCGGTATCGGATGTTCGACGAACGCATCACCAATTTCGTTAATGTCTGTAACTATAACATTCAATAGACCTTTCGGGATACCCGCCTCTTCAAAGATCTTGCCAATCAGCGTTCCACCAGTAATAGGGGAATCCTCATGCGGCTTCAGCACTACCCCATTGCCGGCCCCCAGTGCTGGAGCAACTGACTTCATCGACAAGAAGAACGGGAAGTTAAATGGGCTGATTACACCAACTACGCCAGCCGGAATGCGGTATAGGCGATTCTCCTTACCGTCCTCTGTAGAAGGTAGAATCTTACCCTCCATTCTAAGTGGGAACGTCGCCGCTTCCTTAACCATATTTTTCACAAGTCCGATTTCAAAAGCAGCCTTCAGCCGTGTTCCGCCCAGCTCCTGAACAATGATGGACGTAATTTCTTCTTCATTCGCTTCAATATATTTAACCGCATTCTCCAGGATATCACGTTTATGATACGGGTTAACCTTGTCCCATTCGAGCTTAGCTTTATAGGCAGCCTGATAAGCATCATCAATATCTGCAACGCTCGCAATTTGAAAATCGGTAATTACCTCATCATTGTAAGGATTAATGTCGACCAGCGTTTTACCGCTTTTGCCATCTCTCCATTCGCCAGCAATAAATTGTTTTCCTAACGTTGAGTAGTTCAATAGTATCCCTCCAGAGTTGATAATTACTAGCAATATATTTATTTATCGACATAATCCCGATAATTTGTTTGGATTTACTTCATTAAAAAGACAGGAATTGTAATTGATCTGACCGAAACGCTACTTTCAGAGATACAAAAGACCCTTAACCATAATATTAGTCAAGGGTCCACCAGCTGAACTAGATTTAATTGAATAAATGAAGCTGCGGGCTGTTCAGGATCATTCGCTTCCACGCTTCATTTTCCTGTGGGTTCGATTCCAGCCAACTCTGAGAAACAGTATACATCAGCAATCTGCGGTAATTTATAAATAATTCGAGGTTATTTAGAAATAAGGCGTCCAGATGATTTTCCGTCTCATAACCGTTCATAAAATGCGTGTAGAAAGATTTCAAACTATCCATATCCTTGAACGGCTCTTTCATTCCACCAGCTGTCGAAAACAACAGAAACTGTGAAGCGATAGCAATATCATTCGCGAACCAGTGATAACAGGCAACATCGAAGTCGATTAGGACAATCCGGTCTTGTTCTAGCATAATATTATTTATATGCGGATCGTTGTGAATAAAGCCAAAGGTATCCCGGTTTATCGGAAGTTCAGACAGTTCACGCTTAAGGCTCTTCCAAGCCTGCTTAACCTCTACATCTTTACACCATGAATAAAAGGAGTTCCATTCACCCTCCCAGTTCATTGCGTCACTGTCTTTCTCCTGCGCATTCCCTTTCCAAGTGGGATAATCCTTTGTGAGCCGGTGTAGCTTTCCTATCATTGCTCCGTATCTGGTGTGGAAATCCTTGGTGAAATCATTGACCCCTGGAACACTCCCGCGGATTCTCTCCATCGTATAAGCTACCAGGATATTGTCACCTGTATCCAGTGTTTCGATAAGGTTATTGTTCGCATTCATTACCGGATAAGCGATGTCCATCCCATGTGTTCCTAGATAGTTGATAAACCGGGTGCGTTCGTTCATTTCTTTAAATGCCCTATCAGCATCTTTCTTCGGAACGGCCATAATCTTGAGAACCATATCGCGGGACCCGGAACGATAGCCATAGAGAATACCGTCTGATTCCTCTCCTCCACCGCCCACAAAAGTCAGGGCATCCATTTGGGTACCGAATTTCTTGGCCATTGTGTCCAGCGAGTGATCGGATATTTTGATCAAGACCTGTTCAGCTCCTTTGTGAAAAAAATGATTATTGTAAAATCATAATCTATTATGTAAATAAAAGAAGTGTATTACTTTATTGATATTTTCTACACGTTTAATAATTATCCACTATAGCCAATTAAAGGTTATTATTGTATTGGGTAAAAATTCTTTATATGCTATATTATTCTTTTACACCAGATAAAGGAGATGAGATTATTAGAAAAGTAAAACGGATTCTGCTGTATCTCGGACTCGCGATTCTTTTACTTGTGGGCATAGGGTTGATCTTCCCAACATGGACACCCGCAATAAAAGGAGAAAACAGCATTAGCGAACTCAAGCAAGTCGAAATTAATGGCACTGGTCATGAATTGATGATCCGGGGTCAGGACAAGAGCAATCCTGTTGTCATTTTTGTACATGGCGGTCCAGGTGTTTCTGAAATACCTTATGTGACCAAATACCAGGATGAATTAGAAAAGCACTTCACGATCGTTCATTATGACCAACGGGCCACCGGGAAATCGTATCACTTTGGAGAAGACTACTCGAATCTCACGAGTGATCTATTAGTGAAGGATTTGCTGGTTTTGACAGATTATATAAGTGATCGTTTGGATAAGAAGAAGGTTATTCTGATGGGGCATTCGTTTGGTACCTATATTGCTACACAGGCAGTACAGCAAGCTCCTGAAAAATATGAAGCCTACATAGGAATTGGTCAGATGGCAGATACCGTAGAGAGTGAACTGGATGCCTTGAATTACATGATCGATCAAGCCAAATCAAGCGGCAATACAACCGATGTCCAGCATTTGCAAGGATTAACCGATAAAATCCAGAGTGGCGAGCAGTTAGCTCCACGAGATTATCTCCGAAAATATGGCGGGGCAGCAAGATTGATCGATGAAGCTACCGACATAAGGGACGGTTTCCTGTTCGGACCGGAGTATAACTTACTGGATATCATCCGTTTTTATCGCGGCTTATTTTACTCACAGGATACTTTATTAAAGCCAGCTATGGATAAACCTCTACCAAGCCTAGTCACCAAACTAAATTTACCTGTGTACTTTATTATGGGGAAATACGACTATATGACTTCTGCGGATTCAGCTCATAAGTATATGGAGAAGCTAGAGGCGCCTCAGAAGGAACTTATAATATACGATCAATCCGCTCATTACCCTCAATTTGAAGAAAAAGCTAAATTCTCGCAATGGATGACCGATACATTCGCAAAATAAATTTGTAAAATGCATAATCAAAGTTTGCATATAAAAAGGCTCCTCACGTGTTCAATCGAACCATGAGAAGCCTTCTTGATTTTCACTTGTTCCCAAGTTCTCTATTCAGAGCCTACTTCGAGAATTTACTCCAATCTTCTTCCATCAGATCAGCAACAACAGACATTGCAGCCTTACTGCCGGAAGCAGCGGCATAAATCAACTGAGAAGGCATCACATAGGCCGAATCTCCGGCTGCGTATAGTCCAGCTACTTTGGTTCTGCCCGTCTCATCAGAAACGATCGCACCGTTGTCCGCAATCTCATAGCCTAATGATTTATCGAACCGGGCGTGAGGCAGTAAAGTAGGATCAATAAATCCTCCCCTGCGCTCCACAATCGTGCCATCTGTAAAATGTACCCGTTCCAGCAGCCCCTCTCTCCCGGAAAAAGCTGCGACAGGCGTGTCCACGATAGACACACCCCTGGATGTAAGCTGCTCCCGCTGATCGGTATTCAGAATATCATGGCCGCTCGTGCAAACCACGATGTCCTGGCTATAGCCCAAGACCAGCTTGACCTTATGGAATACACCAGGATTGTCGGAAACGACAACAAGCGGTTGATCTCGCAGCTCCCAACCGTCGCAAAAAGGACAATTGAACAGACTTTTCCCGTAAAAGTCGCGAAGCCCCTCAATCTCGGGAAACACCTCCTTCATCCCGGTAGCCAATATCAGCTTGCGAGCTATCACAGGCTCACCGGAAGAGGTGGACAGAGAAAAACTAAGATCTGTCTTCTGGATATCAATCACCTCGGTCGGTAAATGGCGAACAGATGGATAACGCAACACCTCCTCATAGGCTACACGACGAAACTCGGCTGGCGTAACCCCATCCTGTGTAAGGTATCCGTGAGAGGCATGTGTCACCCCATTTCTGGGCTGACTGTTATCAAGAAGCGCCACACTCTTTCTCGCTCTACCTAACACCAGTGCGGCATTTAATCCTGCCGGCCCGCCGCCGACAATGGCACAATCGTAGATCGTCATAAGTTGAATACCTCCATCAGATATATTAAATACTATACAGATATATTATATCTATAATTAAATGAACTGTAGCACTGCCCTTCACAGTCGTAAGGGCAGTGTATATTAAGCAAGAAGCTCATCTTTTCAATTACAGACCTAATGTATCTATGATAACTTTAATTCAATTTACCTGTCAAGAAGCTCTATAAGCGATGTTTGTTAATAGCGTTGGTTGACAAACACTAGAAAATCCTTATATAGTTCAACTACTGATAGTTAGAAGTATAATTGTTCAAATTTCAAAGGAGGGCACTTTAATGGATACCGAGCAAGATACACTCAGCCTGGATTTGCTGCAACTTGTCTCACTGAAAATAAAGAAACGAGCCGACGAGAGCATCAAAGAATTGGGGTTAAATTCTCAGCAAGGTAAGATGATCGGCTATATTTATGAACATCAAGATAAGGGTCTGATTCAAAAGGATCTTTCCGATCATTTCCACGTACGCGGCGCGAGCATCACCAGCATGCTTCAAGGTCTTGAAAAAAAGGGATACATCGAACGTAAAATCCCTGCCCATAACGAGCGACAAAAGAATATCTATGTTCTGCCCAAAGGCATTGCGCTTATTGAAGCCTTCGAGCAGTCCTTTCAACAGGTGGAGGCAGAAATCATTCAATCCCTCTCCGAGGATGAGCGACAGACCTTCAAAGAGTTGTTGAAGAAAGTCAATGACCATCTATAGTGAGACTCAGTGAATGCCCCTAAGGCATTGTAAAAAAACACTGTTCCCGTGGGGAATCAGTGTTTTTTGAAAGAATATTCATTTGTTACAGTGATCAACATTCCATTCTTCATTCAAGATAGAATATTGATACGCATCATGCCACATAGGCTGCCCACTTTCACTTGTTCTGAAAAAAGCTTCTTTCTTGAAGTGCCCTTCTCGAGTCATCGACAGACGCTCTAGCACCATATTTCAAAAGGTATAGCATCAATGAAATTTTATACATTAAGCTGCTCTAGTCCGGGTCCTCCTCATTTTCGATAGAGGTTCCGGTGAGGCCGATTTGGCGGAGAGTCATATTCGCCTCTACTTTAACAGATGCATTGGCAAAATCATGCCCCCAGCTAGGCTCCACCTTTCTCCAGGTGCGAGGATATTTGCGGTGAATATAACCGTTAAACCCAACGACATCCGTCTTCTCCTGCTGAATATGTTGAAGGAAGGCTTCCATATCTGTTTTACATTTTTGATTAAGTGCTTCCTCGGCCTTTCTGAAATCCTCCATCTGATCCAGATGCAGCGCAGTTTCGTTCTCTACGATCACTACGTCACCTTTGAGTTTCACTTCAAATTGCGGTTTTCCCTGAACCAGTTTCACGGCAATTTTACTGGACAAGCGGTGCATATCCATATTGATCACCCCTTTTCCTTTTATGGGGACCGTGATACTGAATTTATTGATTTTTTTAGTGAGCCAAAAAAAGGAATGAGTCTCCTCCACATTTAATTTGTATTTCATTTTCAGGTTATTATCAAAGACCGCAATACCTGTCATTTGCATTTCCTGTTTATGCGATTGCTCCTTGCTGGATAGAGATAGAAGCGGGAGTGTTGGGCTCTTTCCCGGATCATTAATAGCTTGCAGAAAATAGACCATGGCCTTGTCTGCCAATCCGCCTGTGTTTTGATGTATTTTCAGCGCTCCCGTCGCCGGAGAATCCTCGAGCGGATACACCATCTCCAGTAAGCTTAAGGCGGTCCCCTTCTCCACAATGATCATATCGGTTCTAAGACGAACATCTTTATTCCGGCTATATTCGTCCAAAATATTGGATAACCCATCTCTGGCCATACTCTCGCCGATGACGATCATTCGACGGTTTCCGGCAAAAATGGTACGTGACAACTTGGGTTGAATCTGATTAGCCGATTCCATAATCGATTTTCCTTTTCCAGTAAATACTTCAAAGTGCTTGCTCAGGGAAGCTAAATTCCCATCGCCGTTGTTGTTAGTATTCGATTGTGGGATGAAAATCATCGCACTGGCCAAATATTGTCCATCCTTATCTTTGTCCATCCCCCATCCAAGAATAACAGCACGGTCATTAAGCTCCAGCCGATCCCAGCATCCGGCGAGCATACAGGAAATAATAACCAAGGGAAGCAGTCTGTGAAGCATCCATCTCATGAATTCCTCTCCTCACGCGGATTTGATCGTGGTGTGCCGGACGTTGGAGGTGTTTTCCGCACGGCCGGACGCGGTCTGCGGTGCATCATCCAGCGCGGAGCGCGAATGAAAGTATCCCGCAGGGACTGGCCCTCCCTGTCAACGAGTGGACTCAGATAAGGAGTGCCGAAAGAAGACAGGTTCGTTAGACGAACGATCAAGAGAATCGTCCCCATTATAATCCCGAAGAGACCGAATAACGCCGCGAGGATCAGCATTGGAAACCGGAGCATGCGCGCAGCTGTACCGATATTGTAGCGGGGAGCTGCAAAAGAGGAAATCCCGGTGGCCGCAACAACGATTACCATTGGAGCGGAGACAATTCCAGCTTGAACAGCCGCCTGTCCAATGACCAGTGCACCTACAATGCTGACTGCAGAGCCGATCTGCTTCGGAAGTCTGAGCCCTGCTTCTCTAAGTCCTTCGAACATAAATTCCATAATAAGCACCTCAAATACAACGGGCAGGGGAATCCCTTCACGTGCGGACAATATGCTCAGTAACAGGTTAGTCGGCAGCATTTGGGGATGATAGGAAGTGATCGAAATGTACAGGGACGGCAGATAGATGGAGATGAGAAACAGGATTAGCCGAACCGCCCGGATTGCCGACGTATAAATGAACCGCTCGTAATAATCATCAGCCGCTTGCAGGCCTGACAAAAGGGTCATCGGCAAAATTAAGACGAACGGATTGCCATCGATAAGAATGGCCACTTTCCCCTCCAGTAGACTGGAGCTGACAATGTCTGGCCGTTCTGTGTTCTGGATCTGCGGAAACAGGGTAAACGCGGATTCTTCAATGAACTCTTCCATGTAATTCGAGACCTGATCGGCCTTTATGTTCAGAATCCGTTCTCTGACTTCATTCACGATGTCGACGGGCGTTATATTCTTAAGGTAGGCGATGACAACCTTTCGCTTGACGGTCTCCCCCACATGGAAAGCCTCGGTCTTAAGCGTTGGATTAGGTAGCGCTCTGCGTAGCATCGTAATATTGGTGTTCAAATCCTCGATAAACCCCTCCCGGGGTCCCCGAACTACGACCTCATTGCTGGGCTCCTCAATACTTCGCTTAGGAGGCTGGCTAACTTCCATACTGTACGCAGCCGCTTCCCCATGACTGAAGCAGACAATGTCACCGCAAGCAATCGCACCCGCTGCCTCATCGATATCAGTGATGGGTTCAGAGATAGAAGATACGTAGGTTTTGAGCACGTCAGCAGTAAAGGGCTCGTTACTATGAAGCTCACTCAAAGGCTTAATAATATCGAGATTCAACAAATGAGGATCGGTAAAGCCCTGAAGATAAATGAAGAGCAGCCGGGAAGGGCCCTCAAACTCAAAGTGTCTGAATATAACATCCGTACAGTCAGCAAAAATATCCCGCATCGCTTGTTCAGTCTGATCCAGATCTTCCGTCAAACGGATAGAATGCGACTCGTGGTCTGGAGTTTGATCTGACCGTGACGGGTTTCGTGGCAGGTTACTCAAAACCATCCCTCGCTTTATCCTGATTTATTCATGTGGCTAGACTTTGAAATAGTGAATGTACACATAGTAATACATACTGAGCATAAGAATCAGCAGCGTAACCCCGGACCATTTCCACCCCAGGCTCACCTTGGGGATTTTGGGGACTACACCAGTTTGTGCTTTTTGTTGCTTTCGTCTGTGCAGCAGAATCATGATCCAGAGAACTACCGGAAGGACCAGGTAAAGCAGCGGAAGCACTATCGGATCAATGTATCTCAAGAGAAGCGCCCGGGTTGTCAGCAGACTGGACGTAAGACCCGCTGCCCATACGGCAAGCACCGAAATGGGAATAATGAGCAGCTTCCATTGCTTAATACCAAGCCACTGTGCAGTCCCGTAACTAAGGCAAAATAAATAAAACCCCAGCTTGATGAATGCGCTGCAGACCCACAGCGCGATCATCACGACCTCAAGCCGCTGCAGAAACTCACCGACTTCAATATACCGGACCAGCTCATAAAGCGGATATTGCATCTTAGCGGCCAGTCCCGGTCCGAAGGTTAACAGGATAAAAGTCGTTGTGAGGACCATTAACCCAACCGCCAGTACAAATCCGACATAAATCTTCGGGGTTACCCCCTTTTGTTTGTTCAAGAATCCATAGACCAACACAAGCAAATAAGAATCCCCGTACATCTCCATCATTGTGAAGGTGCCTCTAGCCATGTTTAAAGGACTCGTATCAGCAGCGATAGGAAATAGAAATGCAAAATCCAGGTTGCTCAAGTTCAATATATATATACAAAAAAACATCAACACAATGAAAGGTCCCATCAGTTCGGCGCAGCGGGCGATGGTGTTGATTCCATTCGTAGCTACAGCAAAGGCAACGACGACAAACAAGACAATAACTACAGCCGTAAGTGGCGTTTCCCGAAACAAAGCCATGATTATAAAATCAACGACGGATCGCAAGGTATTCCCAAGTGAAATCATCCAATAGGCTAAATAAGGAAGCACCCAAAACCGCCCCACCCATTTGCCGAGCACTTCCTGGCTGAATTCTATAAAAGTCTGGCCCGGGAAATATTTTGCGTTACGTACGGCCAATGCCAGCACGATAAAGCCCGCGACGCCCGCCAGAATCACACTGAACCAGGCGTCCTGCTTGGTGACTTTCATCGTCCCGGACAGATAGATCGGAAGCCCGACATTTATGCAAAAGACGAGCCACATCATTTGATTTCGGGTAAGTTTCAAATTTGAGTCCTCCATTTGTTACCGATAACAACTGTATTATTACCTTGTTTTGGGTTTACATGCATATATTATGTTCACATCGAATGCAACGCAAAGAACCCCTTACCCGTACGTCGTACAGATAAGGAGGCTCTCATAGAATTAGTTAGTGATCTTAACTCATATTTTGCTCAAAGCTTGTCCAATATCATAATCAAGGATATTAATATCGGGATCCAATCCCAGTGCCATCTTCGCCAGCTGGCTGCCGATAAAAGGCCCCATCGTCAACCCCGACGCTCCCAGACCGTTGGCTGCTATTAGTCCCTCCCAGCCAGGTATAGCCCCCAGCACCGGAAGAAAACCGGGTGTGAACGGACGGAATCCGACTCGTACCTCTTGAAACGTACTATTGGCTAGAACAGGTGCCAGTTCTAACCCTTTGTTCAGAACTTCCTGCATCCCCCCGGGGGTAATCCTGGTATCATAGCCTTCAATCTCGTTCTCATGAGTCGCCCCAATCACAATCTTCTGCCCAGCAAAAGTCAGCAAGTACTGGTCAGACGGCGGCATGATAACCGGCCAGCTACCTATATCTTGTTGGTCTTCGACCTGCAAATGCATGATTTGTGCTTTTTGATAACGAACCTCGAATTGAACCCCTAAAGGTTGCAGCAACTGTGGTGCCCATGCCCCTGCACAAACTATGACCTCATCCGCCAGGAAGCTTTGTGCACCGACAGTTGCACCTGTTACACGGTTTTCTTGAAATTGTAGCTTGGCATCCCCGTGTACAAGGACAGCTCCATTTCTTTGCGCAGATCGAAGCAGTGCATCGCGTAATGCACGGCCATCGACCCGAGCGGCTCCGCTAATTTGAACAGAATGATAACCTTCTTCTAATAGTGGAAATAGCTCATGGGTCTCTTTGTCATCAAGTCGGGTTATTTCACCAATCTCCGGTGCATCAGTTTTGCGTATTTGCGCCCGTTCCTCCATCTTCCCGATTTTCTCCAGATCATGATGAATACTAAGCGCGCCTACTTGTGCATAGCCCGTCTCAGTTTCCCCTTCGTTTAAGAGTTCAGTAATTAATCCGGGGTAGAAACGTGCGCCGGACTTTGCCAGCTGGTACCACGCCTGATTGCGCCTTTGAGAAAGCCAGGGGCAGATTATGCCCGCTGCCGCATCCGTAGCCTGTCCGCTATCCTGACGATCTATGATAAGGACCTCTGCACCCATTTTTGCTAGCTGATAAGCTGTCGAAGCTCCTAGAATTCCTGATCCAATGATGATAACTTTCTTCACAATAACATTCCTTCCCTTAATCTCTGCATCTATTAATTATATCAGACTTAGCTCATAGACCCCCTCCGTATGACTCACACCCCAGGAATGATCATAAACCCCGCAGCCGCTTGCGAGGATTCAAATTATTGGAATCAGAAAATATAGAAGATAAGACCTTTACCCTCGGCTACAGTTTGGCTGTAGAAACGCTGGATTTCGTTAAAATACTGAAGCATATAGCCAAAGAACTCGTCCTTATCCTCGTCTGAAACAGTTTCAGGGTCAAGGGGATATACCTCCTCCTTTACCATGGCCGGGAAATCATACCGCAGGCGGAGCTGCTCTTCATCCAGCTCAGACATAGCCTGAAGCGCTTCTGCAACTTGCCCGGCGCGTAAGGAGAACGCCCCGAATGAGCCGAATTCGATACCTTTGTCTGACGTCAGCGGAACAACATAGCCAAGAGGGGCATCTCCATCGGAAATAACTCCACAAAGCAAATAGTGGATTGCCTCCCAGGATCTATCAATGTCCAGTCCGGGATAATCGTCTATTTTCAAACTCTTCAATGCAATCTCGCCTGCTGCGATTTGCTGCACCAAGCTGTCATCCATAGCAAAGTAATATCCACGCATTCCCATGTCGTCATCCTTCTTTCCATTTTAGTAATGACTATACTGACCTTTGAAAATGTAACATCGGGGAATTATTTTCATTAACTAATTCTCCCACCACTCTACTTATACGTCAAATAACCAATTCAAATTAATGTCTAGGTGCTAATCTCTCAAAGATTGACAGATTGTAAGCAATAGAACTATAATCTAAATTAATCAAAGTTAAATACTAGGATTTAAAACACCGCGAAGCTTCCCATCACTTTATGGAGCGTCCAGAAAAAGGAGCCTACCTCATGCCAAATGTTCAAACGTTCAAAGCCACTGCCCATCTGCAAGACGGCGTCAGAGTCGTAACGAAGGCAAGACAATTCGAGCTCATCATCGACGAACCTCAAAGCCTTGGAGGTACGGATACAGGAATGAATCCTGTCGAGGCTTTGCTTGCCTCTTTAGGCGCTTGCCAATCCATTGTAGCCCGAGTCTATGCTCCCAAGTTTGAAGTAGAGCTGGAAGATTTCAGAGTTGAGGTTGAAGGTGATCTGGATCTCGATGGATTTTTCAACCGATCTGAAGTCCGTCCAGGATACTCCGATATTCGCTACACCTTCTACATAAAATCCTCATCGCCTGCCGAAAGAATCGAGCAATTCGTGCAATTTCTAGAGAGTAAATGCCCTGTAGGCGACACCCTTGCCGCTCCAGTCAATCTCAAGTTGAACCGCATAGTAATTGAATAGTTGAAAATTAATAAACGGAATCGCTTTCAAGCTACAATAGGGCTGTAGAGTTGCTACCTAGCAACTTTGCAGCCCTATAACTTTTATTCAGAATTACATGATCCGATCTAACAAAAACTCTTATTGGCTCTGCCACAAGCTGCTGCAATAAAGTTGACTCAATCATCTCCACCATTCCATCATCATATAATTTCATATAATGCGACTAATTACGGTCTTCGGAGGTACCCAAGAATGAGCGATGTTCTTAGCACAGTAGATAAGGAAATTGACCGGCTGACATCATTTCTGTTGCAGCAGCAGCGGCAAGACGGATCGTGGCATTATTGTTTTGAGAACGGAATCGTCATTGATGCCTATGTCATTATTCTGTTCCGGATATTGAATGTGCAGAATGAGGCGCTGATCCGGAAGCTGTATGACCGTATCCTTAACGAACAGCAGCCAGGAGGGTTCTGGAGATTATACCCAGATGAAGAGGACGGGAACTTATCCGCAACTGTGGAAGCTTACTACGCCCTGCTCTATTCCGGATACAGCAAAATCACAGACGAGCCTATCCAGCGAGCCAAGCGTTATATCCAGTCCAAAGGTGGACTTGCAAAAGTCACCAGCATTTTAACTAAAGCCATTCTCGCTGCTACCGGGCAATCCAAATGGCCTTTATCGATCTCCCTCATTCCGCTGGAAGTGCTGATGTTCCCCAATTACTTCCCCATTAATTATTATGAGTTCTCCGGTTATTCAAGAGTCCACCTCACCCCTATGCTGATCATGGCCGACCGGCGTTTCTCGATTACAACCGCTGATGCTCCCGACCTGTCAGACCTCTTAGACTCACGAATTGACGTTGAGGAGCCGGACTTACACGGGTATCAGGAGATGCAAGATGACATTCACTCAGGTTTAAGCAGACTTATTGGAACACCCCGCTCTATCCATGAAGCCGCCAGGGACAAGGCAGAACAGTTCATACTCCAACGCATCGAATCTGACAGCACCCTCTACAGCTACGCTACCAGTACAATTCTGATGATTTTTGCCCTGCTGGCCCTGAAATACGATGAGCAGCACCCTCTGATTACTAAAGCTATTGAAGGACTTACAGCGATGCAGTACCGTTCCCCAGCTAAAACAACAATGCAAAACTCTCCCTCCACCATATGGGATACTGCTCTAATCTCTTATGCTTTGCAAGAGTCCCGAATAGGAGATGATCACAAAGCGATTACTCGTGCTGCATCCTATTTGCTGTCTAGACAGCACCATAAACGGGGAGATTGGAGCATCCACAATCCCAATGTAGAACCGGGAGGATGGGGTTTTTCCGAGTCTAATACGATTAATCCGGATGTAGATGACACGACAGCTGCATTACGGGCGCTCTATAGCTTGTCAAGAACAACGGGAGCGTATCAGGAATCCTGGAATCGCGGACTGAATTGGGTGCTGTCCATGCAGAATAAAGACGGCGGCTGGCCGGCTTTTGAAAAAAACACCAACAAAGAAATGCTCACATGGCTCGCCATCGACGGTGCCAAATCCGCAGCCACCGATCCCTCCGAGGCAGATCTTACAGGCCGTACCTTGGAGTATCTCGGGAACTTTACCGGGCTAGATATGCGGCACGAATTCATCAAACGGGGCAGTAAATGGTTAATCCATAATCAGGAGAAGGATGGTTCATGGTATGGACGATGGGGTGTTTGTTACATATATGGGACATGGGCTGCATTAACCGGTTTGGTGGCTGTCGGCGTGCCGACAAGTCATGATTCCGTGCAAAAAGGAGCCCAGTGGCTCTTAAGCATCCAAAACCCGGACGGCGGCTGGGGAGAATCCTGCCATAGTGATCGCCTTCTTCATTATGTCCCTTTAGGTGAAAGCACCCCCTCCCAAACAGCCTGGGCTTTAGATGCGCTAATCGCCACTCACCCAAAGCCAATACCCGCGATAGATCAAGGGATTCGCAAGCTTATTACCTCCATGCATGAAGATGATTGGAAGACTGTTTATCCAACAGGTGCTGGTCTCCCCGGCAACTTTTATATCCATTATCATAGCTACCGTTACATCTGGCCGCTGCTCGCATTAAGTCATTACAGACAGAAATACGGGGATTGCTAGATCAATGAATTCATCGTAGAATTAGGCAAAAGTAATCGTAAGGATATATATATTAACGTTGTTGAACTGTCGAGGGGGAACTTACCATGAACATCCATAGAGAACTTATAGCAGAACGACGAACCTATACCGCCTCTCGGGTGACACACTCCCACCCCTATGCACAATTAATTTTGCCGCTGCAAGGTGAAATGGCTATCGAAGCAGGTGCTGAAAATTATGTGCTCGGTGACGAGCTATTATTTTACGTCCCTCCTAAATGTGATCATTCTTTTCATTCCAATGTACGTAACGAGTTTCTGGTGTTGGATATTCCAGATGTGATGATTCCATCCAGCAGGCTGGACCATAAAGGAACCCCGTACGCGTTAAACAACAAGTGGAAAGGCATCCGGTATCTTATCCTGAATGAATTGAGCCAAGAAGCGGCCTCTCCTTCCGCTCTTAAAGAGCTGTACCCTTATATTTCGCATAATTTAATCAGTCAGCGGCAGCCTAGATCCATCCAGTATATTCATGAGCACTATCACGAGAATATAACGGTGCAGCAGTTAGCGGAACTAGAGCATTATAATCGGTCATATTATTCTGATTGGTTTATTAGAGAAACTGGGACAACACCGTCCAGTTATCTGCAAGACGTCCGGTTGAATAAAGCGAAGCAATTACTGCGCGAAACCAACTACTCCATGCTGCAGATTGCCCTTCAAGTAGGCTTGGAGCATCAATCTTCCTTAACCCGTTTGTTCCAACAAATCGAGAAGACAACCCCGAGCCAATACCGTAAACAGCATACCACATCTGGCACGGTGTAAAATCAACCTGAAATCCAGACAAAAATGCCCACTTCTGACCCTGTAAAATGAATATGAACTTGACCCGTGCAAGTACATGGCAAGTTCCCCTTATAACTGTGATTGTCTGTGAATCGCGGTTTTTGGGCATTTCATTTGAAGGAGCAGAATCATGTCGACAACATTGGGTTTACTATTCACATTCTTATGGTCCTCTGCGGCCATAGCCACCAAATTCGGGTTGGACTCTACAACACCACTGGCATTGGCCACGTTTCGTTTTCTTTCGGCCGGACTGCTGCTTTTTCTGTATGTGTACGGATTGAACAGGAAATTTTCCTGGCCGAAGCCCCGGCAATGGCTGCCGCTAATTGTGCTGGGACTTCTGAACACAACAATTTACTTGGGAGCGACTTTTTGGGCGTTAACCTATGTGTCCGCGGGCTTGTTTAATTTGTTCGTGGCCACCAATCCTTTTCTCGTTGCCTTCCTCTCCTATCTCTGGCTGAAACGAGGCATTTCGATAAAAGAATGGTTGGGGATGTTAGTCGCGGCCTGCGGATTGTTGATAGCTACCTGGCCGTCTATCGCGGGTGGCGAGGCTAGTATAAGCGGCCTGATCATTTTAGGGATCGGGATGCTCTCAATGGCAGTGGGGAGTGTTTATTTCAAGAAGATCAATCTGGATTTACCCAGCATCGTGATCAACACGTGGCAGTTATGTATCGGTGGGATCGTAGCACTGCCCATTGCCTATTTTCTCGAAAAGGATATCTTTTTCTTAAAGCCGGATATGCATCTCCTTGGCTCGCTGCTTTGGTTGGTCTTCGTCATCTCCATCGGGACTATGTTGCTTTGGTTCTATCTATTAAAACAAGACCCTGTTAGAGCTAACAATTGGTTGTTCATGACGCCTATATTCGGCTTTATTCTGGCAGCGGTTGTTCTCCATGAACAAGTAACCTCCTTTGATATCGTGGCAACTGTCGTTGTTGTGATTGGGCTATTCTTATCGGGCAATATTAAGCTATTTGCAAAAGTTAAACCTCGAAAGAACTGAACCAGGGTCCCACAGTGAAAAAACCGTAGCCGCTGCACAATAAGTGCACTGACTACGTTTTTTTGCGTTGTATTGCTTATTTCGTAAAAGCTTCTCGATGATTTAGCAGAATATTTCACTGAAAAGAATGACACTATAAGGTAAAGATGAGCCGGTTTATTTAGGAGGATGGGGAAAATAAAAACAAACATCTCGTTTATTCAATCCACCATGATTATTATGCTGAGCACTGGCCTTCTAAATCATGTCATCATCATTCCTATCCTGCTGGATGCGGCAAAGCGGGACGCTTGGATCTCGGTACTGTTGGCAGGCGCCTGTGCGCTAGTCTGGATTTTTATTCTGCACATTAGCAGTACCAAAATTAAGAAACAGCATCTTTTCGAATGGCTGGCAAAAGCATATCATCCCTTCGTTGGCCGTATGCTTGCCGTGTTCGCTGGCGTATATTTGTTTGTGATATGCATGCTTACAACTAGGGACACCGTATATTGGGTGCATCTCACCTTTTCCCCGGAGACCCCCATACTGGTACTTACTCTCATCTTACTTTTTATTTCTGCCATAAATGCTTATTTAGGCATTCATTCCCTCGCTAATACCGCCGGTATTTTATTGCCTTTTGTTGTTATATTGGGCTTTTTTATAATGTTCTCTAACACAACCCATAAAGATTATTCCTTGTTAAAACCTATACTTGAGCATGGCCTACAACCAGTCTGGAACGGAACTCTCTACGTTGGTGCGGGTTTTGTTGAGGTCATCATGCTTCTATTTATGCAGCATCACATCAAATCTCGCCTCTCCTACATTTCATTTCTGATTATGATCCTGCTTATTTTGGGTCTCACCATGGGGCCGATTATTGGAGCAATTGTTGAATTTGGTCCGGATGAGGCAGGTAAACTCAGGTTTCCTGCATATGAAGAATGGAGATTATTGACGATTGGCAGTTACATTGAGCATTTGGACTTTTTTAGTGTTTACCAATGGTTCAGCGGTGCTTTTCTGAGAATTTCCCTAACCATGTTCCTTATTCTCGACATATTCCAAATTCAAAGCAAAAAAATGAAGATGTGGATACTTGGATGCATTTTTTTAATGATTGTAGTGTTCACAGCTATCCCTTTTAGTGATCAATTTTTTCTGAAATTATTATCTTCCTACGTACTTCCCTTTTCTTTATGGGGGGTGCTGATTTTTTCTGTAGTTATTGCGGGGTTGATTAGCTTGGCTCATCGAAAGGGGAAAGCAGCATCATGACAGGGCAAGAGCAAAAGGATTCCCAAAAAATCGAGGATGTAGTTATAACATTATTCGGGTCAAGTTCGGATATCTTGAGAATGGATCTCTCTTTGTCTACCTCGGATTATGCCGTACAACTGGTTTATTGTCAGGGATTGTGCGATGTAGTCAAGGTGGAGCAATTCATTATACCCGAATTAAAAAAAATTCCAGAATCTATCCTTTTATCCAATGGACTTGATCTTCAGCAGAAGGTTCCGTTTCATATGACTTCCCTGCCAATGGATGAGATCGAACAATCGATGAAAGAAACCGTGCTGGGCGGTGATCTTCTTCTGATATTTACACCTTCGAATCAGTTCTTCACTGTCAAATTGGCTGATCCACCTAAACGTCAACCTGAGGAGCCGAATACGGAAGTGTCAACTCGGGGACCGAAGGATGGCTTTACAGAAGATTCTTTCACCAATATTGCCCTTATTCGCAAAAGACTCCAAACCGAATTATTAGCGGTTGAAGAATTCACGATTGGAACCCAAACTGCGACTAAAGTTCATCTCTTATATCTCAAGGATACGATCAAGCCTCATGTTTTACATTTAATAAAGACAAAACTGAACAATGTTCAAATGAGGGGATTGATTAGTAGTACCCAGCTTGAAGAAAGTCTGACCCGATTTTCGTTATTTCCATTATTCACTTATACAGGAAGACCTGATTATGCAGCCAATTCGCTTCTTCATGGTAAATTTGTACTTTTAACGAATGGTTCACCTACTGTAATAATGGCGCCGGTGACCTTTAACTTTTTGCTAAACACCTCGGAAGATGCACATATGGTGAATTTCTTTGTTGCTTTTTCGAGGTTATTAAGAGTATTCGGTGTGTTGCTTTCCTTGTTTTTACCGGGTTTTTGGATCGCAATCACTACGTTTCACCAGGATCAAATCCCGTTTACATTGCTTGCAACCTTAGTCAACTCCAGACAGGGAGTGCCTCTTCCCGCTCCTTTAGAAGCCATTGTCATGCTTATTTTGTTTGAAATTTTCCGGGAAGCGGGCATGCGATTGCCTTCCGCTTTTGGCCAGACCTTGTCGGTGGTGGGAGGTCTGATTATTGGTCAGGCGGCCATATCTGCTGGGATTGCAGGTCCAGGTACGATTGTGGTTATCGCCATTTCAGTACTTGCCACTTTTACATTAGTAAATCAGTCATTAGTTAGCGTTGTTAGCTTGTTTCGGGTTGCCGTGCTCATCATTAGCGGGTTTCTTGGGTTGTTTGGAACGATGACTTGTCTGCTTGCACTGATCCTCTTTATGGTCAATTTACGTTCCTTCGGGACCTACTATCTTTCTCCTTTATCCCCGCCACAGTTTAAGGAATGGTATAAGGTGTTTTTCAGAATGCCATGGGGGAAAAAAAGATTAACTGACAATACGAGGATTAAAGGACGAGATCGATAATGAGAATAATCCGATGCATTCTTATACCTGCACTGCTTTCCACACTCCTTACAGGTTGTTGGGGAGCAAAGGAAATTGAGCACATGATCTATGTGAATACACTCGGAGTCGATTATGTAGATAACAAGGTCGTTGTTTACATCCAGATGGTTAACTTTAGTGGCATCGCCAAGAAAGAATCAGGTCAAGCCCAGGAACAGAAAACATACGTAGGAAAAGCTGACGGTGAATCCTTTGATACTGCGATTTTCAATTTGTATTCGACTAGCCCGCAAAGAATTGTCTGGAGTAATGTGAAGACGATCGTTTTTAGTGAAGCAGCGCTAAAGAAGAGAGAGGTTGTAAACCAGGTATTGGAAGTGTGGGATCGATACTATGAATTTCGTTATACCGTTTGGACCATGGGGACTAGTGATTCCATGGATAAAGTGCTGAATACGACGTCAATCGCCGATTTATCGGTGATCTACTCGCAGCTTAACAGTCCTATGCGAATTTATGAACAGAGTTCCATCATCGCTCCGATGTACCTCTACAAGTTTATTTGGAAGTGGAGAGAAAAAGCGGAAACGGTTCAACTACCTTATCTAGAAATTATACCGGCCTGGACCAGTAACAAAGCGTCCTCACCCAATATTAGCATGAAGGGAATTTGTTTTCTGCAGAACCAGCAATTTCGGGGCTGCTTGAAGGATAACGATGTTTTAGGGAATAGATGGCTTGAAAAAAGTACGATAAGAACACCCCTGGTTATTAAGGATGAACAAAACGACATCCTCGCTTTGTTGGTCATGAACAAAATTAAATCCTCCATTCGTCCCAAGCTGAAGAACGGCAAACCTGTCTTCGAGATAAAATTGTCTATGCAGGCCACTCTTCCTGAGATCAGCACAAATCTAAGTAAGAAAAAGCTTGAACTGAGAGCTATAGAAGAGATTAATGAGCAAATTATGAAGACTTACACAAAAGGTCTAGAGATTGGTGCCGATGTATATGGACTATCGGATGTCTTCTATCGTAACAATGCACAAACGTGGAACAAGTTAAATGATAAGGGGCTAGTACCTCTCGATTCGAATAGCATTGACAAGCTCGATATCAAAGTGAACCTGATCAGCGGCGGTATTTCCAAAATGAAGTAAATCTATACAAAGAATCGCATCAGATCATAAAAGGGCCCTCGATATCAAGTATCGAAGGCCTGATGATATGATTTTATGAAACGGTCCCGCTCCATTTGTAAGTCATGACCGACTTGCCTGGAATAGTAACAGTGAAGCTTTGGCTGCCCCACTGGATTTTCACATTACGCTGTGCGCTGGAAGAGTTGTACGCCACTACGACTTTAGAGCCGTCTGGATTGCGGAATGCGACGTTTTTAACTTCTGATCCGGTGTTACTGTCAATGCGATAAGCATTCGGTACAACAAATTTACTGAAGTGACCGAGCAAATAGTATTGCTTATGATACGTTACATTGTTCTCAGGCGCGTCATTACGGTTATCCGAATTGCGGATCGTTAGCATACCTTTATTGCTGTTGTTCGCCGCAAGCAGGGCCGGACCATCTTTTTGATCCAGGGCAGCGTTCCAGGTAATGATCGACTTGGACCAGTTTCTCGTAATATTGATAAACTCATTGATCATATTATCGAACCCGCTCGATGTACCGTTCTGCGGATCATTCCAGTTGCCGAAGCCACCCTCCGTGAACCAGACGTCCTTATCCGGATGATTATTGTGGATCGAAGTCATCTGCGAGCCGTCCCCGCTATCATAGTGGTGGAAAGCGCTACCAGAAACGTAGCTGCCTTTGCCCGCATTCTTAAGATTGGTAATAACCTGATTAGGGAAGTTCCAATCCAGATAGTTATGGTCGAAAGCGATGATTTTGGTGTTGATCCCTGCATTACGCAGCGTAGGTCCGAGATAGTCGCCAATAAAGCCTGTTTGATCTTGTATATTCATGCCCATAGAAGGATAATGGGATGGTTCATACAGGGGTTCATTTTGCAGGGTTACGGCATAAATAGGTACTCCCTCTGCTTGATAGGCCTCGATGTATTTTTTGAAATAGTTCGCATAAGTTCCATAGTGCTCTGCTCTTAGCTTGCCACCATTCAACGTATTGGAATATTTCATCCAGGCTGGTGCACTCCATGGTGAGCCCATGACTTTGATATTAGGATTCTTAGCGATAGCTGCTTTCACCATTGGAAGAATATAAGCCTTGTCCCGGTCGATTGTAAATTGGTTCAGTGACGTATCGTTTGGCGCATCAGCATACGTATAGGCTGCCCAAGCAAAATCCGAGCTCCCGATAGGTTGCCTCAGCAGGCTGAGACCAATTCCCGTAGTTCCGAACAGCCGCTCCATCACTTCTGCACGTTTAGTGTTATCCAGTTTGTAGTTCATAAGCCAGGCCGAAGCATCCGTCAGAGAGACGCCAAAACCATCCATCTGTTGATACCTTTGGTTCTCATTCACTGTAATCGTGACATCAGCATTGCCAGAATTACTACTGAAATTCTTATCCGCGATCCGGGTCAGCCGGGCAGTCGGACTCAGTCCAACAGCGGGTTCAGAATTGGGATCTGAGGTCGAAATCCATACCTCCACCTGTTCCCCAGCAGCGTGGGCCGCATTAGGTACTGTTGAACCAGCAGAGATCAAAAGACCGGACAGCAGTACAAGAGCACTCTTTTTCCATATTTTCATGAACTCAACTCCTTTTTGATTTGTAGGCTATAATGCAAAATAGCAGAAAATGAAATCGATTTCATTTTGCAGCAAAAAATAGTGTCGAATCTGATTTTTACCAGCTCTCTCCGTTCACACCTCCTCTTAACAAGTCAAATTTAGCGGGCTCAGGTTTATTCAAACATTCAATGTAATCGTTTTCATTAATAGTTATACACTCTGCTGGGAATAATTGCAACAAGTAATTACATATTTATTTCAATTTGTTACCAAAGTAATAGAAAAGCCCAACGAACCCATAGGAGTATGGATTCATTCGGCCCTTATATTTTTTCACTTAACTTCTGCCATAAAGCTTCTGAAATCTTGCGCGATCTCTTTGGAACGGGTATGGTGCAGATAATGCTCCCCTTCAAGCTCGATTATCTTTCCATATGCAGAGTCTTTGATTTGCTCTTCATGCCCTTCTTTCCAGCCTGCAACATCTGTCGTATCTTTGACTAAGAAGAAGAGTACCGGAAGGTTCTTAGGGAAGCTATAGCTTGCAGCAGTTCTAAAGTTATGCGCGAAGTTCTCCCCTTCATTCAACATATCTGAATTAAACGCATTTTTAAGCGTAATCATTCTAGTTTGATCTTTTATATGCTCATCGCCGTCCGGTGCAAACACTTGGTCAGGATTTAATTTCATGAGCAATCTGTTGAACCCTGAGTCCCGAAGGAACTTATACACTCCTGTTGGAAACTCTTCATCTTCCTTGCTCAATTGCGCTGGAAAACTACTGTCAATCCCAACAAATGCTTTAACTTCATTTTCGTATTTATTCACGTATTCTAATCCATAGATTCCGCCAATCGAATGTGCCATCAGTGTGTAGTGGTTGATATTTAACTTTTGCAGCGCTTCATGAGTCTCAGCTACGATATTATCAATAGTGCGTTCTTTGTCTGTGAGATCACTTAGTCCATAGCCGAAAGGCTCTACCACTACCACTTTATAAAAGGGAGCTAGCTGGTCTATCAGTAGTTTATAATCAAGGCCTGGGGCTGCTGTTGCAAAGCCTGTAAGTAACACGACGGTTTCGTCTCCCTTCCCTTCAATCAAGACATTCATGTTCTTTCCATCCACCGACACCTTCTGACCATAAGGTTCTATCTTCCCCAGCTCCGCGTTGTTGCTGACCTTATTGACGACGAACACACCGACAACAAAAAGAATAATGGCCAAGAATAGAACGCCTATTGATTTAAGCATAAAAGACAGTATTTTCTTCATAGATTAGTTCCTCTCTGGGTGCTTTATTTTTTTGATCCCCCCGCTTATTTCCCCCTCATTGTAGCAACCCAAGATTAGCTCTTGTAAAACATAACTTTAACAGAACCTTAACTCTTTGCTGGCGTTCGGGATGGAGTTAATGTTCTGTTAAACAAGAGCACGGCTTAAAATGATCACGAACTTCGCATGTATCCGCTCATATTCAGCATTAACTATATCGGATCATCACTGATCTTCTCTTAGATGAAATCCAATTCTCACAGTCCCACAAGATCCAGTAGCATTGAAATCAGCTTGGTTGGTTTGAACTTGTGGTCTGTAAATATACTAATCCAATCCGCGAAACCCAGCAGAACAATAACCAAGAACACCAGAATTTCCTTGGTTTGGGTACGCACCCTTACCATTACCCTCAGACTCAGCCCGATCGCCGCCGCCATAAAAAGAATAAACCAGATCATGAGGCAGGCTCCTCCGTTCGCTTCTTTCGGATTCTCCGAATCCATGTGACAAGCAAGAGTAGACACGGCAGAATTACACTGAACAAGAGCGTGTATTCAAAATCATATTTTTTGCTGAATTCTATATTCTCGACCACATTATCGTAGCCCATAGCGAGACCGGAAATTAGCAGAATAAGTGCGAGCGTTACCCAAAACCTGTTCTTGATCTCAAACAATTGACAGATTCCCAGGACAGAGCAATAGTAAGCGATCGACAGTTTGATGAAAATCGCAAGCAGTAAAATCAGCGCCATGGTAGATTCCAGATGCTCGAAGAAGTTGCCGATATGAATCTCTTGGACAATGACAAAGAACGGATAAGTATCGTGGGAAGCGCGGGTCACGCCAAGTACGCCTATGGTCAAAAAGGTCGACAGACTTAGCAGAATCGTCGCGAACGCATACGCCAGAATAAAGCTGCTCTTCACTTTGTTGCTCTGAACAAATGGAAACAGCATAAGAAAGATCAACCCCTCCAGAAACGGAAATCCAAAGATAGAACTAGTCTCCTTCATTGTCTTCCAGACATCCATGCGGAATATTCCCTGAAATCGTCCCCAATCCCACTCAAGCAGTGCCAGACAGACCACAAAAATAAAGGTGACTACCATGATCAGAAACAATAATTCTGACGATCTGGCGATGGTCTCAATCCCTTTGAAAACTGCATAACCAATAATAAAGAGGAACATCACATGAAAAACAGTTAATGGGGTTAACGGCATTAGCGTTTGTTTCATAAAGTCACCCAGATTCCGGGTAATAAAAGCCGCAAGCTGGATGAAATAGAAGATATACAAGAGTGCTAAGAGACTACCTATCGGCTTGCCGACAACCTGGATACAGATTTGTACGATTGACAATCCCGAATGCAGTTTGGATAAATGTAACCAGATCAACGCGGCAAGAATACCTGCTGTTCCCGCCCATAACGGAACGATCCATGCGTCCTGCTTGGCAACGGCGATTAAGCCACCGGGAATGAAGAAAAAGGAGGTGCCGATTAGAAAGGAAAGGGTCAGCACAAAAAACTGCCAAACCGTTAGCCTACTCTTTTCCATTTCCTGCCCCTCCTTTATATGGATCAACAATTTCCCCGATATCTTCAATTTTGCTTTTAATCGTTACGTTCAGTTTGGTCTCAGTCCAGCCATTTTCTTGTTGTTGCAGCTTCTTCCATGCGCTTCCCCGCTTGTACTTCATCTCGTCTTCCAGCCCGAACAAATCCCACTTCTTGTCTATAGCCTGTGCATAGAGTTTCTGTGAAGTCTCGATAAGCTTGAGATCAAATTGATCGGTAATCTTGGATAAGTTGTCCCAAGTCAGCTTCTCGGTCTGTTCATCATTTCGCAGAGCCAGATGGGCCGTGATCTCCACATTCCAGGTAGGTACACCTTTGATAAGTGACAGGTGCTGCTTGGTTTTTATTTTATGAGCATATAGATCAACTACCCGATTATCTAACACGATCGACTCGAAGAAGTTTCCAGCTTGACCTTTCAATAAATTGTAATAACCATTCTCCCAAAGTGAGATCTTCCCGATCATCCGATCCTGCTTGAACACGGCTGCTCCCGTTAGCATTAAATTCCCTTGATTGCCGTTAATCTCATCGAAACGAGTCGTGCTAGGAAGCGGTTTCTCTCCTTTCAGACTGATTATGGGCAGCACTGTAAACGTGGATGATTCCATATTCTCTACCAGGTCTTTCACCCGCGATTTCAGGCTGATTCGGCCTGTGGTCTTGTTCGTATTCGAAATGAGTGACCGCAAAAGCCGTCCGGGCAGCTGTTCCAGCGGCGTATAGGTCATCATCACATCCGAAAGCGGAGAGTCTGTAACGAACAAATAGAGGCTCGAGCGCCTGTTGAACTGCCGTTCATAATAGTTCAAGAAGGTGCGCAGGCCTTCTCTGGCGTACTGTTCGGTCACGATGTGAGACTGATAATGATCTGTAAAAAGCTTGCGAGGTAACGTGACACTGGATAATTGAGCCAGTCCGCCCTTGGTCTTCCCTTGCACTTTATATGTGTACACTGGAGCCTTGCTGCGACTGCTCGATTCCGAGGCGTATGCTCCAGGATTGATAATTTGGTAATACACGATTTGCTCATGAGTGTGTGGATCGATCTCCGATCCCGTCAGGCCGGCGACTGCCAATTCGTTGATCTCTATTCGATCCCAGCAGCCGGTCAGGCAGCACAGCGTGATTCCGGCGACTGCAAGCTTTTGGAAGGTAGCATTCATGGCTCTTTCCTTCTTCTCTTCCTGGTTCCGTTCATTTTGGGATAGGTGTCCATCCATGGCCGGGGTACACGGACAAGAATATCCTTCCAGTCTGATAACACGGTTGGAGCTATAGGCGACAGGTATGGAACGTTGAATGATTTTAGAGAAGCAAGGTGTACGACTGTAATCAGGACCCCGCATAGCAGACCAAAAAATCCCAGCGCGCCAGCCAGCATCAGATAAAAAAACTGTAGTAGCCGCTGTGTGATGCCAAAGCTGTATGATGGGGATACGAAATTGGAGATGGCCGTAATCGCCACTACAATAACCATCGCCGTCGAGACAAGCCCGGCTGTAACTGCCGCTTGCCCTAGTACCAGTGCGCCAACGGTTGAGATCGCTTGCCCGGCGATCCGTGGCATTCGAAGACCCGCCTCGCGCAGCACTTCAAAAGTCACCATCATCAGCGCAGCCTCAACAAATGCGGGAAAAGGAACCCCCTCCCTCTGCCCTGCAATGCTAATCAGGAGAGAATGAGGAAGTAGCTCCTGTTGAAAAGACACGACTGCTACATACAGAGCCGGTACCAATACGGACAGCATAAACGACAGGAAGCGAACCCAGCGCAGCAGTGTAGCAATATCAGCACTCTGGTAATAATCCTCGGGGGCAATGAAGAATTGAAAAAAAGTAATGGGGCCGACCAGTGCAATAGGACTTCCATCTACCAGGACGCCTACCCCTCCCTCCAGTAGATGCGAGGTCAGAATATCCGGACGCTCCGTACTAAGGATTGTGGAGAACGGCGAATAGGCACGCTCCCGCAACCATTCTTCCACATAGGCGCTATCCAGAATGCTGTCCGTATGGATGGCTGCGAGACGCTTACGAAATTCTTCGATAACTGGGCCGGATGCTAAATTGTCCAGATAGAGCAAGGCCATGTTGGTCTCGGTTTCCGTACCGGCTGTGACCTGCTCGATAACCAAATGCACGTTGCGGACTCGTTTGCGGAGCAGCGACAGATTAACTGTAATATCCTCCGTAAATCCTACCTGAGGTCCCCGTACGGTGGATTCTGTCATTGGCTCCGCTACACTGCGTTTGCTAGTTTGAGAAACGTTGATACATAACACTTCAGGTGCGCCGGCAACCACAATCAGGCAGACGCCCTTTAGTAAACTGTTGACACAAAACGTGAAATCGTTGGAAGAAGAAATAGAACTGAAGGGAATGCGGCTCTTGAGGACGTTAATCATTTCATCTGCATGGGTGACATCCTCGAAGGATGCTTTTTCCGATAGAAAAGACAACAATTCATGCTCAATCTTGTCCTTGTCGGTTAAGGTATCGAGAAACAAGCAGCTGCAAGGAATGCCTGGCGAAATGACTAGCGAGTGAATGATAAGGTCAGGCGGACTATGTAGATAATCCTTAATTCGATTCACAAAAGACAGCGGTTCATGTTGGTTATAAACCGGACTTTGCACAGCTGATGAATCTTGCGCTGGGTTCGAGTCTTGATTCGGCATACCAAAAACTCCTCAATTGTAGACTGGAATCATTGTTCCATTATCTCCGAGTGAGGAGTTGAATATACGTAAAGAGAACGCTCGTGTCATTAGGCCAAAGATCAGATGGCACCTGGTATCAGTCCAGCTTTTCCAACCAAATATCTTTGAAATCGATCCAGCCGAGGGCATTCAGACTGACGCCTCTAATGGTCGGGTGAAGATAGGTTCGTAGCTCCCTGTGATGGAGAAAAATAACGGAGGCCTCGTCTCGCAAATGCTCCTCAATCACCTTCAAGTGTTGGCGTCTTAAGCCCTCCGTATCAGCACTTAAAGCCTCGTCGATCCGCCCGTGGATCCAGTTGTGCAGCTCGTCATCCAGATAGAACTTAAAGACACTATCTACGTGCTCATAGGCTTCAATCTCGCATACTTCATCTTCAGGCAAAATAAAGCTGTGGATCTTCAAGTCCTCGTCATGGAGTGGCGTAGAGCAGCCAGGCGCTTCTGCCCAGGTTAGGATCTTGAGGTCGATATGAATGCCCCATTGCCCAAGCCGCTCCACAATCCAGCGAGCGTCCTCTTCGTAATTTTCATGGGCGGTAAAAGTGATAACCGAGCCATCATAATGAGATTCACGCAGCGCAGTCTTAACCCGCTCCGGTAGAAGCGGATCTGCGGAGCGGGATTGGCTCCCTTCCGGTCGGAAGCCGTAGGCTGGCATTACGCGGTCCCCGCCCAGCTCCGTGACAAGGTCACTCGTATTCAGGATCATGCGTACCGCCCGGCGAAATGCCTCCGACTGTTGGATGCCGGGACGCCGCAGATTCCAGGTGAGCAGCGTGCATCCTCTACAGAGCTTCTTAAGCAGCTGCCAATTCTCCATGTGCTTCTCCAGAAGATGATTCCCGGCATAGCCCTTATGCAGCATCTCAGGCATGTCGACCGCTGTATCCCGGCATTCCTCTGGCATAACAACTACATCCACGCCATCCAGGTAAGGTCTGCCTTCGTGATAAGCCGCATTGGCAACCAGCTCGATGCAGTGTGATGACTGCGAGACCATTCGAAAAGGCCCCGTGCCGATCGGAAGCTGCCAGAATTCTTCCTCCTCCATACCGCCAAGGTTCACAGGCAGGATCGATGCGGCGTTGGAACACATGAAACGGTCAAAAATTCGGTTCGGTTGCTTGAGATGAATGCGCAGGACCCGTGGTCCGAGTACTGCAATCTGGTACACACCGCGCAGCAGCCAGCGGTTCAGTGTATCTCCACGTAAGCGTTCCAGCGAAAAGGCCACGTCTCTGCTCGTTAGTTCATGGCCGTTATGAAAACGCACCCCTTTACGCAAATAGAAAGTCCATTCCGTCGCTTCTGGATTGGATGTCCAGTAATGAGCGATGCTGGGGACAATTTTGCTAGCACCCTCATCGAACTGAAGCAGGCGGCTGAACAATTGCCGCATCAGGTGAGCGTCAATGGAATAGTTCACCTGGGCCGGGTCTAATGTCGTGACAGGACGATATACGGGAAAACGCAGTGTGTCACTGGTAGAAATACCATCGCTGGCTTCCTCTTTATGATAGCCGAACTGGCCGTTCAGCCATTCGAGAAATTTCGGCTTGGCCAACGTACCTTCCCCGAACGATTGCAGCAACTCAAAAGCTTGCTTGTAGTCTCCTTTTTCTGCCCGGCTTTGAGCCAATTGCAGTAGATAACTCTCCTTGTCGGCTTTGAATGCAATCCGTGAGCGATTACCGCGCCCGCGCCCAGGCAGCCAGTCAATCAGCTCTTCTTCCTCCAGCTTGCGCAAGATAAGCTTCGCATTACGGGACGTACAGAATAAGGCTTCCGAGAGATCCTCCAAGGTGGCCTCAACAGGCATTCCCCCACTGCTATTCCCTCCAAAGCGCTCATAAAGCGTTAAATAACGTTCAGCCATGATCACCTTTTGTGGCCTCCTTCCCGTGCTTTTCCCCTAAAAGGGGAAATCGTTAGAGGCAATTATACGCTTTTTGTCCCCTTTTGAAAAGCACATAATTAGCCTTAACAAAAGAGAGAAAGTGGGGATCACGTCATGCTGGAACATCCATATATCATAGAAAAATTAAAAGGATATCAGGAGCGGGAAATCAAGATCGGACTCTTCGGACGGATTCAAAGCTGCATAGAGAAATTACTCTATAGTGAAACAGAATTTACGCTAGAGAGGCGTATGCCGAGCGGGGATTATCAGGTTCAAGAACGTAATATGTAATTTGAAAAAAAACTTCCGAGACTCAAGTGTTCTTGAGCTTCGGAAGCCATCCGGCTGCGCCGTAATCAGGACTTGCCTTTGTTGTTGTTTGCTAACTGTATGATCATGATGACAAGAACGAGCAATGCAATGAGCTGATCGATACTCATCTGCGTCCGCCTCCATTCCTTCGTAAAGGATGGCTCCTCGGACGTGTATCTCCTCTCCCAAAGAGACGCTGCTTCGTTCCCCTTTTACAGATTATGAGGTGTCGGGTCCCCTTATTACTTTAGATGAAGCTATTTCGATGATTGCCGTTGCCTCTATCCATAATAGAAGATATATTTAGAAAATACGTAACGATGGCTTGGAAGCTGGTTGGGCAACAGAAAGAGAAGGAGATTGGACATTTGAACTTGCTGCACAAGGAAATAGACGAAGGTTCTGGCGGTAACTACGAGATATTGGTCTACGATACGGCAGAACTGTATGGAGAAAAAGGTGCTTTTCGGGTGCTGGAATTCTCCAACGAGGCGATCCAGGGGGCGATGGATCTGAACCGTCCGGATCGGGTTTTATTTGAATATCCCCAAGCGATCATCCACTTAATGGAACATAACGCTCCGGAGTTTGAGGCTGCCTTTCTAATCGGACATGGGATTGGGACGATAGCCAGTTATTTTGCAGACCGTAGGATGAAAGTCGCTGAACACAATAAAAAGGTGCTGGAGATCAGCAGACAGTGGTTCGGGTATAACAGAGACAACGTCGTGGTTGGAGATGGGCGTTCTGTTCTCAGCAGCGAAGCGCCGCAAAGCTACGATTACATAATCGTTGACGCCTTCACGGACAAGGGTACGCCTTCCCACCTGACCTCAGAGGAATTTTTCACACTGGCTGCTGAGAAGCTGGATGAACGCGGAGCCGTGATTCTGAATCTGATGGGTAGAGGCGAACAGGACCGGATGATTAACGCTATTCATACTACACTGGGCCATACATTTGCTTATACGAGAGCCTTTGCCCTTCCTTCTGACAATGCTGGCGATGTGCTGAACATCGTGATGATCGGCAGCCATGTCTCTATTGGATTTATGGAGCGTAAAATGGCAGGCTTCACGGAAATCTCTCCTGGCGCAGGTCATGTTATATGGGACAGCGTGCCCGCAACCTGAATCATTCATTTCTGACTGTGACCATCCTCTTTTTAGAAAAATATGAATTTAAAAAGCGCCGGCTCATGATATTAGCATGAAACCGGCGCTTTTTTCGATTGCTTCCATATATACGTTCAGTTGAATCCTCTGTTACGAAACTCCGTTAATTAAAATGGATCTGCTTCCTATTCAGGAAGTACGTGTCCATTGCGACGAGCCGTTCGCTCTATAGCATCAGCGGTTACTTTATACAGTTGATGCGGCAGGTCGTGACCCATGCCGTCAACCAACATTAGCTCGGCGCCAGGGATCGCAGAAGCCGTGTCCTCGCCACATGCCGGGACGAACAAGGGATCATCCACTCCATGAATGACAAGTGCTGGTACTTTTATGGTCGCCAGTAGCGGACGACGGTCGCCGGAGACAGCGATCGCAGCAATTTGTCGGCCGACACTGCCTGGATCGTAAGCACGCCGGACTTCTTCCAGAATGAGCGCCCGATAAGCGTCCTCTTCAAACGGATAACCAGTGCCGGCGATGCGTTTCGCAAATGAGAAACTGTGTGCCAAAAATCCTGCTTCATCCTCAAAGGGATTCGGCGCCGGTGTAGTCATCAGCGCCATGACCTCCTGCAAAGCTTGCGGAAGAGTAGGATTACCGGAAGTAGACATAATAGAGGTGAGTGACAGCACCCGTTCAGGGTATCTGCTAGCTGCAACCTGGGCGATCATTCCGCCCATTGACCTGCCAACGAAATGTGCGCGGTCAATAGAAAGTCCGTCGAGCAGTCCGATAGCATCGCTGGCCATGTCATCGAGTGTGTAAGGAATGTCCGGCCGCTTTCCCGACATAAGCGCAGTTGCCAGTGCTTCAAAATCCAGCGTGGGATAATGGCTATAGTGTGTCGAGCAACCTACGTCGCGATTGTCAAAGCGGATGACGCGAAACCCCCGCGCTGCTAATAGCTCACAAAACGGAACCGTCCATCGGATCATCTGGGTTCCAAGCCCGGCAATTAGGATAATTGCCTCGTCATTTTCGTTACCAAAGCTATCATAGGCTAGCTCAATGCCATTGACTTTCATAATATTCATAATCATGTTCTCCTTCAATTAATTTGGGATCGGAAGCTCTGTTATAGGTAGAAGCCGTGAATCTTCGATCGCTGCAGTGCGGTGACCGATACCGGTCAGATAGTCTTGATGACTTGAAAAAGCCAGGAATGACTGCGCACTACTCTGGCGGATCAGCATGACGAGATCCCATTTCTCGTCTTCGGGTCCGATAAGAAACTCCCCGCCATTGCCAAGAAACACAATTTCACCTCCGCTTTCACGGAGATATGGGAGGGTGTGCTCAATGTAGCGGTTGAAAGCTTCGGCACCGCTAATGGAGACCTCCGGTGTTAGTTCAGGATTGGCTGTGTAATCAGCAACATCACGAAAACGCAGCAGGTTCAGCATGACGATGTTACCTTCAATGCCTCGTTGTATGAACCTCATGCCAGCTCGTTGTGATGGTTCGATGTAACGAGTAGATTCTAATTCAGTCATAGCGACTCCTTTCATATTTCCCTTTTATTTTTTTACGCCTTCACTTGCTTTCATTCATACGTCCTCTTCAGCGAATGCATTAGCGGCTAATTTCTTGACATGGTTTCTGATATCAGGTGCCCAGTCATCGATGAAATGGTAAAAACGTTCCAAATCACTAGCATACAGTGCCCGCAGAGCTTCCTCGTATTGATGGAAATCCCCGGCCATAGCCGTCATAAAGTTATAGGTTGCTTCTTGTGACTCTCGGATATTGCTCTCTTTTTCTCCGGCACGGCGTGCTTCATCAATGAGTTTTCGCAATGTTACCGACGCCCCACCGGGTTGACTCTTAAGCCATTCCCATTGCCGTGGCAATAACGTAACTTCACCGGATACAACCCCCAGCTTGGGTCGACCGACCCGCCGTGCGGGCTCATGGTTCACTTCCGTACTGGGTAAGTCACCATACTGTTCTCCTAATCGTTTGAGCACATCATCTGTATTTCCACGAAAATCAACATCTATTGGCTTCCCCGTGGAATCGTCAAAAATAAGCAACTCTGTGAGGTCTCTGTCATCCAGAGCATCCTTCACTGTAGAAACAACGTGCTGTAACGAACCACTGGCGACGACTCCCACACCCAAAAATGCCGTGCAGTTAAAGTGCGTTATGGAATTACTCATGCTGACCTCCTCTCTGATTGCCTCAATTATACCCGGGTAAAAATAAAAAATCAATATTACCCGGGTAAAATAAAATTTATCATTCGTTATAGAGGTAATAAATGCAAAAAACGCGACCTAATAGGGTCGCGCTGTTACTTTATTTTCAGTTGAAAAATCAAATGTGGATGCTTCGAGGCAATACTTTTAACCAGAAGTACGAACGTTGGCGGTTGGTCTTCTTGCACTGATACTTGTGTAATGAGATGTTGTATGTGATAAAAAGCAGTGAAAGTTCTGCGAGATCTGCAGGCTTCTACTGCTTTTTATCATATTTGATTGTTGGAAGGTTAAGGGGTTAGACGGTTGGGGCAAGAATGAAAAAGTTAACAGCAGGCCAGAAAGAAGGCCGTCTGTATAGAACTCAAAAATATTTAAATCCATACTCCCGTGTAAGGAGTGACGCGCCTGAACCGGAGGTTATCGGTTATATCGTAGATTTCAATCCACACTCCCGTGTAGGGAGTGACCCGCTTGCATACATAGGTTCGTTACACCGTCCATCATTTCAATCCACACTCCCGTGTAGGGAGTGACGCTAATAATTGTGCTGTACCTCTGCTAATTAATGATTTCAATCCACACTCCCGTGTAGGGAGTGACGAAAGAAAAGGTAATGACCGTGAGCATTAACTTATTTCAATCCACACTCCCGTGTAGGGAGTGACTCCCTTAGCGTTACGGTTCTTGAGCTTGCCAAAGTAATTTCAATCCACACTCCCGTGTAGGGAGTGACAGCGATTCAACACGTAAAAATGTCATAATCTCGTTAAAGTGATCGGTATAATTACTTTAATACGCTAAGTACAAAGCGTCAATAACTACAACGTTTAGATTTATTACATTATTTGTAATAATTCTAGTGCGAATCCCCCGGGGTTTTCATGTGAGCTTGGGGTTCGCACCAGATGAATCAATTCTTCATTGTCTGTTTAAACATATGAGTATTCACAGTCGGAATAACTTGATTCACACCCCTGCTTTTTGAGCTAACTGCTATAAGAGGGCTATTTCAATCCACGCTCTAACACGGAGAGCGACTGATATTCACCGGCAGTTGGCCTTTATAACATTCATATTTCAATCCACGCTCTCGCGCGGAGAGCGACCGTTCCTCCTATTCAAACAACTCAAGTGTATTGGTATTTCAATCCACGCTCTCGCACGGAGAGCGACATATTCGCTGTAGTAGGTACTGTAACTTTAGTGAATTTCAATCCACGCTCTCGCACGGAGAGCGACGGCGCTTAAGGCCACTAAAGCGGCTGGCGTATTCAATTTCAATCCACGCTCTCGCACGGAGAGCGACAACTTCAATCCTGACTATTCACAGTCGGAGTATATTTCAATCCACGCTCTCGCACGGAGAGCGACGTCAGGATCATGATCATCATTGCTACATTCCCATGCTATTTCAATCCACGCTCTCGCACGGAGAGCGACGCGGCTCCGGCCAGCAAGTCCGCCGCGCGTTGAACAATTTCAATCCACGCTCTCGCACGGAGAGCGACGGTAAAGGCCGAACTGGCTGGCAAGGGATTTATAATTTCAATCCACGCTCTCGCACGGAGAGCGACTTGTACAAGGTCTTCGACTTCAACATCACTGGCCATTTCAATCCACGCTCTCGCACGGAGAGCGACCCGTGAACAAAGCTTATAATTTGCCAGCGAAGCAGTATTTCAATCCACGCTCTCGCACGGAGAGCGACAGCGATTCCAGACTTAAAAAGAGTATAATCGCTTAATGAGCTTCCATAAAATAACTTTATTACGAAAAACTTAAAGCGTCAACAGCTTCAGACTCAAGTTTTTATACAATAAATGTAATAAATCTGGTGCGAATCTCCCAGGGATTTCATGTGAGCTTGGGGTTCGCACTAAAAAAATGGTAGAATCACATTTAAGAGAAACTATTCTCAAACCTGAAAGCGAATTTTAAAACTTAGCGGGATCGAAAGGAGACTTATATGAAAACACTCGATTCAAATTTTCAATACCTGAAAGATATGTACTCAGATAGCTATTACCCCACATTTCTCGTCGACAAAATAAAAGAACAGATCGTTAAAGTTGTGTTGTTTCTAGAAAGCGGATCTTATAACAATGATGAAGTACAGGCACAACTAGATAAAATGACTCTGGCGATTAATGATATACAAGATGAGTTCTACCAAAACGACAGCGAATTAGAGACGGTTGCAAGAGATTCTATCGCGATCACTGTGGAAGAGATTTTGAACTTTTTTGAAGTGGATATCGATATTGAAACGGCATTACAAGAAAGAGATTGGTAGGAACCCCAATCTGAATAATATATTTTACAAGACACTGGTACCTAGTATCGTGTCTTTTTTTATGGCGTAATTTTTCACCATAAAAACGATCCCATACGCACCTGAATATCTTAAAAGTACAATGTTAAGCACGCACAAGTGGTGTGAAAATATCGTCAATAATCTCAGTAATCCATTGTTCAGATAACGGCTCATGAGTCGTAAGCAATTCGTATCTCAGCAGATCTATGGGTAATGCAATCACCCTCTCATTGATTTTAGCCAGGGCGACCTCTCCCCACTTCTCCGCGTTATTCAGAATGGCCTTCATGATTAGGGTCAGCTTGTTCTCCTTTATTGAATTCATAAGCTGCGGAACGTAGCCAACCGCGTTAAGTTCCACCCAAGCGGCCTGTAAAATAGTGCTCTCCAGCACTTCACTACGCCGCCGTGTCTCTGTGTTCTTCTCCTGTTGACTAACAAAATCGTCAGATTTGTTTGTTACATAACCCCAGGATGGCGCACAAAAATAAAAGACCGGAGGCATTCCTCCGATCTTTTATCTCACCCTATACAGGTAGCACAAATTTCAAACTTTACTATTTTGTCCGCTTCTTCGCGGCATCGATTTTGGAAGGGTCCAGGCCTTTCCAGATATTCGGGATATCCACCTGATCCGGATGATCAAAAACCAGAAACGCGGTAGGCAGATAACGTTCACCATACTGCGAAGAAGGTTTGTTGATAATCTCGTTGTCCTTGACGAGAACCGTCGAGGAGCCGCCGTCCAGATTCGCTGCGATTACGGCGCCGTGCTCGAGCATGATTTGCTGTACATCGTAAAGGTTCGCGCCAATGCTGTAGCTTGGCTGTCTGCCGTCAATCACCACGAAAATGATCGCACCGTCCTCACGTTGACCCATCGCTGTCCGTGGTGCAATCCCCCAGCCATCGGCTGCGTTCTTGACCAGTCCCTTGCCGTTGACAATGATACGTGGCTGGAACGATACGGCCTCTTGAACCCCCATTTTACTGAGTTCATCCAGCGTGTAGTTCCCCGCGATCATCTTGCCCTGCTTATCCAGTCCTACGATTTGCGTCGATTTCTTTCCACCTAGCCCATTGTAATAGAGCTTTCCTTGAGAAATGACGATCCCTATCGGCTTAAAACCATTCCCGCTCCAGTTCGGATCGGCGAATCCTCCGCCATTTACTCCGGCGATCGCCCCAAGTCGTTTCACCATACTGGTGACCTTTTCCCCGGAGCCGACTTTGTTCGGAATTCCGAGCCGGATCTTTGTCGGATCGTTAACGATCATGACATATCCAGAGTAGCCGGTACCGGAGACAGGTTCGATCTCCACCAGCTGCTTCTCTTTTACTTCCGGTGGAGGTGTATGAATGGTATGGGTATCCTTCTCATCCCCCATATTATCGAAGCGTTTGGTGTACTCGGCTACACGTTCCTTCAGCTCTTCCTCACCAATGATATATTTGGCCCACTGCCGATGTTGGGTTGTGATCAGCGTATCCGCAATCGTATAGCGCAGATTTTGGGCCGACGGTGCAAAATACAGCCAGCCTCCTCCGGCAAGGAGCAAAATTAACAAAAATAGCAGTACTCTCAACAGTCTACGAAAAAAGCTCTTTTTCTTGCGCTTCTTGACCGTTTTCTTGTTGCGGTTGGTCGAGCGCTCCGGTAATGATGGTGAGTTCACTCTTTTCTTTCCTCCCTGATTCTTGCCATGAATAAAAAGAATACTTAACGTATCTTTTAATCATAGACGAAAATGCGAGAGTAAAGGTATCAATTTCTTCAATTTTTAGCGCCCCTTCGACTTCTCCTAACAACCTGTAAGTCATTATTTATCGGAAAATGTTGGTGGATCGGTGTGAAGCGCCTCATCAGGCTCCGTATGCCGCCATGCTGTAAAGACCACTTGAAACCCTGCACGTGTAGGTGCGCACAGGAAGGGTCCAGCCTGTTTGCCTGTCAAATAAGGGAAGCGAGCGACGCGTATTGTTCGCCACGTATGGTGCTCGGTACGAGCGCGGATGATCACCGCATCATTGGACCGGGAAGCACGAATGGTGACGGTCTCCCCTGCCCATTCTGCTACCGGAGACAAAGACCAGTCGGAGTAGTCGTCGGTAACGACAGCTCCAATGTGAGGAACCCCGTCATTGAGCTCGATGCCTGCTTTAATCCACTGCGTAGGGCTATGCCAGAGCATTAGCCCAGCCTGATCGTACAACTCGGTGAAGCTGTCTAGCCGGAAGGTCACTTCGACGCCCTGATCGTCCTCCCAGGGAGCCAGAAGTGCATGGCCGTTGTCATGCTGAAATTCATAGAGTGTTTTCTCCCAATAATCGCTGCCCTCCACTGCCTCAACATTGAGCGTGTGTCCTTCTGTATTTGCCGATTTCGGTGCTACCGTCCAGGTTCCGCTGCTCCATGGAATGTTGTTTACACTCATCATACATCCACCTCTCTAAGAATTTGCCCTAATGCCGTCCTACGCCGCCACCGCTGCTTGCACTGCCGCCACCACCGGAAGAACCTCCTCCGCCAGATTGTCTACCCGATCCTCCGCCGCTGCTGGAACCGCCGCCGCCGCTATTTCCCGAAGAACTACTTCCAGAGGAATGACGCCCAGCGCCACCACCACTGGATGAACCGCCACCGCCCCAGTTACTGCCCCCGGAGGAACGGCGTCCGCTGGAAGAGCTGCCACTTGAAGAGGAGGAACGATGATGACGATAGTCATCCCTGTCCCAGCGGCTATAACGATGTCTATTGCGCCGGGTGTAGGGATTGTGTCGTACACCATACTTCGCTAGATTCCGGCTCCGCCGCCAGGAAGAAAAGATGAAGAGGCCTATGATTCCCAAAAAGACCTTGAACATGCCAGAAGACACTCCCGAATTATCGGATTTCTCGCTGACCCCTTTAGTTTGTGTAGCAGTTGCTGGAGCGGATGCTTTATTACCAGTTGCCGCGCTTGGTGAGACGTCCGCTCGCGACAGGAAGAAATTATAGAAAGCATTCGCTGTCGCTGTGGCTCCACCGGCATAATCTTTTTTGGCAAAGGAAGGCTCCAGGACGCTATTCAGAATGTCTTTGATTACTTCATTGGTCAGAACCTGATCCACATCCTTGCCCTGCAACACATGGTAGTCATCTCCCCCAATGTCCAGCACGAGCATCGTATCCTTCGGTCCCGCACCTACAGAGGCAAACTTCATATAGGTGTAATCCTGCAAGGTTTTTCCGCCTGTATTCTTGACTGTGACAACATAAATCCCGCTCCCGGTGGTGTCTTTATACCTGTTGCTGGACTGATTAAGGTAATCCTTCGTGACTTGCTTGAACACCCCGGCATTATCCGAAACATATGTCTTGTTGCCTACAGTTTCTATCCAAGTACCACCTAGCGCTTGAATGAACGATCCATATGTTTTATAGACACCATTGCTATAGTTCTTGGCTGCAAAATCAGGCTCTAACTGCTGGGACAGGATCTCTGAAATCTTGCTATCCGGTAGCGTGTTCACAAGCCCCTTGCCCTGCACCGCCCAGTAATCGTCATCCTTAATGGAAAGGAGCAGCAGTACCCCGTTGTTCTTCTCCTTGGAGCCGATGCCCCACTTATTGAACAAGGATGTAGCATACTCCTTGATCGGCATTCCTCCGGTAGAATCAACAGTCACCACCACGACCTGCGCCTCATTTTTCCTATGTAACTTAATTCCGTAATTCACCAGATAATTCTCGGTCTTGTCATTCAATACGCCCGCAAAATCATTCACGTAAAAAGCTCCGGTATGCTCCGGCAATGTACCCTTAGCGAAGCTCATTACGGGAAACAGCATCGTAAGTATAATGGCAATCCAAGCGATTTTTAGTGGTTTATGCTTCATAAGTGCACCTCCTGTATGTTCCTCTTCTCTTTATCGGATACGGTGAGCTCCGGGAATAGTTTCGCCTGAATTACAGAGCTTACGTTAAGTAACTGTATTCTACAAAGGTTTCCAGGTATCCTTCATTTTGGCTGCACTTCACTTCTTGGCTATAGTGGCATCACGAAAGAAACGGCAGGCCTCCTGCTCTCGTAGGATGTCTGCCGTTCCCTAATTATCCATGAATGATATCTCGAATAAAATTACTCTCCGTAGTTGAATAGTGGCGTAGATAGATAACGTTCCCCGGTATCCGGTAAAATCGTCACGATCGTCTTACCCTTAAACTCCGGACGTTTGGAAAGCTCTGCCGCCGCGTATACCGCCGCGCCGGAGGAGATGCCGACCAGCAACCCTTCTGTTTTGGCCAGCGCCTTTGCCGTGGCAAAGGCGTCCTCGCTTTTTACCTGGAGAATCTCATCCACAAACTCTGGACGATAGTTGTCCGGGATGAAGTTGGCTCCGATCCCTTGGATCGGATGCGCACCGGGAACGCCGCCGGAAAGAACCGGAGAATCATACGGCTCAAGAGCAACGATATGAACGTCTGGATTTCGCTCCTTCAATAGCTGACCCACACCGGAGACCGTTCCGCCGGTACCGACCCCGGCAATAAAAACATCCACCTGCCCATCGGTATCCCGCCAGATTTCTTCGGCCGTTGTCGACCGATGAATCTGCCGATTCGCCGGATTGCTAAACTGCTGTGGAATGAACGCGCCGGGCGTACTCGCGGCTAGCTGCTCTGCTCTTTTGACAGCGCCGCTCATGCCCTCCGCACCTGAAGTCAGCACGATCTCGGCGCCAAGGGCCAGCATCAGCTTGCGGCGTTCAACACTGAACGTCTCAGGAAGCACAATAATCAGCCTGTACCCCAGACTGGAGGCGGCAAAAGCCAGCCCGATCCCCGTATTTCCGCTCGTAGGCTCGATGATCACAGAATCCTTGTTGATATAGCCTTTTTCCTCGGCATCCTTGATCAAGGCATATCCGGTTCGATCCTTCACGCTGCCCGCAGGATTAAAATATTCAAGCTTGGCCAATATTCTGGCCTCCAGATTCTGAATGGCGCTGTATCTGGAAATCTCAAGCAGCGGGGTATTCCCGATTAGCTCTGTTAAGCTTTGATAAATGTTTCCCATCTTCTCACTCCTATTATCATTTTTCCCATATGTTTACTATGTATTAATAGTAGCAGATATTTAATTTTTTTCAACCGTGAACAATAGAGCTGCAAATTCACAAACTAAACGAAGGTCCCTGCCTTCAGTGAAGGTAAAGGACCCTCGTTTCATAATTCTGCTTGTACAAAAGATCAGAACAGCGCTGAAGGGACCAGCTTCCGTCCTCCTTTAACCAGCGTTGATTCTAGCATATCCCCTTTGATACCGCCAAAGTAGAGCTGCCAGTATACACCGAATCTAATACTTACATCATTCTTGACCAGCTCCGGCGGGGTAACAATCAGCCACTGGAACCGAAGAGCCTTGGAGATTTCAAACACCGGGTCCAGCACGTTGTTCGAGACCATCTCGCCAAATGGATTATCATATAAAAAGACGGTCCAGCCCTTGTTCTCACGGTTCACCCGTTTGTGTGTCATAATCATCATCGCTACCAGTAGCTGAACGGACTGTCGCTGACCACCGCTGCCGACCGCTTCATCCAAGGCCCCCCTGTTGATGACTTCCCAATCGGAATAATGGTATTCCTCAGGAGCAGCATACAGGAAGTAATTCTCTGTAACCGGCTTATACACCTGGAGAACAGGGAAGCGATTCTGGAAGGCGGCATAGACGATCCGGCCGTCGTTAATGATTTCTTTGATTGCGGCAGCCGGTACCTGCTCCATTCTAGGATATTTCTTCAACAGATCCTGGATACAATGATTGAAATAGTCCGTGACCAGCGGTTCTACATCGTCGGTGGCACGCGGCACATTGATATTCTTATAGCTCAGCTTAACCAGTGGAAAAGCATGCTGGTTCTCATTATGAATGATCATCCGCCGCTCCATCCGCTTCATGATATCCACAATCTGAATGACACGCTTGGCCGCCCGACCGACCCACAGCTTGCGGGACAGCTCCATCCCTTCCTTGTCGCTCTGGATACTCTCGATCTGATCACGGGAGCTGCGCAGCATAGAATCCAGAACCTGGCGAGCAATATGAAAATCGTCCCAGTGCACGGTGTTCAGCCGATCCTGAATTTTAGTCTCCAGTTCAGCATTCCACCCGCTCTTGGAGAGTCTGCTGCTCAGTGCGTTCTTCTCCTCTTTGACTCTCTTCGATATCTCTGCCCGTTTGTCTCTGCGCTGCTTGATCTGGAGCAGCCATTGTGATACGAACGTCTCACAGCTCTCCTGAACGCGCTGCTTCACCTCTTCGGGAATGTCGCGCAGGTTCACACGCTCTTCGATATGGGCGTTCATGATTTGGCGCTGATTCGATAAGGTCTGGATCAAACGGTCCGTGCGCTCCAGATTTCGTTTGCATTGACCAAACAGGCGCTCGTTGTCCTGGATGCGCTGGCTGATCTCTTGCTCTTTATAATCCAGCCCCTCCGTCCAGATTTCAATCGGCCGCTCATGCTTCATCTTGATGGCCTTCTCCGCTTTGCTCAGCTCTTTCAGCAGACTATCCGTCACCGTCTGGCAGCGGATATAGTCATCATGGATCTGCTGGTAATCCTCCTCCAGCATCGCCGTATCGGCTTTCTGGCGTACTCTAGCCGCCATGAGGGAATCAGCACTGTCGACCGGCTCAGGCGCGCTGCGCCAGCCGATATCGATCCCGCCGAGCGTAGCTTCCAGCTCGTTCAGATTCTCCCGGGCAGCGGTGATCTGCGCCCCTCGAGTACGGATATCCAGCTCGCTGCGAGAGAGCGATTGCTGAAGAGCTTCCACGGTGCTGAGCAGTTCCAACAGCGTATTCTGTTCCGCAGGGTCTACAGTCTCAGCAGTTGGGGCTGTGTTCTCTGTCAATTGAGGCGCGGGCTGATCAACCGGGAATACAAGCTCCGGGAACCAGTGCTGAAGCCTTGGGAATAGCGAATATCGCGTATCGCCCATCCATTTTTCACGCTGTCCGGCCATGTTCTCTCTTTGTCCGGCAAGCTGGAGAAGCTGCTGATCTCGGGCTGCAAGCTCTCTGACTAGCACCCCCTTCCGATCTACCACTTTCTGCTTCTCCTGACGCGCCTCCTCCTGCGCCCGGGTCCGCTCGATCCAGCTCTGCAGGGCGAGCTGGCGCTGCTGCTGTTCGAGGATAGCTGTAGAGCCTTCCGCAATCTCTCGACTTAGCCGGAGTATTAGATCTTCGTGATCCTGTAGCTCAGCATTCAGCTGCCCAATTTTCTGACGCAGCTCTTGATCCAATAGCGTCAAGGCATCCAGCTTGGTGCGCAGGACCAACGTATTATCGAGTTGGAAGAGTCGTTCATACTCCTGACGAGCAGATCTCAGCTTGGATAGATACGCTTCACCATCCTGCAGCTCCTGCTCTCGTTCTTTGAGCTTAGCGGTGATTCCATTCTTCCAGTTCATAAACCGTTCCGGCTGTAATACCATTTGCGGCCCTTCGCTCGCCAGAAGCATTAAGGCTGGAGAATCCATAGCTGCCATATCCTCACGGATAAATAGTGGTACAGGAGACTTCAGCAGTACTTCCTTCAGCATATCCGGCTGGATCTTCTCCGCTTCGCGCTTGGTGAGGATCAGAGCATAAGGCAGGAGCGGATACCGCTCTAGCTCCTCTTCCCGGGCCAGATAAGGAAGATCATTTAAGTAGCAGCTGCCCGCTACTGACTGGATTTTTAAATTATCCAGCATATCTTTAACGGTCAGAATATCCCCATTGGGCACCCAATACGATTGATTCTGAAGCTCCACATCCAGTAGTTGGTGATAGTAATCCCGGCGCAGGCGCTTGTTCTGCTGCCCTGTCTCCTCGATGCGGTGCAGGAACCTTGCGGTTATGGCTTCTTTCACTTCATATAGCGCTGTAGTTCCAAGCTGGCTATGCTCTTCATACAGTTCCAACAGCACGACAAGCTGTGACCACAGCTGTGATTCCCGCTGATTCTGCGTATCCAGTAGTACACTTAGCTCACCGGTGTCCCGTTCATTGGCAGCAAATTGCTCGGAAAGCCGCGTATGTGTTGTGTGCAGCGTCAAACGTTGTTCTTCGGCTGCTCTGACCTGCTCTTTCAACAATGCGTTCGTCTCTTCCAGTTCCTGTACGGTGGCAAGCGATCGCTGAAGCGCAGGGCCGGGCGCATGAGCAGCTTCCGATCCATACTTGGCGGCAAAGGTACCCATATCCTCGCTATACTTACGGATGGTTGACGTCAGGTCATTGATCATAACATCAAGAGTAGCCAATTCCCGCAGGGATTCATCCCGCTCCTTCCGCAGCGTTTCTTCTTCCCCGGTAAGTGAATGTAGAGAAGCTGCAAAACCACTAAGCGTCTGCTGCCATAAACGGGCAACAACATCCCACTGCTGTCGCAGATTCTCCTTCGTCTCCTGAATTACTTCTTGGCGTTCTTTCATTTCCATGGAGCCTTCAATGGCCTGAATTTCCTTCTGCCACTGCTCTATTTGCGATATCTGGAGCTTACGCTTGGCAAGGGAGTAGGCGATCTCCAGCTTCTTCTCCATTTCTTTGGAGTCAGTAAGCCGGGTGCGTGCACGATTCTGGTGATCGCTCAGCGTGTTGAACTCCGCTTGCTTGGTCTCTAGCTCGTCCTTGCTGCGAAGATACTTGAGATTATCCCCTTCGAAACGAAGCTGGTCCGCCTCTTGATGATGCCCTGCCAGTTCGTCTGCGATCCGGCGGCGCTCCGCCTCCGTACTGTTCAGTTCCTCGTGAATCACGGTGAACATCTGCCGACCCAGCAGCTCCGTCTCCTGTACAGCTTCATCTGCAGCAGTTCCCTGTTCAACCAAGTCATACAGTGGACCGGCCATGCCTAGAAACTCAGTATACGCCTGTTCCCGCTGCTCCAGCATAGGTAGGCGCTGCGCTACCGTTGCCGCATCAATGAACATCCGCTGCAGAGAGTTATCGTCTTCCTTCAACCCTTCGTTCAGGCTGGCACCGATCTCGGGGATGATCAGCTTCTCGAACACGTTGTGGTTCGTGAAGGCATCATGCTTTTTGAAATAACCCTTGATTCCGCCTTCTTCCCCGTTAATTCTACGCATATTGCGCCATTCGGCGATATGTATATCCCTAACCGCCAGGAAATCATAATATCTCTTCATATCCGAGCTGTGACTTCCAAATGGCAGGATCTCATTGCGACGTTCACGAACCAATTGCTGAATGGTCTCAAAGTCTGCCGGTTCGCGAGTGGTCTCATCATAGAGCGGTAAGGTGGAGAGATTCAGCTCAGCACCCTCACCGTATTCCAGCAACGCATATAGCAGATAATCGACCTTGATATCCTGCTGGTCCAGCGAGTTATGCGCCGTCATAGCGATACCAGTCGTGATATATTCGTTGCGTTCGCTGTTATCGAGCCGCCATTCTATCGCCACGTGGAAGGTGTAGGGCTTGAGCTGTTTTTTATGATTATGAAAAAAAGCCTCGACCTGGTTCTCGCTATCTTTTCCCCATGGTGTCTTCGGGATCAGGAGTTGGAAAATGGATTGCAGCAGCACCCCTTTCCCGCCCCCGTTCATCAGCGTGATCAGCGTATTGGCGGGTCCCTCCTCGTTGCACAGATCCAGCACCATATCGTCATACTTCTTGAGCATTTTCTCATATTTAAGTCCGGTTATCCGAATGCGTTCAATCCGTGGCATGGACTTCACCTTCCTTTTCCGCCAAAGTCCGGCCGATCAAGCCTCTTAATTCCTGATAACGATCGACATCATGGTACAGGTAGCGCATTCTCTCATAAAGCTCTTCACGCGGGAAAATCCGTTTCTCCTGTTCGGAGATAAAGACCAGCTTCTCCTCTTCTAGCAGCTTCATCCCTTCATGAATAAGGCCGATCCGCGAATTGGCACCTCTCGACAAGAGATCGCTCTCCTCCTGGCTCTTGGTCTGCATATACAGACTGGACCATACCTTGTGCATGGCCTGGATATCAAGCTGCCACTGGCGGCTGAACCGGCCGTCCTCATCCATCTGAATCCAGGCTTGAAATAACGAGGATACCTGATCGGCAATCTGAATATATGACATGCTGTCCTGTCCCGGCTTGAAGTTCGTCTCGTCCTGATCCATTTCTGCCAGGAAGACTAGGATGATGATATTAATCGTATGTAAATGGGTTTTGCGCTCGATGCGCGAGTATTTATTCTTAAGTTGCGTAAAGTTTGTAGCAAATACCGAACCCAGCGGATTCACCAGCAGGTGAAGTCGATGCCCGGAGTTCATCACCCGGCAGCCCGCTTCTCTCGCTACATATTGGAGTGCGTCATATGAGGCGGTATCCTGCAAGCATTCCGCGGCGGCGGGATCATCGAGGGGCAGTACCTTTTTACGGAGCAGCTCAAAAAACAGCCGTGACGCCTGCTGCACTTGTTCCAGTGAATAACTCATGATGTGCTTCTCACCTTTCTATTCTACAATCGTAATCTCATATGGACTGATATCGAGACCAGGCCAGAACACACGCTGCGACCCTTCCACAGCGATCGACGTCCGCAGCTTTTTACCACGCAGCACCTCTAGATGAGGATTGCCCGTTAACAAACGCGCGATCAACTGCTGACATTCGTCATTCCCACTGCCGCTGTTATCCTCCTGCTCTTGCACTGTAATGTCGGTGTGAAAGAATTGAATCCATAGATCGACCGCATCGGGAGTAGTAGCCCATCTGCGTTGCTCTTCTGCTGTAAATGCCTCCGCCGAGAATGTAAACGTCCCCTGCTCTGCCAAGGTATGAAATACTGGCATCCACAGTTCGGTCACTTCTGCCCAAGGAATGCCTTTGGCAACATACGGTGGAGACAAGTCCTGCTCTTCCTCTTCCAGTTCATCCATCAATAGTTCAGGCATAAAACCAACGTCCTGTTCCTCCCAAGCCCATGGCAGAGGATAAGCAAAATCCTGATTCGGCGCAAACAGACCGGCGATCATCAGCTCCAGACTGTCCCCGGCAGGTAATCCCTCTTCCTTGACCCATTCCTCCCATACATGTGTACGGAAATTGAAGCCCGTCGCGCCCCAGAACAGTTCCGGGAAATTCAGCCGCAGATTCGTCTCCACCTCGAAAATATTGAGAACCATCTCGGCCAGCTCATCATGCACCCGCCTGGACAGCTCCACCCGCTCCGACAAAAGACGAATCTCATTAAAATCGATGACATCCTTCTCATCATTGGCGAGCCGGGCCAAAGAGCGGTGGATGTTGTCAAAGTGCCTGCGCTCCTCATCGAACTGCTGATGAATCTCTTCCAGCCGCTGGTGGCGCGATACCCCGTATTCGCTGAAAATATGCTTCGGATTACGGCGCAGGGCGTTCCGGTATTCCTGTTGCTGCTGCGTCATTTTGCGTACACGAGAGATCAGCTCATTGACATCCTGCAGCGCCCGGGTCACCCGGCCATGCTTGATATGCATCTGAATTTCCAGCAGCTTGATGCTGATCTGGAATTCATCGATAATCTCGTGGCTCATGAAGATCAGCTCCATCGCGTACTCCGAGAGCCGGTAGATCGTCTTCCCGTTCTCCTCCCAGCTACTCCGCGTTGCATCCTCATCCACCGTAAAATATTTATATTTCTGCAGTGTCATCTGCCGCGTCGCATCGTCGTAATACCAGGATTCAAAATCCCCGCCGTTCCCGCTCCACAGCAAACCGTCTACCAGACGTTCCACAGATTCCGTTGTACCTAACAGGGCTATATTAAACCGTTCCAGCGCAGTCCAAGCCAGCGAAATAATATCCTCTTTGGACCGTCTCTCATTAGATTCTAGTTCCAGATAATAGACTTGCAGCAGAACGCTTAGCGCCAGCATCTCTTTATAAGGATGAATCTCCCCAAGGTTCATACCAGCACCCAGATTCCACAAGGGATTCAGCCGTTTATTCCGCTCACCAAAATCAGACCAGTTCATCGTTCAGCCAACCTCGCCATCACTTCGTAGTTTAAGATTTCCTGAGGCACTCTCAGATTTTTTGCTAGCAATCGTTCCTCTCTTGTAACAAGTTCTCTGTCTGTTAGTATACGAAGAAAAGAATACACCCGCTCTATCCTTGCCCAGTTCTCTTCTGTCTGAGTTTCAGGATGTTTGTCGTAGAAATGAAGATCGAGTAACTCTTGCATTCTCAGCATAGCAGACGTACTCCAGCTACCTGATGCAGGAGCGTTTTCGTTTAACCAATAAGCAGTATGTATAAAAGGTGATTTATAGGTTTTCTGACTTGATTTGATGGGTGTTAAAAATCCTTCGGACACCAGCTCTTCAATAGCCGTCGCTAGTACACTGAACCCATTGTTACGTTCGTAATCGAATCGGTACGTATAAACAATCCTAATGATTTCTTCTTCAAACCATTTTAAAGTCACTCTATGTTTTGGGTGCGATTCCTACCAAATCTCTCCTCTAGCAAATCCATCAGTTCCATCAGCCTCCAAAAAAATAACATAAACCCATATCCGCCCCTCGAAGGGGAGCAATATGGGTTGGAGATTGCAGCATACCTCTTAGCATACGGGAATGTATGTTTCTATTATAGCATAATTGAGTATTACTGCTCTATAGAACACATTAAAATAACAAACAAAGCCAGGAAAAAGAGAGTTTACATTACTGATTCCCGAAGTGAAATTAACGGCATTTTTGTACCCTAATTCGTCTGCAGTTACGAGTTAGTAGGAATTAAAGGCAATATTGTACCTTAATTCTTCCAAAACAGGTCTTTCTGCATATTTTCCCTAAAATAAGGTACGATAATGCTCTTATTTCCCTTATTTATCTTTATTCAAGAAAAATAAGGTACAAAAATGCTCTTAGTTGAGGTGATGGACCAATTTCACTGTAAGAAGACTGGGAAAGGGGATGAGGAATTTGCATCCTTACGCCCTAACCTCACCAGAATACCACCTAGTCTTCTGTTTGAATTTTAATTTCACATAATAGAATTAGTATTTATGATTCAACAAGTAATGGAGGTTGTCTTTGACGGTAGGCCATTCTGAATCGAGAATGCTATAGATGACATTGTCCAGCACGGTACCGTTGGAGCGAAGACGGTGATTACGCAGTACGCCCTCTCTAACCCCGCCGATCCGTTCAACAGCACGCTGGGACCTTTGATTATTGCCGATCACTGAGAATTGCACGCGGACCAGTGCCAGTTCTTCGAAGCAGTGCTGAAGAAGCAGGAACTTGGACTCGGTGTTGACCCTTGTACGCCAGTAGTCAGGAGCGATCCAGGTGCAACCAATCTCCGCATTCCGGTGATTCATGTCCAAGTGATGAACACGGGTCGTGCCGATGATTTGATCAGTAGCCCTATCGAAGATAGTATAAGGAGCCTCTGTGCCATTTTCTTTGTTCGTGAGTGCGGTTAATAGTAATTGGTCAATCTGCTCAGGCGTAGTGACTTGCCTCCAGGTATACTCCCAGATTGAAGGACTTGCCAATACAGCAGCCAGCCCGGCAGTGTGACTTTTTTCCATTGGAACAAGTCGTATAGCTTCGCCTGACAGTTCATCAAGGTGTGTAGGCCACATGTGAATCCAACGCTCCCTTTGGTAGGATGATAGAACTTGAGAAAATGGTCTTCCAAGACCAAGTATGCTTTACCAAAGGGGGGGAAATCAACTAGTTTTTTATTCTACAATTTCCCTGCCAGAACGCTGGAATTTCACCTTGGGAAATGATGCATTCTGACCGCTGATCAGGGCTTCGTCCGCCCCTTCCAATTCCTTGTTGAAGAAGTCCAAAACGTAACGATTCACGATATCTGCCCCGTGTTTTTCGCTAACGTTACCCGTAATACCGTGGTATCGAAGTAGCGGAGAGAATAGCTGGGCATCGGTGAAATATATCATCTCGAATAAACGCATAACCACATTCTCTCTGATCGTTCTTAACTATAGCGCAGCATTTACTGCCCACTAAGCTTATGGTAATAGTTCAAATTTAAAAATGAAGTTGTAGTACAAAAAAACTCTCATGATCCTTAGTTCACAACTCTGTATGAAAAATGCTGAAATCGTGCATTCAAGTAAAAAAAGAAGCCCATTTCGGGCTTCTCGCTTCTCTACACAATATGCTGGTTAGACTCCGCTTACGATTCCAACTTCACGAATGCAGGCGATAATCTCCCCAACCTCTTCCACCCGGCTGGCGATGTGATCCGCACCGGCACTGCTAAGCTCTTCTTCTGAACCATATCCGAACAGGACGCCAATAGATTCCACACCGCAGCCTATGGCCCCGATAATATCATGCTTCCGGTCGCCGATCATCACTGCCTGCTCTGGAGCGATATCATTCTGATCCAGAACGTATTGGATCACTTCTTGCTTCTTGGAACGCGTTCCGTCCAGATTACTTCCTACGACATGCTTGAAGTAAGAGGCAAGTCCGTAATGCTCGATAATCTGCTCAGCAAACACAGTCGGTTTGGAGGTAGCAACATACAGACGATATCCCTGCTCCTTCAATCCCTCCAGCAATTCAGGGATACCTGGAATAACGGCGTTCTCGAATTTGCCAATGGTGCTGTAGCGCTCACGGTAGAGTTCAACGGCACGGCGAGCCTTGTCCTCCGAGAAACCGTTCAATTCGATAAAAGAATCGTATAATGGCGGTCCAATGTAAGGAAGCAACGTATCCAGGTCCTCTACTTGATGATCTAGTTGGTTCAAGGCATAGGCTACACTTTTCGTGATTCCCTCTTTCGGATCGGTTAACGTACCATCCAGATCAAACAAAATACTTTGCAATGTTCTGCTCACACCTTCAAACTCCCTCCGAAATAGACAACGAATATTACTTCTCTTTGATTACCAGTGCTTCTCGATAAAGGTGTCACGGCCGGATTGCTCCCGGTCCTCCTTGTAATGCTTGGGGTTCTTCTTATGATAATCCTGGTGATACTCCTCCGCACGGTAGAAGACCGGTGCTGGCAGAATCTCTGTCACAATGGGTCCTTCGAATCGCCCGCTGGCTGCTACATTTACCTTGGAAGCTTCAGCCGCCAAGCGTTGTTCCTCATTATAATAGAAAACCGCTGTCCGGTACTGGGAACCACGGTCCTGAAATTGACCGCCATCATCAGTAGGATCGATCTGTGGCCAGAACAGCTCAAGCAGCCTTTCATATGGAAATAATGCGGGGTCGAACGTAATTTGTACAACCTCGTAATGGCCTGTCTCTCCTGTCTTGACCTCTTCGTAAGTAGGATTAACTGTCTGTCCGCCAGCGTATCCCGAGACGATACCGTGAATGCCCGGCAACTCTTCAAAAGGGGTGACCATGCACCAAAAACATCCTCCAGCAAACATAGCTTGTTCCATCATTATAAGTCCTCTCTCTATCCAGTCATGTATCTACTTATATTAAAGACACAATTAACTGCCGAGGTCAATATGGATCAAGCTACATGCTGGACGCCTTACATAGACTAGGCCTCTGTCGGTTGACTAGAAAGATTCTCGATGTCGGTGGAGCCAAAGAAAAATAGTCCAAACAATATGAAAAAAATAACCCACATCCCAAAATCCGGACCAACAGTTTCGCCCATTATTCACCTGCTCCTTTGCTTGTAATTAGCTCGCCATCGTCTTGATCTCTTCTAGCCTTTTTGGCTCTTCTGTGTAAAAGCCTGAAGTACCTCGTCGATCGTCATATCACCATTGTCGTTAAGAAACTTTACCATATTGTCCACATTGGTGTTCTTAATCAGCGTTTTATATTTACCAGTCAGCCCGACAAGCAGCGTAGCTTGCTTGAATATAGTTACCGAATCGACATTCAGCTTCCCGGTTAAGAGTAAGGCTGCAACAATGATCTCCAAGTTCTTACCACCATTAAGGAGTGCCTGAATGGAACGTTCTGCACTTGCTCCATTCTTTGATCTGTTAGATGAAACCGTTGTTTTTTTGTTCCTTCCAGGGGAAGCCATAGTAATCCTCCCGCCTCTTTAATGAATGTGAAATGCTGATTCTCCATTTGTTATTCTATTCCGGTAAAGAGGTTTCGGTTACTGGGCTTATACAATGAACAGGCCGCGAATTATCGCGGCCTGCTGAATACGTGCTAACATGGATATGAAATCATAAATTCTTCTAGGATCTCGCATTAGATGAGCTATAAATATCCTTCGCCAACTTCATCGCCTTAAAGCCTTCTTCACCATCGATCCAGAATTTCCGATTCTCACGGATGTGGTTATAGAAATCCTCGATCAACCGGAAATGTCCAGTGCCCCAATAGGATTTAGCTCCTGCGGATTTGGCTGATGGTTCACAGAGGAGTGTCTCCTGTTCATCCTTCCAGAGATACAGGCAATCCCTGCGTTGCAGCAGCGTTCCGTGCTCGAAGACCACTTCCAGCTCTACTGGTGAATTAACCAGATAAGCATTCGTTCCGTAGAAAAGCCCTCTGGCTTCATTACTGAAATCAATGCACGCATGTGCGGTGTCTTCAACCTCAATTACGCCGTCCAGGACATCTGTTGTCACACTTCCCCGTACCGAGCGAATTTCGCCTCCGAACCATTGCAGAAGATCTAGAGTATGAATGGTCTGATTCATGAGGACCCCTCCGCCCTCTGTGGCCCAGCGACCTCTCCAGCTGCTGGATTGGTAATAGGCTTCATCCCGGTGCCAAGTAACGACGCCTTTCAGGCAGACCAGCCGCCCCAGTTCACCGGATTCGATAATTTGCTTGATACGCACGGATGGGTCATTGTAGCGATTCTGGAACACTACGCCCAGCTGCCCTGTACTGCTGGCTGCTGCCTCAAGCAGGCGGTGAGCCGCATCCAGACTATCAGCCAGAGGCTTTTCAGTCAGTACATGCTTACCGGCTCGGAGCAGCTCTATCGCCATCTCCGCATGCAAGTAGTGCGGGGTACACAGATGAACTACATCAATATCGTCGTTGTCGATGATGGTTCGATAATCATCGATTGCCAAACAGTTGTATTCACGTCCGGCCTGTTCGGCCTTGGATAGATCATTATCTACAACGGCAAGAAGCTCTACGTTCTGCAGCCCGGCTAAACCTTGAGCATGCAGAGGAAAGATGGCACCACAGCCAATAATCGCTGCGCCAAGCTTTTTCGTATTTTGCATGGTTCGCTCTTCCTTCCGCGCTGCCTGCGCTAACGTAATTGGTCCGGCGTCAGATTGACTGCCTGGTCCTGAGCAACGAGACACAGTTCTGCTGCCTTGAAGGCATGTTCCTGAGTCATGGCGAGCTCAGTCCGGTTCAGAACATCCAGGATCAGCTCGCCGAAGAAAGGAAAGCCGACCTTGCCTGCGACATGCTCGTAATGCTCGCCCTTCGCATCCGCCCAGAAGACGTGATCCCCGCTGTTAGCGCGGCTCAGATCGGTGTATTTGCGCAATTCAATATATCCTTCTGTCCCGAGGATCATCGTTCGTCCATCACCCCAAGTGCCAAGGCCCTCCGGGGTGAACCAGTCTACACGGAAATACTGGGTAGCACCGTTATCGCCAACAAGCGTTGCATCGCCGAAGTCTTCCAGCTCGGGGTAGTCGGCATGATTGTAATTGCCCACTTTACTGTGCAACACTTTGGCAGACTGGCAGCCGGCATAATACAGGAACTGCTCAATTTGGTGGCTACCAATGTCGCAGAGAATCCCCCCATACTGCTGCCGCTTGAAGAACCAATCTGGACGGCTTGGCGCATTGAGACGATGCGGCCCCATACCTATAACTTGAAGCACCCGACCAATGCGTCCTTCGCGGATCAGCTGCCCGGCATAAACTGCGCTTTCCACATGCAGCCGTTCACTGAAGTAGACCATGTATTTCTGCCGGGTCCGTTCCTCCTGAACCCGGGCAGCTGCCAGTTGATCTAGTGTCGTGAACGGTGTCTTATCTGTAAAGTAGTCCTTGCCGTGCGCCATGACCTTCATGCCGAGCGCAGCGCGCTCCGAAGGGATCGCAGCGGCCGCAACGAGATGAACCGCAGCATCATCCAGAATTTCTTCCGCTGATCGGGCAGCCCTTACCCCTGGGTAGGTCTCCATGAAGACCTTCACTTTAGCAGGATCAGGATCATACACCCATTTCAGCTGTGCCCCAGCTTCGATTAGACCGTTGCACATCCCGTAGATATGACCGTGATCCAGCGCTATTGCTGCAATCACGAATTCTCCGGACTGCACCACCGGCTTGGCCGCGTGGCGAGGGGCATAATTCATCCCGTCCTTGCGGTTCATTTGGACCCTCCCTGAAGGTAGCTTCGCAAGTAATCCAGGCTAATCGTCACACTCTCAAAAGGATCACGCCGACACGCATCCTGCTCGACTACATACCATTCCACACCCGTCTCACGACAGGCTTCAATAATCCCCTTATAATTCATGTTTCCTTCACCCAATTCGGCAAAAGTCTGCCTTCTCTCTACGATGGCCATATCCTTAAGATGAACAACGCCCATCCGTCCTTTTACTTTGTGTGTCCATTCGATTGGATCGCCACCGCCCGCCTGCACCCAATACAGGTCCAATTCAAGCCCGAAATGCTCCGCATCAGACTCGTTCAGCAGGATATCCATTCCTGTGACACCATCCACCCGTTCAAATTCAAAATCATGATTATGATAAATAAATTGCAGGCCGTATTCTTCCTTCAGACGACGGGCAATCTCCGAGGCCTTCCGTGCAAATGTCCGATAACCTTCCTGACTGGTACGATAATGATCCGGGAGCCCGCCAAGACCTATATATTTACAATCCCACAACTGATGTTCGCGAGCCAGCGCGTCAAGATCATTCTCCAAGCGGTCCCAAGAAACATGGGTGGCACAGATTTTCAAGCCAGCCTCGTCAGCGTATTCCTTCACTTTTACCGGGTCAATCGGTCCGATACCTGATACTTGGACAGCAGTATAGCCGATGGCCGCCACTTTCTGAAAAGTTGTTCTGAGCTCATCCGGTGTTTGGGTGAAATCTCTTAAGGTATACATTTGCAATGCGATATTGGAATGTTGCATAGGGAATCATCTCCTGAATGATAGTAGATTAGTGGGTGCCTTTGACATCAAGAGTCTTATTGCCGGCTGCTGCTTTTTGAAAAGTAGAGCTTTCAATCTTCTCAGTCAGCTTCTCATGGAACAGCTCAGCATCGATCGGCAACTCCACCCAATTGTCGGTCCAAGAAGATAAATACATCGCATTGGAAAGCGTCAGGCCGCGGATGCCTTCTTCTCCCGGAGCCAGCAATGGCTCATCGTGCAGGATCGCACGGGTGAAATTCCGCAGAATGCCATTGTGCTGTTCACCGCCGCCCGGCTCCACCGGAATCTCACATTTCCAGCTTTCCGGCGCGCCGAAGCCCTCTTCGTACTCCGCATTGAATTTCGGCTCTGGGGTGCGTAACCGCCAAAAGGTCAGGCTGCCGTTCTCGACCACTATTTTCCCATTGTCACCTGTAATTTCGAAACGGTTCGTTCCCGGTGCTTCTCCGGTTGTCGTGATGAACAGACCCGTAGCCCCGTTCTCATACTCCACATAAGCGGTTACATCATCTTCAACCTCAATGTCCCGGTACTTGCCGAAATGACAGAACGCACGCACACGCTTCGGCATCATGCCGGTCGTCCATTGCCACAGATCAAGCTGGTGCGGGTCCTGATTCAGCAGTACACCGCCGCCTTCCCCACCCCAAGTTGCCCGCCAGCCACCGGAGTTATAGTAACTCTGCGTCCTATACCAGTCTGTGATGATCCAGTTGGTGCGTCGGATCTCACCAAGCTCACCAGACTGAATCAGGTCTCTCAGCTTTTGGTATAGCGGGTTCGTACGCTGGTTATACATAATGCCGAATTTCAACTCGGGATGAGATGCAGCCGTCTCGTTCATTTCTTGCACAGCCTTGGTGTAAACGCCTGCCGGCTTCTCAATCAAGGTATGGTATCCTGCGTTAAGCGCCTCAATTGCCAGCGTCGGGTGGTCGTAATGCGGTGTCGCAATGAGTACAGCATCCACAGTCTTCGCTGCAAACAGTTCCGCAGGACTGCTATACCGCTTCACAGTTTCCGGTAAATGTTCTCCGGCCCACTCCAGACGTTCCGGGCTAATATCGCAGACTGCAGCCAGCTCCGCGCCCTTGATCTCACTCAATAGATTAATCGCATGAGCCCGGCCCATATTCCCTACTCCAATAATTCCATAACGTACGGTTGGCATAGTGGATCACTTCCCTGTTCATAAGTATGACTTGAGAATATAACGACTGACGGAAAGTGAACATGCCAGGAATTAAGATTGTTTTGTAAATAAATAAGATACATTAGATAAATCCACAATAATCGCTATAATGGATTTAGAACGCTTCACAAGGAGCCCTGATGATGAATACCCCTCCCAATCTTACAAGTGGTATGCTGGAAAATTTGACAGTCAACGTATCCTATGCCCAAGTCAGCACCAAATATCCCGGTTGGAACCGGACCAATGAGACACCCTCCTTTGGCCGGTTCTATTACATAGACAAGGGCGAGGGCAAGGTGGTACTTAACGGAATGACCTACTACCCGAAGCCTGGGCAGTTAATGATTATGCCGGCAGGTACAACTCAGACCACGGATACTTCTCGTGACAATCCATACACCCGTTATTACTGTCATTTCGATGCCCGCATCGGGGAATGGCCGCTGTTCCATGCCGCAGGCAAGCTGTACATCAGCGATGCACCGGACCGGGACGCTGTGCGAAAGATTTTTTCCGAGATGATCGACAATTTTCACCGGAACGATTTCTTCTCCAAAATGCGTACCCAGGCTTCGCTGATGAATCTCCTGGCCCTATGTCTGGAATCTGGCGGGTACCAGGACTTCATGAAGGAATTCATTCAGACCGGGGATCAGGGCAAGCTGGCCAATGTTCTTAATTTTATTGATGAACGCCTGAATTGGCCGCTGGAGGTTGAAGATCTTGCCGAGCTTGTGCATTTGCATCCGAATTACTTTATTCCTTATTTCAAAAAATTCGTCGGGGTCCCTCCCATGCAGTATGTTCAGCTCAAACGGATAGAGTATGCCAAGCGGCTTCTCTCCTATTCGGACTCCAGTATCTCCAGCGTTGCCGAGCAGGTTGGGATGGAGCTGGCGCATTTCTCCAAAAGCTTCAAGAAGAATACGGGAGTCTCTCCCTCCGCTTACCGGATCAGTACCAAATAAGCACAATAACTTATCACATGACAAGGAGCGATTCTTATGGGCAAGCTGGCAATACATCCTACACTGGCAGAAAAAGTAGTGGTGATTACAGGCGGGGCGGGTGTCTTGTGCCGTACGATGGCACTTGAACTGGCGCGGCAAGGCGCGAAGGTGGCCATTCTTAACCGTACTTTAGAGAAAGGCGAGGCTCTGCAGGTCGAGATTGAAGCGGCAGGCGGGCAGGCTTACGCAATTGCTTGTGATGTAACGGACAAGAATAGCGTAGCCAGTGCCGCTAATGAGGTGCAGCAGCGCTGGGGTCCTTGCGATCTGCTGATCAACGGTGCCGGTGGCAATGATGCCTCGGCCAATACTACGAAAGAGAGCTATGAGCCCGGGGATCTGGATAATCCTGACGTGCATTCATTCTTCGATCTCAGTGTTCCGGGTTTTCGGCAAGTGCTTGATCTCAATCTGATCGGAACTCTGATTCCTACCCAGATTTTTGCCACTCAGATGCTTGGACGACAAGGTGCTGCTGTCATCAATATCTCATCGATGAGCGCTGAATCCTCGTTGACCAAGGTACCAGCTTATAGCGCCGCCAAGGCGGGCATCAACAATTTCACGAGTTGGCTGGCTGTCCATCTCGCAGACGCGGGCATCCGCGTGAACGCGATCGCCCCCGGCTTTTTTCTGACCAAACAGAATGAGAAGCTGCTGATCCGCGAAGACGGAGAGCTAACAGAGCGCTCGCAGAAAATTATTGCCCATACCCCAATGCGTCGCTTCGGTCAGCCGGAGGACCTGCTCGGCACACTGCTTTGGCTCGCCGATGAAGAGACCTCTGGCTTTATTACGGGAATTACGGTTCCTGTAGACGGCGGATTTATGGCTTATTCGGGTGTATAAAACTGGAAAACAGGAGGAGTTGGCGCGAACAATTAACGACTCAATCGTTGTAGCAGAATGGCTGCCAGCTCTTCTGCCGTGTCCCAGAGCAATAGACGTATCTCGCTTGGAAGAAGTGGACCATGCTCATGATGAACACTTTTCATCGTCCAGAGCACCGGAATGTCCTGTCCAAGAGCATACCCTGCTCCCAAATAGACCTCTGGTGAATGAGTTGTCACATCCGCGATGATCAGCTTGCTTGCGGCGATGGTGTCCAGGGCATAGGTTTCACGGCGGTCTTGCTCCGCTGCATTGAATACTTGCGGGCTGTACCCGCATTGTTCAATTCGGGGCAGCACATGAGTCGACCACTCTTCGAGCAGCACCGGATCGGCCGACAGCAGGACACAGCATGGCTTAAGCCTTCTTCCACCTGCTCTTGCGGCAGCTTCCGCCCAGCCTTTGTCCGTCAGCTTGAAGCTCATCCCTTCGCGCACCAACAGCTCTTCGCCAGCGAGTTTATCTATAATATAGACCAGTTCCTGTAGGTTCGGCGAGTAGGTTATATTATAGCTGTTGGCCAACGGTTGGATAACCACCGCTTCGCCTGCCGCCTCTGAATGTCTGTACAGATATTGCAGGAAGCGCGCTCCCTTCTCCTCGATGGTGGCCGGAATGTCCGGTGAGTTGGCGATCGACTCCAGCTCCCCGGCGGCCAGCACCACTTGATTTCCCCGATCAATCTGCTCCCGAATATATGCCGACAAAATGGGGAAAAGCTGCCGCTTGTCCTGATGGGACAATGCATTAACGGTTTCATAGCTGCCACGGAGCAAACGGTAAGAATCCCCCGGAGCACAATGGCAGTCAATAAATTTATCATAATCCCCACTGGTTTCCAATGGAACGATTTGATCACAGAATAAGCATTGCTTTTTCGCCATAACTGTTATCAGCTCCTGTTAGAATTTGAGCGCAGGCTTCTTCTAAATAGGATTTGCATAATGGAGCGGATTTATAAAACATTTTTTGTGAAAATGGCTCACTGTCAATATCAGGTGTTTGCAAAAATAACCTCATCAAAACAACCGGTTCACGCAGCATACACGGATTTTCGTGGTCAATTTTTCCAAATCGAGATAAAATAGTATTACACTATTCCTAGGAGGCCGTTCATGTTTGATATTGAAAGCATTAAAAAGATGATTCCTCATAGATATCCATTTCTGCTGGTCGATAGAATCTTGGAAATTGATGAAGGAAAGAGAGCTGTTGGACTTAAAAATGTGTCCGTCAATGAACCTTATTTTCTTGGTCATTTTCCCGACTATCCCGTTATGCCTGGCGTCTTAATTGTAGAAGCATTGGCACAGGTCGGTGGGATCGTAATGTCTAATGGAGTGAGCGATGAGCATAAAATAGGCTTATTGACGGGCATTGATAATTGTCGCTTCAAACGGCAAGTAAAGCCAGGTGACCACCTCCTGCTCGAATTCGATGTAACTCGCATCAAAGGAAAGATCGTCAAAGGTAAAGGTGTAGCTACGGTTAACAATGAACTCGTTTGTGAAGCAGAAATTATGTTTGCTTTTAGCTCAATTTAGTTTTAAATAGCAAAAACATCTACACTGAGGCGGGAAGCCGTTCACAGGCCATGGTTTTTACCCTCATATTCCGCCTCATGACACACTCTTGTCCTTGGCTGACGGTAGGTTTGTGCAAGCTCCCTTTCAGGACTTTCACCTTAGAGATGATGCCCGTGCTGGGCATCTAAGTAAAAGCTGCTCCGATAAGTTTCGGTAGCAGCTTTTTAGTTTCTAGAGGCCCATCTGAGACAGCGTTTAAAAAAGGCTTCTTCCTCTGACAGTGCAAAATCTGTCTCTCTGATCTTATCTATTGTATTTTCCACCATCACTCCCCCTCGTTCTAAAGGTAAGACGCAGTTCACCGGAAAAACGATTTATTTTTTCAATTATACCTTTTCCCCTCAACACAAAAGAGACTGCCCCTTCTACGAAACTGAAAGGACAATCTCTTCTTTTCAAAAATTACTTATGAAACAGCTGTTCAGCATCATCAAGTGCCATACTTTGGCCAATGGAGGAATAATCCAACCACTTTTGCCCGTCCAGCATATAGACATGATTGTTTTTAACAGCCTTTAAATTTTTCCAGACCGGATTTTTCTCCAGCTCTTCGAAATTGCTCTTGGCTTCGTTTCCTTTACTAATGATCACAAAGATCGCATCGGCATCAAAATCTGGGAGCACTTCCTTAGAAATTACCTGGTATGGATCGCTAGCTGGGATTTTCTCTACACCATCTGCCATCTTCAGCTTCAAATCCTCGAACATGATCGGTCCCAGCGGACGTTTTGTCCCCATCACACGAAGTTCTTTCGCCGTCATTCGGATAGCCATTACCTTCGCGTTCTCACCCAACTGTTCCTTAATCAATCCACTGACCCGCTCGGCCTTGGCGTCGTAATCCTGAATGAAATCTTGGGCTTCCTTCTCGCGTCCAACATGCTCAGCAATCCGTGAGAGATGATCACGCCAGGTTCCACTATCCATATCAATGGTCAGCGTTGGGGCGATTTTCTCGAACTTGGGCAAATCCTCGCCGGAATAGACTTTATCAATATAGATTACATCCGGTTTTAACCCTAGTACCGCTTCCATATCCGGATCTGTTACCACCCCGAGCTTGGTCACACCTTCCAGTCGATCAGCCACATGGGGCAGGAAATCTTTCAGATCACCACCGATTACTGAGCCAGCAGGAGTAATGCCCAGCGCTAGTAGATTGTTGGTGATGTGAATGGACATGGAGGCGATTTTGGCATCTGGACTATGTGTCGGTGAAGCCGATTCCGATTGCGCTGAATCCGAAGTGACTTCGGAATTTGCTGTTGCTGTGCTTGTCGCTTCGTTAGACTTTCCACAGGCAGCTAACACTGCGAGCAACATCATTGAGATTATAGCTAAAGTGAGTTTTTTCATGTTGATTCATTTCCTCCAGAACGTTCAATCTTTTATTTTGTTTTAAACAATAAATACAGAAAATAAGGGCCGCCGATTGCGGCAACCACCACACCTGCCGGAATGGCATTAGGGCGAAAAATCGATCGTCCGATCGTATCTGCTGTAACCAGAATGACCAGGCCGATAAGCGCTGCTACCGGAAGAAAATTGCGATGCTGTGGACCAACCAGACGTCTCGCAATATGGGGAGCGACCAGACCAATAAATCCGATCCCACCCGCAACCGACACACTGGCGCAAGAGAGTGCAACAGCCATGCCCAGCAAGGATAGCCGTTCTCGGGTAACATGACTGCCCACGCTGTAGGCGGTTTCGTCGCCAAGCACGAAGAGATCCAGCGCTTTGGAGCGACTATAGATTAACGGAACAAGTACAGCAATCCATGGCAGAAGCGCACCTACATGTATCCAATCCCTACCCCAGACACTTCCTGCTAACCAGCGCGCTGTGAAGGCATAGGTCTTATCATCCAGCTTCAAGGATAGTAAAAGTGTAACGGCACTAATCCCGGCGGCTACAGCAATCCCAACTAAGATGAGGCGAATCGGCATTAATCCTCTGTAGCGGTCATACGCGAACAGGAAAATAATTAGCGCGCTCACCGTCCCCCCAACAAAGGTAAACAGCGGAATCAAAAGGGCAACAGGCCCTTCCATTGTCCGAAAGAAAGAGACGAAGATGATCAGTCCCAACGCTGCCCCAGTATTAATTCCGAGAATGCCTGGATCGGCAAGTGTATTACGTGTCGTGCCCTGAAATACCGCACCCGCGATCCCGAGTCCGATTCCAGCCAGCATCGTTACGATAATCCGCGGCAAACGGTAGTCAAATAAAATCATTTGTTCATCACTAGTGCCATAGCCTAGCAGCGTCTTCCACACAGTTAGCGGGGTTAAGGAAGCAGTTCCTGTGTTAAGACTAATCATAGTAATGATTATAGCAAGCAGCAGCAGAATACTACTTACAAAAAGTGCGCGTTTGTTCCTTTTTGTCTCCACAGCTGTTATATTAGATTCCACGCTAGAGGTCTCTCCTCTCTCTACGGGCCAGGTAAAGGAAGAACGGGACCCCAACCATCGCTACCATTGCACCTATGGCGAACTCTTGCGGCGGATTCACCATTCGTGAGGCAAAGTCAGCCCAGACAAGCAATATCGCTCCGAGTAGGGCTGAGAATGGAATCAATAAACGATAATCCACTCCCATTGCACGACGGGCGATATGCGGCACAACCAAACCTACGAAGCTTATAGAACCAGCTACAGCTACGGATGAACCGGCCAGAATTACAGCAGCAATCAGCCCCAGGATACGAATTCTGTTCGTATGTATTCCCAGATTAGCGGCGGTTTCGTCTCCGAGCGACATAAAGGTAATTGGCCGCCCCATACTAATCGCCCATAGGATAGTTATCAAGACTATCGGTGTCAGGATGCGCAAATGCTCCCAATTCACTCCCGCCACACCGCCGGCATACCAAAAGGCCAAATCCTGGCTCAATTCGAAATAAATCGCGACACCTGTGCTCAGTGAATGAAGAATCGCAGCAACAACGGCCCCGGCGATGGTTAGTCTTAGGGAGGTCAGTCCGCCCCGGGTTGAGGAACCAAGCAGCACGATGAATAAAGTGGTCATAGCTGCACCCATGAATGAAAAGATAATGAGTCCCCAATAGGAGAGTCCTGGCATAAAAGCAAAACAGAGACATACCGCAAAGGCGGAGCCTGCGTTGACACCGAGGATGCCGCTATCTGCCAGCGGATTGCGCGTTACACCCTGCATTATTGCGCCCGCCACAGCAAAAGCCATCCCCGTTACAACCGCACCAAGAACCCGGGGAAGTCGCAGTTCATGCACAATTTGATGATTGGTTAGCGAAGGATCATATTGAAAGACGGCCAACCATACGGTGTCCAGTGTCATTCCCTTGGCGCCAAAGGAAATCGCCAGAAAGATCGTAAGCAATAATCCTGCTATTGCGGTGATAAACCATAGAAACTTAAAGATACTTCGATTTAATCTCATAGGACTGCGCTACGAAAGCCTCCCCCTCACCTAATGATCATGAGAATCATTATCACTTAATTATTATATCTGACTTCCCAGATAGGTACATGCCAATATCCAAGATCGGAACATGGACTTTTTTTAGATTTCTGCAAGGCTCGCAGAGCGGCTCAGCAATGAAGCAGCTTCCTCCAACTGCTGGTTAATGACACAAGGAGCATAGATCATCCACTTTTCCCAGTCGATAAAATAGACCCGTCTGCTTCTGACCGCGGCATGCCGCTTCCAGACCGGATTCGTTTTCTGTAGTTCAAGGACTCGGCGCTTGTCCCCTTCCGTCTCCACCGCAAAAAATAAAAAATCAGATTCATACTCCCCTAGCTCATCAGGGGATATCGCAGTCCAGCTATGTACCGTGCCGATGTCATGCCTTTCCATCTCTTTTCGAATTCTCTCAGGAGGCGTGAGCTGCAAGGAGCGGTAGAAGACATGTCCGATATTCCTTGCCCCGTATATACGCAGCTCAGACTCACGGCAGACGCATATCGCTACAGTGCCCTCACCAACGATAGAGCGGAGCGATTTGCGGTATTTTTCAGCCTTCTGTTCATGATTATGTAGCCACCGTACCGCTTCTGCCTCCCTATTAACCAGTTCTGCAATGATCATTAGATGAGCGTACACATCCTGGCTTGCCCACGGAATGGCTATAATCGGGGCGACATCATTGATGTGTTCCCGAGCTTTGGACAGTACGTTATCCTTACACAAGATCAGATCCGGCTGCTCGGATAGAAAAACTTCCCGGCTAATTCCCCATGGATCTCTGGCATGCTCAGGGAGTGTGAGACCTTTAGTGCTCGAGGGAAGATGACGATGCAATTGAGCTGCACTTGGAATTAAGCCAAGCGTGAATAAATGATCTGTATAAGGCGATGAGAGCGAAATGACTTTTTTGTCCTTGTTCTTTGTGAAAGCCCTTGGCGAATAACCGCTGGACTCTTTAAATCGTCTACTGAAATAGAACTCATCCTTATACCCGACATCCACAGCGATATCCCGAATGGTCTTGTCAGATTGAAGCAGCATTTCTTTGGCTTTATTCATCCGAAGATGCGTAAGGAAAACCACCGGGGACTTATCCATAGCCTGCTTGAATACCTGGGAGTAATAAGACGGATGCAGCTCGGCCATCTCTGCCAGCTTGTCAATCCGAATATCTTCACGGTAATGATTCTGCAAATAATCGAGCGTCAGCTTCAACCGGATATCCATATCGTTGGGAGCTTGAGGCTCAGCATACCGTAATATTCCATCCAGCATATCGTGCAAGTACTGTTGACTTATAAAAGGATTCCGATCGTTCACAAGCTTTCCTTCCGCAACCATGAGGTAAAAGAGTCTCTTGAACTGGCTACCGCCGACTGAGATGTGGCCTTGAAGCGGGAATTCAAGCTCTCGAATATATTCTCTGCGACGCATGTCCCTTTCCATTAATCGATAGATATCAAAAGCAATCCAGTAGAATTGCAGTTCTTCCCCTATATTGCTAGCTGTAAGCTGCAAACGGGTTCCCGGCCGATACAAGTGCAAAGAGTTGCGTTCCAACTGGTGCTGCTGACCATCAACGTACAATTGACCTTTACCGCGTGCGATGTATAAAAGCGTATGATGAGCCAATGGTTCGCTCTTCGCCCAGGCCGGTACTGAAGAATCTTGGCGTGCTTCCACGATTTCGTAGAGTACACCTTGGAGAAATTGATTTGCCTTGACCGGTGTTAGCATAGCCTGCGGGCTCCCTTCTCTCTAGAAAAAAACACTACCCATTTGGGCAGTGTTTGTGTAATAACTATTTAACAAAGATAATGATAATCAGTATCAATTATAGTCAATGTTTAGTTTCCTGTCTAGCGTGATGCTACCCTGGATTTATTCCTGTTGTTTAGAAAATTTTAATAAATGGCATATAGAATAAGAGTATTCCAAAGATTACATAAGAAAGAGGAGAATATATGTTCAAATCCAAGCTAATGATCGCTTCACTCGCCTTAAGTACGATGCTGGGCGTAATCTCTCTGCCTGCTGCCCATTCAAACACTGCTGCTTCTAAAGCTGCTGTAGATCATATCGTGATCGTGGTTGAAGAGAATCATTCCTCACAAAAGATTTTAAATAACCCGGCGGCTCCATACATGAACAGCTTGGTCAAGCAAGGATTGAGTCTTACGAATCATTATGCGATCGAACATCCGAGCCAGCCCAATTATTTGGACTTGTTTTCGGGTTCCAATCAAGGTATAACCGATGACCGGTCCCATCCTCCTACAGCCCACGCTAATTTAGCTTCTGAGCTCCTTCGTAATGGTTATACATTCGGAGGCTATTCAGAAGGTCTGCCTAAAATAGGGTACACAGGTCCCTATGATCTGAAGACCAAGTACGCGAGAAAGCATAATCCGTGGGTCAATTTCTCCAATGTTCCAGCCAGCGTCAACTTGCCTTTATCCAGCTTTCCCAAGGATTTCAATAACTTACCTACCGTTTCTTTTGTCATTCCAAACCTGGATAATGATATGCACGACGGCAGTATTAAAACAGCAGATCTGTGGCTAAAGACGCATCTGTCCTCTTATGCTACCTGGGCCACTACCCACAATAGCCTGCTTATTGTAACTTGGGATGAGGATGATATGAGCCAACATAACAAAATACCGACAATCATTGTGGGAGCCAATGTCAAAAAAGGCGCATACTCGGTAAAGACGAATCATTTCTCATTGCTGCGTACGATTGAAGAAGTCTACGGGCTGAGCGCCCTTGGAAAAAGCAAAGACGCGAAGCCTATCGACATCTGGAAATAATCTCCTTACCGCTTCAGCTGCAGACCAGCCGTGAAGAAGAGCCGATAAATCAGCACACTGAGCAGTATGCTGGTAATCGCAGCAGAGGCGGTAAAAGAGAATACGATTAGAATCTGATAGCGGACGGCAATGATAGGATCCGTCCCGGCAATAATCATTCCGGTCATCATCCCGGGCAGCTGTACAAGGCCTACCGTCTTCATCCCGTCAATCGTTGGAATCATACTGAATTTCACAGAGCTTGCCCGGACCTTCTGCATCGCCTGCTGGGCGGTTGCGCCAAGAGATAACAGGGTCTCGATCTCTCCCTTGTTCGACTGAACCTCCTGCTTGATATGATTAATGAACAGTCCGGAGACAACCATAGCACTCCCGATCGTCATTCCGCTGATGGGAATAATATATTGAGGGGTTGCCTTAATGATATGCAGACCAAGCAGAATCCCCATCATCAGCACCTCCGAAACTGAAATCGCCAAGGCAATCCTCCAGAAGAGTCCTGGCAAGCCCTTTCCCCGCTTGGCGGCATTCCATGAGGCTACAGCAATCATAAAGAGAATTATCAGGATTATGTATATAACATGATCGGCATTAAAAATAAACTGCAGCACATAGCCAACGACCAGTAGCTGAACCGCTGACCGTACAGTTCCAACAGCAATGTCCTTTTCCAGGCCAAGCTTTTGCCAGATCGAGATCATCATGGTGCCCATGACAAAGAGCAGTGTGAAGCTGAGTGCGGTTAAGGTCATGGCTGGAGCCTTCCTTCCATGGGCCCAACAAATCTTCTCGCCAAGTCCGCCACTGGTTCATTAAAAAAAGATTCACTGCTGTATTCCTGAAGCCCACCCTTGTCCATTACCCATGTTCGATTACTGATTCTACGAGCTTGCTCTAGATCATGAGTGACCCAGATGAAGGTTGTCCCTTGTTCCTCATGCCATTTCAGCAGCAGCGCTTCCACCTTCTGTGTACTGTTCATATCCAGTGAAGCTGTGATCTCATCCAGCAAAAGAATCTCAGGCCTGAGCAGCAGCGAACGAATCAGGGAAATCCGTTGCTTCTCTCCGCCTGAACAATCCTCCGCTACTTTACCAAGATCCAGGTAATCAAGTCCAAGCTGCTCCAGAAGCTCGGTGGCAAGGGAAACATCATAAGGCTGCCCATGCAGCTTGCTTACCGTGCGCAAATTATCCTCAATACTACCTGGAAGCATAACCGCTTGTTGGGCCACATAGGTAACAGCCATTCTCCATTGCCGGGCATGAATATGTTGATAGGACTTACCGTTGACCAGCAGATCCCCTTCATCCGGCGTGTCCAGTAGCGCCATGATTCGCAGCAGCGTACTTTTCCCCTGTCCAGAAGCACCAATCAATGCAATCCTGGTCGGCTCGGCGATCTCCGCAGAGATCTGTGAGAATAAATACTTGTTCCGATTGTTAGCATCTGTCGACCAATTCAATTTGGCCAAGTGATGGATTTGAAAAATTGCACTCACGTCGATTCCTCCAAAACATAGGACTAATCAGTTCTCGTTATTACTCCTCGTTCATTGTATAGCTCCTCTCCATGATACGGATTCAATTGCATGTAAATCAAGCTAAAGTTGTCCTCTGCCAAATTAACGAACCAGCAGGTAGATTGCAAACACCGCTGCAAGTCCAAACCGGTAATAGGCAAAGGGGGCAAGCTTCAGCCGTTCTAACAGCTTCAAGAAGGTAATGACCGCTAACAGGGCCACAACAAAAGCGACTACAAATCCAGTGATGAAAAAACTAGCGTCGGCAGCTGTGAGTGTGTGATAGCTCTTCAGCAGCTCATAGCCGCTTGCAGCAACCATCATCGGGATCGCGATGAGAAATGAAAAGTTCGTAGCCGCTTTGTAGCTGGCACCCGTCAGCAGGCCCCCTGCAATCGTCGCGCCGGAACGAGAAAATCCAGGCCATAACGCCAAGCATTGAAATAAACCAATTGTGAAAGCTTGCTTATAAGATAGCTGATCTATATTTCCTGCCGTGATCGAAGTCTGTTTCTTCTGTCCATACAGCATAAAAACCCCTCCCAGCACCAGTCCTGCAAGTACCGTATAGGGAGAGAACAAATACGTTTTGATCACAGAATGAAGAACAAGACCAAGCACCATTGCCGGCAAGCAGGCCAGGATCACATGGAGCAGATTCAATTTCTGCCCTCCATATGAATTCCCGGATTCCGATTCAACCTTTACCAGACCCAGTAAGCCGAGAATCCGTCGCCAGTAAATAATGGCCACAGCAAGTATGGCTCCCAACTGAATAACGATCTCGAACGTATCGGCTTTCTCTCCTGTGAATTTCAGTAGCTCCCCGCTTAGAATAAGATGGCCTGTGGAGGATACCGGTAGGAATTCGGTAACTCCCTCCACAATGCCTTGAATAATTGCCGTAATGTAATCATGCATATTATCGTGCGCTCCTCATCCTTATCGTGACTTTTAAAAAGAACGGATAAGAACTCAAGGCTCTTATCCGTCTTTAGTTCTGTGTAGATGCTATTCTTAGCTCCGTTTAGTCGTGATGTCTACCTTCATGATGATCCTGTACTTGCTGCACCTTTTTCCCATTCAAGTCAATGGTATCAGGTGTTGTTGTGTTCAAAGCAGACAATTGAACATCCAGACTTGCAGTCAATGTATGCGACACACCTTGAGCATCTTTACCGGTAAATGTTATGTCAAATTGCTGGCGCTGAATTTCGTTGGCTGGATTGATCACTGCATCCAATTGGATGTTTTGAATTTGCACACCCTCGGTCAGCGCGATATCCTTGAGATTAAACAGGTTGTGCTTGAACAGATTCTCTGGACCATTCAGCTGGGTTTTGGCCCCACTGTCTTTCAGGTCACTCCGCTGTGCTTGATCCGACAAATGCTTGAAAGCAACTGGTGCGAGTGCTTGAACAACCGCCGGAATTTGCGCATTATCCAGCTGCAAGGAGATATTCTTGGATCCGTCGTTTGCCGTGGTAGAGGTGATTTCATTCTTCAAGTTACCGATCAGTGCATCAATAACCGTCTCTTCCTGACTGTTGAACCAAGCCCCATCCTTAGTCTCTTTTCCATGTTCCTGATCATCCTTATCCACTTTGTCTTTCTTCACATAGTAGGTGTCGGAGGCATCACTTTTCCAGACTTGTCCATCAGGCTGACTATAAAGGTTGAGGTTCTGAGAACCTGCTTTTCCGCTAATCTTAACGGTTCCACTCACCGCTTCATTCTTCAGGTTTGCCTTTAATGTACTTTGTGCCTGACTAAGCAGGGAACCGTTATCCTTAAGGACTGCATCTGCCTGAACAGTCACACTTTTCAGATTCTGACCCGTATTCTTCAGCGCAGCCTTGTAATCTTCATACCCCGAGGTTCCCGCAAATGCCGTAAGGCCGGTGGCCAACATCAACGCACCACTAATTCCAACTGCACTTCCGGTTAAGAGCCATTTCTTCTTCATGTTTCTACCTTCCCTTCATTGCTAGTTTTATCTTGCACAATGCTAATCCTAAGTGATAATCCTAAACTCATCGTGAAGAGACTATTAAATAAATCTTAAATCATGAATTCGCGGACTTTCTTTTAGAGACCGTGGATGGTGGTCGCCTGCCCTTCGGTGATTCTGGGTTTGGCGTGCCGAGCCACTGGTTGCCGAGCCTCTGTCACTTGCAGCACTTCTGAGACAATAAGCTCCGCAGAGGATTTTCGCGAAAAACTCTTCATTAATTGTTGCTTCTCTTCTCTATAGCTTCTTTGTTCCAACTGCTGAAGCTGATGGATGAACTGATCTTCATTGTTAACAACATCAATGATTCCTTGGCTTGCCAACGACTCTGCATTGCCTGCTTCCTGTCCCGGAAGCGGACGATAGACCAGAACCGGGAGGGATTGAGCAATCGCTTCCGTCAAGGTGATCCCGCCCGCCTTGGTCAGTAGATAAGATGCGATAGACATCCACTCGTGCATTTTATCCGTATAGCCCAGCACATGAACACGATTGTTCTTCTGAAATAAATCATCAGTCGCCGTTCGAAGCTTGTGATTATTCCCACACACGACGATGACATCAAAATCGGATTTATCGACCACACTCTGGATCAAACCGCTAATGTTAGATAACACACCGTATGCGCCTGCCGCTAGAAGAAGATAACGCCTGTTAATACTTAGACCATATTTATCGAAGAGGTCCTCACGATCCTGAAGCTGTTCAAAATCTGGACGAATGGGAATTCCGCTAACCATGAGTGCTTCTTCCGATATTCCTGCATCCAGGAAGGCTGGCTTCACACTTTCGGCGGCGAGAAAATACTTGGTGGTATGGGGATGTAGCCATCTACCATGCAATACATAATCCGTCAGGATTGTGAATGTCGGGACTGGACGCCCCGTCTCCTTGATAAGCTGAGCGGCAGCTAAATACGGAAAGGTATGAATAATGATATCCGGTCGTATCTTATCAAGGATCTCCTGCACCTGCCGCTTGCCCATGGAATGAACCCAGCTCCCCAAGGGGTGTCCCGGATTCATCCTGCTCGTCAGTGAATACACCCATCCGTAGATTTCTTGTGAAAGGACAGAGCCACTCAAATAGAATCTGCGGAAGAGCTCATTCACACGAGGGTATACTTCAGCAAGCATATCTATGGTGTGGATACGGCGAATGCCTCTGTTTTTAAAAGCGATCTCGATGGCCTCAGCGACTTTCAAATGACCGTCTCCGAATTTGGAGGTTACAATAAGTACTACTGGATTCTGCTTCATAGAAAAACTCCTCGTTTCGCTTGCCCTCTAGTTCAGAGATATCTGGTCTTTCTTAGTTTTTGTCAAATATAGAACCAAGCCCAGGATAATGACGATAAAAATAATGCTAGTGCCAGTCGTCCCCAGTTCAAGTCCACCTTCACTGCGGGGCTGCGACAAGTAATCTCCCAATGACGCCCCCATAGGACGGGTCAGAATATACGCCAACCAAAACGCCACAACAGCATTCAGCTTCAGACGGAAGTGTGCCAAAGTGATCAATCCAATAATAGCGGCAAAAATCACTGCAGAGACCAGGTACCCCAGGTCCAGAGTTTCGGCGAAAAGATCACCGGCTGCTGTTCCCAGTGCAAAGGTGAAGAGAATCGCCAGCCAGTAGAACGCTTCCCGCTTTCTTGTGGTAATGGAATGGATCGACAACGTCTTCTCGCTTGTGTACCAAGCTACAAAGGTAACCAGCAGGGCCAACGAGAAGTATAGAGTTGTTGATTCCAGCGGTACCCCGAGATTGTCAACGAGGTTGTCAGTAATTAGTGTCCCTACAACGCTGATCAGCACGACTGCCAGCCAATACAATGAAGGAATATATCTATTGGCCGACATTTGGAAGAACAGGGCGACAATCAGCAGACCCGTTATTGCGAGAGTGGTGATGGTTAATCCCCAATTCAAATTGAAATTGAGATAATCTGCGGCCGTTTCTCCCACAGTCGTAGCCATGATTTTAATCATCCAGAAAAAGATCGTGACCTGCGGAACCTTGTTCCATAATTGCTCTTCTCTCTCTACTAAAGTGCTTGTGCTATTCATTGACCCGTTCCCCTTTCATATAACAACATGAGTGATTTGCTTACCGTCAAAATTCCAGACTAGACCTCCTTCCTCTCAAAGAAGATGTAGCCTAGGGCCAGAAACAGAACCAGGCTGGATAACACAAACACCGAACCCGTTGCCAGTTTGGCAACTGAGATGGAATGGCCGAGCCATAAAGAATACCAGTCTGTATATGAAGTTATGGAGAATGAGGAGAAGCCTTGCAGAAAGTAAGGAGCGGCTTTGGTCCCCGCGTATAATAGAATTGAGAACACCAGAAATCCGCCAGCGCTCCGGAAAAATTGGGCCACGCATACAAACAATGCTGCAAGGGACCACATGGACAGGAACGCTGCTACGTAAGCTTTTAGCAATCCGAAAGCGTCGATACTTCCTGTGCCCGGGGTTCCAAGCATTAGATTACACAGGGTGCTCACGATTCCGAGAAGAAGCAGCAATGCTCCGATGGCTACCCCCAGCGCAAGAAACTTAGCCGTATAAGCACCTAATCTCGTAATGGGTCGCAGCAGGGCCAGTTTCAAAGTCCGGGAGGAGACTTCCTGTGGAAATAAATCAGCAATCTCCAGAAACAGAAACAACGGAATCAAGAAGATCGTGTACATCTCCAGCATCTGAATCGGATAAGATGGACTGACTGCAAACAGTCCCAGAACAGGCTGCAGCGAATGGAATAGTGCAATCAGCAGCACCGGAATGAATACGGATATAGCGAAGAAGAAGATTGTCTTTTTACGATAGATCATGAGCTGTAGTTCGTTTTTAAGTCCTGCTGCCAAGCCGTCCATCGTTCATCAGCTCCTTTCCTTTTTGAAGTTCCCCGATATAATACTGCTCCAGTGAGAGATTATCCGTCAGCAGCTCCTGCACGTTGCCCTCTCGGATCAGAACGCCTTGATTCAAAATACCAACTCTATTGCAGAGCTGCTCTAATTCATGAATCATGTGACTGGAGATCAGAAAGGTAATTCCCTGTTCAGCAGATAGTTGCTTAACTAGCAAGCGGAAGTGAACAACCCCTTCAATATCCAGTCCATTCGTCGGCTCATCCCAGATGACAAGTTCGGGGGAGTGCAGAATCGATGAGGCCATGGCAAGCTTCTGTTTCATACCGGTGGAAAAGTGTCTTATTTTTTCTTTGCCAAACGCTGTAAGACCAACCGCCTCAAGTACTTCATCAATCCGCTGTGGTGTGATATTCGGATAAAAGCTGGCATTCAGCTTCAAATATTGAATCGCGGTGACATAATCGTAAAAATCAGCGGATTCAATCATACAGCCCACTTTTCGCATGCCTGATGCGAAGGAATGCTCCAAATCTTGTCCGAACAATGTAATGCTTCCGAAGCTTGGAGAAATGAGTCCGGTCAGCATTTTTAGAAGAGTTGTTTTGCCGGCACCATTGGGTCCGAGCAATCCGTAGATATCTCCTTTTTGCAGCACCAGATTCACACCGCTAATGCCTCTACCGTTCCGGAATTCCTTGCTTACTTCTGTTAACTTCGCTATATCCTCCATGTCTACTCCCCCTTAGCTATAATGTCCAGTTCCCGTAAGCTTTCCCGCAACCCTAGACTACAGGGTAAATCTAAAATGGCTGTGAACAGACTCTTAAAAAAATATTAACTTCCCCGGCAACAAAAAAAGCCAAAGCATCATCCGCAGATTAGCTTTGGCTTTGCCATATTCATTTTAAGGACGGAATCGATAGCCAGCCCCCCATAACGTCTCAATATACACTGGATTGGCGGAATCCTCTTCGATTTTCTCCCGCAGTTTGCGGATATGCACGGTCACCGTCTGTGTATCACCAAGTGAGTCGATGCCCCACAACCGCTCGAAGAGCTGGTCTTTACTGAATACATGATTGGGGTGCAGAGCAAAAAAATAGAGCAGATCAAATTCCTTGGTCGTCAGTGTGACCTCTTCATCTCTGACAAAAGCACGGCGGGAGTCGGGGTTCAATCGTAGCCCCCTGATTTCAAGCTCTGTCGTGGAAGATCCACTCCCACTCCCCTTCAGACGGTCATAACGTGACAAATGGGCTTTTACTCTCGCGACCAGTTCAGCAGGCTTGAAGGGCTTGGTCATATAGTCATCCGCGCCAAGCCCAAGGCCACGCACAATGTCGATGTCCTCCCGTCGCGCAGTGACCATTAGGATAGGAATATCCAGCGCATCACGGATTTTTTTGCACACCTCAAAGCCACTCAGCTTGGGCAGCATTACATCCAGCACGATTAATTCAAATTTGCCGCTAAGACCTAGCTCTAGCCCCTGTTCCCCATCCACAGCGATCTCCGTTCGATATCCGTTCATCTCCAAATAATCCCGCTGAAGCTCGGCTATGGAAGGCTCATCTTCTACGATCAGTATCGTTCTCTGCATTGACCAGCGCCTCCTCTTCTATTGGTAACACAATTGTAATCACCATTCCGACACCTTCCTGACTGTCCGCATAAATGGCTCCGCCATGTTCTACTATGATCTGCTTAGCGATGGCAAGACCAAGACCACTTCCGCCTGTTTTTGTATTTCTAGACTGCTCCGCACGGTAAAACCGTTCGAATATATGCTCAGCAGCTTCCGAAGGAACGCCGGGACCATTGTCTCCGATAGCCAGCGTAAGGGATCGCGCCTCTACCTTGGTGCTCACGGTGATCTTCTTGTTCGGTTTATCCATATACTTCAGACTGTTCTGAATGATGTTGCTGAGCACGCGTCTAAATGAGTCCCGGTCTACAGCAACCTTGGCTGTGTTTCCGCCATCCATATCAATTTGCAAATCTACCTCCTGTTTTTCCAACTCCACCTTCAGCTCGTCCGCCCAATCATTCAGGAAAGGGAGAATCGGTACGGATTCAAAGGAAAACGGCAGCTTCTGCATATCCAGCTTGGAGTACAAAAATAATTCATCGATCAGATGATCCAGTTCACCGGCTTTGGCGGCGATGGTGCGCATGTACCTTTCAGTTTTTTCAGGTGAGTCCGCTACGCCTTCCAAAATCCCGTCCACATAGCCTTTAATAGCAGTAATCGGTGTTTTTAAATCATGGGAAATATTCGTAATCAACTCTTTGCGGTTGTTCTCATATTGCTGCTGGACTTGAATAGACTCCTGAAGCCGGGACCTCATCTCTTCAAAGGCCATGCCTAATTGTCCCAGTTCATCCTTGCCGCTAATCTCCACCTTGAAATCAAGATCACCATCGGTCACCATCCGCGCTGCTGTACGCAGTTCAAGCAAGGGACGAATAATTCGTCTCGACATATAGGTTGTCAGCAAGGTATGTGTCAGAAATAGGACAACGACGGTGGACAGAAACAGAATCGGAAAAAACGTTCGCACGAATTGAACCAACGGGTCGATTTTACTCACCAAAAAAATACTTACCGGCTCTGCATCCTTGGATAATAAATCAAACTGCGCAATCTGATACCATTCATTGTTATATTTCTCCCTGTAGGGCTCATTATTAGTTCCGGCTTGTTTAAAACCCGGCAGGCTGTCTATCAGCCCTTTCTTCAGGAGGACATCGTCTGATGCATACAATGCCTTATGGTCGGCACGAATATAAATAGAAGTGTTCTTCTTGAGCATATCTGCGGATAGTTCATTCAAAAAAACAGGGTCTGTCAGTAAATCTTTATTCTGCATAAAGGTGTGCTTGATCAGATTGCGGGTATCGCTCTCTTCCATGCCTTCAAATTTACTTCCATAGGCACTTTTAAGGCTTTGCACATCCCCATGATAGACGATAGTTAGCAGCGAAGCTGTTATCAGAATCAGAAACAGTGGTACTACCAGCATTGCCGCGTAAGACAGCAGAAACTTCAATCGAATGGACATACAGGCCAATCACCCTACCTCTATTTGTTCCAGGATGTACTTATCATACGACATTGCATGTGACATCTAAAAGTACAAAGCCTGTTGTTGTGACGTCAGACTGTTCGATCCTTTCTTCTGCGCAGCAACCACCACACGAGAAGCAACAGTACCACACCGCAAATGGCGTAACTAACTGGACGTAAATATTGTTCCACAATACTCCAGTTTCCTCCTAAACGATACCCCAAATACAGCAAGGCCAAATTCCAGGGAATACAGCCAAGTAAGGTAAATGCAGCAAATTTCCAGGTCTTCATGCCTGCAATCCCTGCCGGCAAGGAGATAAAGGTACGGACAAAGGGAAGCATACGGGTGAAGAATACCGTGCTCTCTCCAAAACGCTCGAACCAGCGTTCCGCTTGCTCCAGATGATGCTCATTCAGCAAAATATACTTGCCGTACTTCTGGAGTAGGCGTCGTCCCCCGGCTCTGCCCACATAATAAGCAAGGATTGAACCCAAGAGGTTCCCAATGATTCCCGCTACAGCTACCTCCACAAACGAAAGTGAGCCTTGAGCAACCAGCCAGCCGCCACTGAGCATAATCACCTCGCTCGGAATCGGAATACAGGCGCTCTCCAAGATCATTCCTATCCATATCCCCCATACCCCCATTGTGTTTACCAGATGCAGGGCTGTTTCAGATATCCAAGATAACAATTGGTGCACGAATATTCACTCCGTTTCAATTAAAAAATTCGTCTAAACCAATGTAATGCCCAAGTATAAACTGGTTATGAAACAATTCTTAAGGAATTATTAATTCATTTAGAACCTCTGCATCGCCAAAAAAGAGGCTCTTACTTGCTTAGCCTCCTCGTTCCGGTAAAGTCCGATCATAGTGAAACCGTGCCTCTTCAACTTGCGAATAATTCGTTCTGCCCCACTGCCTTAGTTCCTTCATCGGTTCAAGTAAGGTTTCGCCTAATGATGTTAGCGAATAGTCCACAATTGGAGGCACCACAGGTGTGATATGACGTTTTATGATTCCATCGCGCTCCAGCTTCCGCAGCGTTTGGGTCAGCATTTTTTTGGAAATACCATCAACTCTTCTGGAGATTTCCCCATATCTGATCTGTCCATTCTCTAATGCGTAAATAACAAGCGCCGTCCATTTATTAGAAATAATATCAAGGACTCTGCTGTAGCCACAGCCCGCCCGTGTGATGTCGGGTTGTTGTTTTCTGCTTGAGGATGTCATTCCTCTTCCCCCTTATGAACTTGTAGGTACCCTGGGCACTTTAAAGTGCCTCCTTATGTAAGTTTAGATTTTAGATTAAGGTATGTCTATACCTGCTGCCACACTAGCGTAACTGTTACGAGTGGAGTGTGCAATGGAATGAATATAACTCTTCATCAGGAGGAAATGAGTATGGCGAACATAATTAAACCACAGCCTAAATTGTATGTCATGGATAACGGAACGATGAGTATGGACAAGAACTGGATCATTGCCATGTACAATCCGGCTACAATTAATAATCCTAATGCGGCGACGCAATTTGTTGAATTTCCGATCTATACCGTATTGATCGACCATCCCGAGGGGAAGATTTTGTTCGATACCGCATGTAATCCAAGTTCAATGGGCCCGCAAGGGCGCTGGGCTGAATCCACCCAATTATCCTCTCCATGGGTCGCCAGTGAGGAATGTTATCTGCATAACCGACTGGAACAGCTGAACGTACGACCCGAAGATATTCGGTATGTCGTTGCTTCCCATTTGCATTTGGATCATGCGGGATGTCTGGAGATGTTCACCAACGCGACCATTATCGTGCATGAGGATGAGCTGAACGGTGCGCTGCAGAGTTATGCCCGTAATATCAAGGAAGGTGCTTATGTCTGGGACGACATTGATGCCTGGATCAAAAATCATCTGCAATGGAAAACCATCAAACGCCAGGAGGATAATCTGGAACTAGCTGAAGGCATTAAAATCCTCAATTTTGGCAGCGGACATGCTTGGGGCATGATTGGCTTGCATATTGAGCTACCAGACACTGGAGGAATCATTCTGGCTTCGGATGCGATCTATTCAGCGGAAAGCTATGGTCCACCCGTCCGGCCGCCAGGCATTATTTATGATCTGCTTGGGTATCGGGACACGGTAGAAAGAATTCGCACCCTGGCTGCACGAACGAATTCTCAAGTGTGGTTCGGCCATGACGGGGATCAATTCAAGCAACTCCGTAAATCAACTGAAGGCTATTACGAATAAAAGGTACAATAGGATAGACTCGCTCCCCTCAACTAGCCCGCCATTTCGCGGGCTTCTCTAATTGGGCTTATTTTAACCCAAAGGATTAATTTCGGATTATGTACCCAATACCGCGCATCGTCTGAACGACACTGGGTTGTCCAACCTCATCAATTTTACTACGCAGGTAGCTGATATACACATCTATTATTTTCGTATCCACATCCGAATCATAGCCCCATATAGACTCCAATAACATTTCACGGGTCATAACTCGCCCGCGATTCTTCATTAGGGCCAAGAGGATTTCGAACTCGCGTTTGGTCAGTTTTATGCCATGGTTGTTCTTCTTCAACGAGCACCCTTCAATATCCAGCTCTATATTGCCCAGCACTAGCACTTCTCCTCTTGAGGCACCTGTTCGTCGTAATAGGGACTTCATACGTGCCAGCAGTTCCCGGGTGGATAAGGGCTTGAAGATATAATCGTCCGCCCCATTCTCCAAGCTGTTTATTTTATCCTCAAAATTATTTCGGGCTCCGATGATAATGATCGGTGTTTGCTTCATGCTCCGGATTTGCCTACACAGTTCAATCCCGCTTCTCTCGGGAAGCTTTAAACTCAGAATAATGATATCCCACTCTTCATCTTGTGCCAGTTGCAGGCCTGTAACGCCATCTTTAGCAATCGTTACGCTGTACAATTCATGCTCTAGTTCCGACGCTATGACCCTTGCTACACTTATCACCTGTTCTACTAATAATACTTTGATCATAGTCATCCTCTCCGATATCATCGTTTAGCGATATCCCAAACTGATACAGTCAGTTTACGCGCAGATTATTAAAAATTTATTAAGCATGTCAGTGTTGACTTCAATAATTTGACATGATACCCTAAATCGATGCGTTAGCAGTTATTAGTAAACCCTCCTACTTATCATTAAATCAATCACGAACGAAAGGCCATTCTAAGATATGATGATTTATAATCGTCTCGCCATCATGATGCCCCCCTTTCCCTAGCTAGGCTCATATTCTTGTTGTCATAACGGAGTATAAGCTTGTAGGAGGGCTAAAATATAATGAAGAAGTATGCAGTACCATCGTTGCTTTTAATGATTGTTCTTGTGGCTTTTCCACAAATCAGTGAGACGATCTATACCCCATCACTACCGGATCTGGCAGCGGTACTTGGTGTATCCAATAGTTCCGTACAATCCACTTTAAGTATCTATTTTATCGGATTTGCTCTGGGTGTCTTCTGTTGGGGTTGGTTGTCCGACTTGATCGGACGTAGGCCAGCGATGTTGGGCGGTCTTATTGTCTATGGCATTGGAAGCCTGATGTGTTTTTATGCAAAATCCATTGATTGGCTTCTTGTCAGCCGTTTCATACAGGCTTTTGGTGCTGCAACAGGCTCGGTCATCACCCAAACGATGCTCCGTGAAAGTGTATCAGGAGAGCGAAGACATATCATGTTCGCCCAAATATCGGCGGTTATTGCGTTTACACCAGCAGTCGGACCGCTTATTGGCGGATGGGTTGACCAGGTCTTCGGTTTCAGGGCGGTGTTCTTTGTCCTAGTGGTAATGAGTGTGTTGTTGTTTGTATATTCCTACTTGAGACTCCCGGAGACAACAAACGTCTCTGAGCGATCAAAGGTAGATATACTGCCGGTAGTTCGAAGAATGCTTGCTATGCCTCGTGTGCTGGTGTTCGGAGGAATAATTGGTGGAATTAACGGAGTATTATTCAGTTATTATGCCGAAGCGCCCTTCATTTTCATCGAGCACTTCCAGCTGTCCCCGGGAGTCTATGGTTTTATGGGCATTATCGTCGCTCTGGCCTCCGTTGTTGGAGCCATGATCTCCAGAAGATTGTTAACCCTGTATGCACCGGAAACAATCATTCATCGGGGTTGTCTGGTGATGACTGGCGGAGCGTTACTTTTAACGCTGGGAAGTAATCTGCCCGGGGTGAAGGACATCCTGGTCGTGATCTGCATTTTAATAGCCATGTACGTGATGTTGATTGGTGCCGGTATGGCATTGCCTAATTGCCTGAGTCTTGCCCTTGTTCAATTCCACGATGTAATTGGCACAGCGGGTGCAATATTCAGCTTGGGGTACTACTTACTGGTAAGTCTGACTACATGGGGAATGAGCCTTCTCCATAATGGTTCATTGCTGGCAATGCCTTTATACTTCCTGGCAATCAGCAGTGGAATGTGGTGGCTTGGCAGAAGATTTATTACTGCGGAATAGTCTTTTTGGAATGATTTTTTAAAAATAATAAACACCAAGAAGAAGTGAACCGGGGCGACACTTCAAACACATAAGAGCAGTTCAGAACTATTTATTAGTTTCTGAACTGCTCCTTTTTTCAAGCGGGCAATCTATCACCTTTCGGCGTTCCGCGATGCTATTATCAAGACTTTTTAGGAGGATATCCTGTGAAAGTAAGATTAGCTGATTATAATGAAAACTGGATTAGACTGTTTCAAGATGAAGCCGAATTTTTAAAAACAATATTTGGTGATGAAATAATACGCTTTGAACATTTCGGCAGTACATCCGTTCCAGGCTTAAAAGCTAAACCTGTTATCGACATGATGTGTATTGTAAGAGACATTGAAAAAGTCGATTTATTTAACGACAAGATGAACTCACTCGGATATGATGTTGCAGGAGAATGGGGCATTGCAGGAAGAAGATTACTAAACGACATCTTATATTTAGAGATTACTTAAGATGCCATCCTGAAGAAATAGCCCGGCTAAAAAAGGATTTGTAAGGGATATAGAACAGCTTGCACTTGCATGGTTTAACGAGTCTCATCAAAAGAACTAAACTAGCCACACTGTTGGTGATGAGGCCGCTGAAGGAGTTTCCATTAAGAACATACGAGAAAAAACGAGCCTCTAGAATCACTTGTAGGGCTCGTTTCGTGGGAATTATATCTAGTAAACTAGCTCACAATCATGATGTTGCCATACATCAAATATATTACCATCCAAATCTTCAAGCACAAAAAACTTCCCGTATTCCCCCTCATCACTAATATCTCCTACCTTAACTTCTTCTGATTTCAAATAGTCATGTAAAGATACAATATCATTAGTGAAAAATGTAATGATCCATCTTTTCTTCTGTTTTATTTCAAAGACCGCTCGTGAATCATTATCACTTTGAATTAAATCTAAAATCGGTCTGTTATCTCTAAATAAGCTTAAATAATCTTCTCTTTGATGTCTAATATTAAATCCAAAATGCTTGACAAACCATGCCGCCGATTTCTCCAGATCCTTAACAGGAATCACATTGTAGGCTATACCTAATATTTTTCCAACTTCCATATCATCATTTCCTCCTCTATGCTTACTCCAAAAGAGATTTAATTCTCCATAGTTTACCATGAAAAATTTACCACACAAACTTTTTCAGTTCCTCAAAATTGTTCAAATTGAATTACATCGTCAAATCACGAAATAAATATTTATCTTTACAAAAAATAGGATATGGTTTATTTTAACATTAAGTGATTATTGAACATTGATCAATCATACATAATATTTAAATTTCACTTTATTCAAAAATGGAGGCTAAGATGGCAGATACGATGAAGAATACCTTACTAAAGAACATTAATTTTGCTTACAACGAGGCTTTAGAATTCATTCTTTTCATGGGGATGATTGCTAATGAAGAGCAGATACGGACGTGGGCAGCGGATTATAAAATTGAACTGGATCCCCTTGCCTTATCCTATCATGAAGAAGCACGGTCACTTTTGTCGCCTCATGCACACCGGGAACTCCTGTTTTTCTTTCAATTTAACTTTTTTCATAAAGCACTGGACTTTGCTTTCTTTGAGTCCATCTGTACCTGGGCAGAACCACTAACGGCTGAAGCATGGATCACTCGTTTGGAGGAAAGCCCAGCCAAGAAGGTAGTTGCAGAGATGGTATATGGCGTATATTACGATAAATTAGAAGAACTACTCGATGGAAACGATTGGGAGGTCGTTAAAAAGGATTTTCGCTTAATGACAGAGCTTCTAACTAGAACAAAACCACATCATGAGGTTATTGAGGCTCATGGACCATTGTTCGAATGCCTCAATCATCCGGAGGATACGAAGCAACGTTATATGCAGCTCTTCAAACAGTTCTATCGAGATGTGTTTTCACTTTTGAAAGAGCCACTAAGAAAGGCATCTGAAGAAGCTTCCCGGCGGTATGAAGAAATGTTCCTAGATAATCCTGAACGATTTATTCGTGAGGTTAACAAAAATGAACCTGCCTTATATGACGTCCCTACTAATTTTCACGTTAGCTTCATAACTCAATTTGGAAACCATTGTCTCTTTTTTAACACATCAGAATCTGAACGTGTGGTAACAGTAATCTTCGGAGTACATAATGATCTTATATTCGGCCCTGCCGCCGATCGGGAGAAAACGGAATTATTCTTAAAGGCATTCTCGGATAAAAGACGTTTAGACTTCTTGTTACTATTACGCAATCGCCCTCACTATGGGCAAGAAATTGCAACAGCACTTGGCATCACACCCGCAGCGGTATCTTATCATGCCAACTTCTTATTCTTCTTAGACCTCATCGAGATCAAAAGAGAAGATCATCGGTTATATTACCATCTTCAAGTAGATAAATTGCGAGAACTGCTGGCTATCACTACCAAGGTCATGCTAGATGAGGAACCAGGGAGGATTTAATTTGAATAAATCGATGAATGCTCAAGCGGAGCCAACAAAGAAATCACGAGCCATTTCGAATACATTTATGCGTTTACTGAAACTTGGAAAACCCTATTTTGGCTGGTATCTCATATTGTGTATCTTGGCAGCAATCGTTTCTCTTGCAGCAGTTGGGATCGCTGAATCATTACGGCGGATAATCAATGCTGCTACGAATAAAGACTTGTCCAGTTTGATTTCCGGAGCAATTATTGCAATAGTAATCATTACTGTGGAGGCTTCGGCTAATTTTCTAAAAACTTACTTATCAGGTGTACTTGAGTTCAAATCCACCTCCAAGCTTCAGGTATCTGTTCTGTCCAGATTATTAAATGTTCAAATGAAAGATTTAGACCGTTATCATTCTGGCGATCTCATCAGTCGTATTAATGATTCTGCGACTGCTGCCCAACAAGGCATCAATCAGAAGACGATTGATCTCTTCAGTAATCTGATGCAAATTACATTTCTTCTGACCTATCTGCTCTCTCTCCAATATGCCTTAACCTTGGGGATGCTATTGATCTGCTCATTGGTTCCGCTTGTGATGCTTCCCTTTTCTTCTCGCCTACGTTCCATGCATGAGCAAAGACAGCACATTGAAACTACTCAACAAATGTTTATACAGGATACGGTACAGGGTGCTGAGGTTGTTCGTACCTTCTCCCTTGCGCCCAAGCTTCAGCAGCAATTCACAGGGCGGGTTATGAAATATTTGAAAATACATTTACCGGTCTCACGCTTAGAAGCTGTAGCTTATAATATGCCTCTTGCCGTTATTCTTGGTGGTTTGCTCTATGTTCTCTCCTATGGTGGATATCTCGTTATTCATGGTCGTTTGGATGTGGGCGCTGTGGCAGCCTTTCTTGTATGCTTCGAGCAAATTGCGAATCCAGTATCGAAGCTTGCGAATCTATGGACCGAATTACAAGGCTCTTTGGCGCAAGGTAAGCGGTTATTCGAGGTCCTTGATTTACAAGAAGAAGGTGTACGCCGTGATTCCAATGGTAAAGATCTTCATTTCGGAACATCGACCAACACCAATCAGGCGGTTAGCGGATTATATCCAATTTCTTTTAACAACGTCGGTTTTGGTTATGGTAATGATCAAGTATTAACAGGCGTCAATCTAACGATTCAACCTGGTAAGGTAACCGCACTTGCCGGCCCTAGCGGTAGCGGAAAAAGTACCCTTCTTCAATTAATACTGTCCTCATATGAGCCTAATGAGGGTACAATTCACTCCGGTAATCTGCTGTTAAACAGCATTCCACATCGATCATGGCGTAGGAATTTGGCTTATGTATCTCAGGAATCCTATCTATTCTCCGGAACACTCTATGAGAATATTGCGTGGGGAAGACCTGATGCTACTGCTGAAGACATTATTGCAGCGGCACAAAGCGCAGGTATCCATGAGTTCATTATGACAACCCCTCATCAATATGAGACTTTTATCGGTGAACGGGGGCTTACATTATCTGGAGGCGAAAGACAGCGACTATCCATTGCCAGGGCGTTTGTCCGAAAGCCTAAGCTTCTGCTTCTTGATGAGCCCACTGCAGCGCTCGACAGCCACAATGAAGAAATCATCGGGCAAGCACTACAAGAACTCATGCATGATCGAACTACCGTTGTTGTTGCCCACAGACTCTCTACCATCAGAAATGCAGATCATATTTATTACATGGAAGCAGGCTCTATTGTCGAAGAGGGGACCCATCTGGAACTAATGGATTTGAAAGGAAAGTATTATAACATGGTAGAGACAACATTGAACAACGATGACAACACTACAGCGGTCATGGAGGAAGTACAATGAATATAACTGAATCCAAGGAGCTTAAACTAGGATATGTGCTGCGTCGATTAATGTCTTATGCTAGGCCTTATCGTATTGGCTTTATTGTTGCTTTACTCCTCCTCTCCGCCAGGTTAGTAATGGATGTAGGAATTGCGGCTGTACAGCAGGTGTTTATTGATACGATCAACAGCTCCAATATGGATGCGCTTACGCGAATAACCGTTATTTGTGCTATTGTCTGTGTGATCATCATTTTCTGTCTCATGCTACAGCATTACTTCCGCTTTGTCATACAGAGCCGGATGGCCTGGGATATCCGTGGTAAGCTATTTGGCAAGAGCAACCGACTACCTTTTCAGCAAGTACAATCCATGCATTCCGGTGATTTGACTTCACGTAATAATCAGGATGCAGGAATAGCCATTGGTATGATTAATAGCATCGTATATGATTTAGGATATAACCTTCTTTTATGTTTTATTTCCTTTCTATACTTGGCCAAAACAGATGTCTGGCTCGCACTGCTTGCTCTCGGATCAGGCCCCCTTGTATTTCTTTCTGGTCGCTTCTTTGATCGCAGGCTACGTAAATTATCTACTGAAATATATGCTAAAGAGGCAGAATTGCGTGGGATTCTACAAGAAACACTGCAAGGCATGGCAGTCGTCAGAGCTTTCTCACTAGAAGAAATTCTCTTAGACAAATATGCGTTAGAACGTGAGAAGCTACGAAGAATGCAGCTGAGAAGATCCCTTCTTAATGGACTCCTATGGCAATCTTCTGCTTTTATCAACAATATCATTATGATAACATGTGCGGCTTTAATAGCTTTATCTGCTTTAAAAGGTGGGACGACTGCAGGTGGAGTACTCGCCTTTATTATTCTGATGGGCAGGGTTCAATGGCCATTTGTCCATATGTCCCAAACATGGGGCAGCGTACAGGAAGCTTTAGGTGCATCAGACCGCGTATTCGCTATACTAGATTCCCCTGATGAAGGAAACGATCACTCTTCACCAGAACCGGGCGTATTACCTGTAATTTCTGATGAAGTGGCTGCACTACAAATACAGAATGTCCATTATAGCTATTCATCTAACATGAGTAATGAATCCCCGCTTTTTACTGGTGTTAATATCCACATCCAGCACGGTGAAACCGTCGCTGTTGTAGGACCAAGCGGGTCGGGGAAAACGACACTCGTTCGATTATGCTGTGGACTGTATGAGCCAAATGCAGGTAGCATCTCTGTTTATGGAAGATCTATTCCCGATCAGCTTGAAGAAGCCCGGGCAATGATCACCTATGTCCCACAATCCCCTTATTTGTTCTCAGGGACGATACGGGATAACATTGCTTACAGTTCTAGTACAGCAACGGATGAAGATATAGAGCACGCCGCCCGTCTCGCAGGTGCAGAGGAATTTATATCGAAGCTGCCTAACGGTTATGACACTTTGCTAGGTGAACATGGATCGACTTTATCCGGAGGACAAAGACAACGTATAGCCATAGCCAGAGCTTTCCTTCGTGATGCTCCACTCCTTCTTCTGGATGAAGCTACCTCCGCTCTCGATAACGAGTCCGAGCGAATGGTTCAGGAATCACTTGATCTGTTAATGAAGGATCGAACAACACTAGTGATTGCGCACAGACTCTCAACCGTGCGAGAAGCGTCTAGAATTATCGTCTTAGATCAAGGTACTATTGTTGAGGAAGGCACACATGATTCTTTATTAGAAAAAAATGGGCTTTACGCACAGTTATATAACATTCAATTTCAAGCTTCAGAACAAGAAGGCACTCATGCAGATGAATTAACAGCCACATATCCCGTTTAGAATCACAACAAATTAGATTTGTTACAAAAAGAAGGGGCTGTCCCATAAGAAGATATATCTTTGGGATCAGCCTCCTTTGTTGTGTTTCACTTCATGAGCCCATGGCCACATGGCTGGCTTCCTTCTTAATCAGCCGTTGCTAACGCAATGCAGATATCACTCAGAAACCAAACTTTCCGCCATCTTTATAAGCTCCGTCTTACTCATTAGCCCCTCTTTATTCACCATTATCGTGTATACAATGCCTTGCTTGCTGTCATACCAGGTGATTGTTTCGCCAAGGGTAGGCTGCTTGAGATACATCGCCTCCACTTGCTTTAGCTGTATGATCTCGGACGTAGCATCCGGTGATTTGGTCAGACTTATTCCCTGGCCATAACTGGCCATGATTCCCACAGCGGTATCGTTCTTCCCATCTGTTAAATGGAGGACTGACGAATAAGCTTTGGCCCCCTGCAATTTTTCGATAAATAATTTATCTGTGTTCTTGGAAGCATTCGCCCGATCGATTAGCTTTTGTTTTAACGGTTCGCGCTCCTTACCAAGAGGTACCTCAAGAAATACTTTTCCGTAAGAGAAGCTTAACCCTTGGGGAATATATCCGGGCTGCTGAAGTCTCGGTGCCGAAGTCCGTGCCTGCTCAGCCAAGAAATCTTTATAGGATCGATAATCTATGGGAAGCTGTTCGAATTTAAGTTCATTTACCGTGTCATAGCCGTTCAGCTTGTTGATATAATCATCCTTGATGTAATAAGCCGCCACTTCGCCGGGTTGTAAAATACTTAATACTTGTTTATGGTATATCTCCAATTCATTGCTCAGCTTATTAGGCAACGAAGGCAATGGATCGGTCGTTTTAACGACAACTTCCCCTTTACTATTAAAGATTTGCAGATGTCCAGAGGCCGCATACGCGGTAAATGAGAGCAGAAAAACACAGCTTACAGCAATGGATAGAATCGTTTTTCTTTTAACAGGCCGGGATCTTGTAGCATTGGTATGCCCCATCTTCGCAATTTCCTGACTGATGCTGGACGTGAGGTCTATCTCTCGAAAATGATCGTCGGACACGGAATACCTTCTTAACTCTTCGTCTGAATCCATGAATGCTCCCATTGACCTTCCTCCTGACATGAATAGATATTTTCTTTCACCTTATTGCGAACCCGGGTTATTTTTTTTCGAACGGCTTCCGGGCTTTTGCCTGCAATTTCCCCAATCTCTGTATAACTCTTCTCATGAAAAACATACAGAATTAGCAAGCTTCTTTCCTCCGCAGAAAGTTTGGTCAGTGCTTTAGAAAGTGGCTCATTGAAAACCCCTCTTAAATACTCCTGTTCGGCGCTCTCTGCAACAAAATGCCCTTTCCATAGTCGGCTGAGCTTATCGTACAATTGACGTTTACGAATCAAATTCAGACAATGATGGTAAGCAATCTTGTACAGCCAGGCACTGAAGCTGACGGCTTGCGCATAGCTATAAATTGACTTATAGGCTTTCAGAAAAATATCCTGAACCGCATCCTCAGCATCCTGCTCATCACCCAGCAGCCGACAACAGTAGATAAATAACTGCCGCTGATAAGCCTCTACAATAGGGATAAACGCTTCCACGTTCCCCTCCTGCACCTGTTGAATATAATCTTCGATCCCTGTAGTGTCGATTGTGGAGTCCCCCTCTCTTATATGAATACCTATATAACACCGCAGGCCACTAGAAACGGACACTCTTATCTAATTTTTGTATCCAGACAGCTAAAAAAGCCCGCAAACCGCGGGCATTATGTGATGATCTTCAAAAATACACGTTAAATTTCACAGAAAATATCCTCTGCTGAATATAACCGATCTATCATAATCAATATACACATTCTTGATATCGGGTTTACGTAAAACATCAACCACATAATAATAAAGCGGAAGGATGACCATTTGGTCGATCAAAACTTTCTCTGCATTAGCTAGAAGCTGCATGCGTTTGCGAATATCAAAGGTCTGCTGCGCTTGTTTGATATAGTTATCATACTGAGGGCTGTTCCAGCCTGAATAATTTAAATCACTCCAAGAGGTGAAATACTCCAAAAAGGTCTCTGGATCATTGAAGCTTGCACTCCAACCTGCTCTGGCTATGCTATAGTTCCCCTTCCACCGTTTATCGATCATTTCTACAAAACTCTTCACTTCAATGCTTGCGTTAATGCCAAGGTTCTTCTTCCAGTTCCCAATAATTGCTTGTGCTACAGACTTATGCATATCACCTTCGTTAATAAGAATGGAGAAGCTTGGAAGTACCTTCAGTCCCTCTTCCTTCAGACCTTCCTTTAGCAACTGCCCGGCTTGGGCCAGATTCTCTTTGAAGTATGCAGTATCGGGAATTTCTGAGCGAAATTCCGTTTTAGTCCCCCGAATACCTGGAGCAACAAAACCATATGCGGGCGTGCCATAAGGCAGTGCTTCCCGGTCAATGGCCATCGCCAACGCTTTACGTATCTTTAGATTTTTGAACGGCGCTTTGTTAAGATTGAATTGGTAGAAATACGTGCTACCGTATGGCATTTTGATCAGATCACGGGAAGTCTTGTTGTCCAAACCTTCGTAATCTATATTCTCTTCTCCGCCCACCCAATCTACATCGTTCATAAGATAAGCTGATGTCACAGCGTTGATCCTATCCAGACTGATTCTTGGAACCACTACACGAACCTCAGAGAAAGAAGTCTCTTGCGCCAAGTAGTAGTCGGGATTTTTGACCAAAACGGCCTCATTGTCATCCCACGATTTAAGCTTGAATGGACCATTAGTGACCATGGTTTTGTCCGTATTGCCCCAATTCTTATTTCCCTTGACCGTGTCTGCATGAACCGGCAGAAAGATCGAATGTGCAAGAAGCTGGAGGAAAGAAGGTGTTTTTTGCGTCAACTTTACCTGCAGCGTATTATTATTTAATGCTTTAATGCCGATTTTCGCAGGATCTTTCAGCTGTCCGCTGTTGTAATCCTCCGCGCCAGCAATCACGAAGAAGTTGGGCGCATACAGATTATCAGCACTCGGCGCAAGAACCCGTTTCCACGCATACTCGAAGTCCGACGCCTTCACTGGCTGCTGGTTGCTCCACTTGGCAGCAGATCGAAGGGTGAAGGTATACGTTCTGCCATCATCCGAAAGCGTCCATTTTTCAGCCATGCCCGGAACAGCTTGTCCCGCGTTATTCAGACGAACCAAGCCCTCAAATAACCCTTTTACGATCGTATTAGAACTGCCCGGCTCTGCTAATGCTGGATCGAGCGATTGTGGCAGATGTTCAACCCCAATCCGAAATACCTGTTGAGTCTTTGCAGCAGAGGCCACAGGTTCCTTACCCACACCCAGACTCATCAGCAAACTAATACACAAACACACATACAACCATTTTTTCATCGACCATTCCCCTTTAGTATCTTAACAATGCCAAACTTCCTTCACCCAGAAACACTTCAATTATTATAAACGAGATTCTTTATCCTTTTTGTCGAATTATGGGATAAAATATGGCTCCTGCTCCAATAAAGTTATTGACTTGTTATTAGTAATGTTTACTATTAATATAATAATTCATTTACTTTACAATAAGGAGTGTTCATATAGATGACCAAGCCCATTTTTCCAGCCAAAAAAGAACGACATGTCTTGTTCGGTTCTGTCCCTCCCGTTCCCGGCAGTAAACCGACTCTTAAAGAACAGATGACAGACCTGCAGAATCACAGCGAAGATTATTTGTTTGCGATTGAAGAGGTGGGCATTACAAGAGTCTCGCATCCCATCACCATCCATTCAACGATGGCGCCGCGTGTTCAGACGACCATTGCCAGGATAGAATTGACTACCAACCTGGGGCAAAACAGCAAGGGGATCAATATGAGCCGCTTGACGGAAACTTTGGAATCCTATCGGCAGAGGGGGTTATCTACGGATCTTGCACATTTATGTGAATTGACAAAAGAACTGGCGGTAGTCATGAATCAGAGTAGCTCGAAGCTGGTGATGGAGTTCCCGTGGTTCTATGAGCGCTCGGCACCTGCCTCTAGTCTAATCGGATTAAGCCATTCCGAGCTTTATATTGAAATAAAGTATGATGAGTCTGCGGATCAGAAGTTTGAAATTACGGTGGGTATTACTACCGCTGTCACTACACTTTGCCCGTGCTCCAAAGAAATTAGTGAATATAGTGCGCACAATCAGCGGGGAATGGTGACGATCAAGGTCAGTGTTGACCCGCTGCTTGTGAACGCTAGCTGGAATGTACTACTGCTGGAGGCTGCTGAGTCGAATGCCAGTGCTGCACTTCACCCCGTACTGAAACGAACGGATGAGAAAATGGTGACCGAGCGGGCTTATGAGAACCCCCGTTTTGTCGAGGATCTTGCCAGGCTGGTTGCAGCTGATCTCTACGAATATGATTTTGTGGAAAGATTCACCGTGGAATGCCGTAATGAGGAATCTATTCATCAGCATGATGCGATCGCCCGAATCACCTTTGATAAAAGGCAAAAAGGCTGAGGTCCGTAACGGACCCCAGCTCTCTTTCTCCCCTAAGCCATCTCATCTAGACGCACGAATTGCAGGTTCCGGGTCTTTAGCTCTCCCAGTACCTCCTCCAACGCTTGCATCATATAGTACGGCGCATTCGGGTCTGCCCCCATGGTCTCTCCACTGTCATGCAGCAGAATAACGGAACCATCGGTAATACGGCCTAACAGTGTGGACTGTAAGCGGGTGCGACAGACCCTGCTGCTCCAATCGCCGCCTTTTAGCGACCAGAGAACAATACGGTAATGTCTGAAATGGAAAAAATCAAACAGGTTGATTAAGCCCCAAGGTGGGCGGTAATGGTCCGGCCGAATTCCAACAATCGATTCTATGATATCAGCAGAACGTTCCAGATGCTCACGCCGAACCGTACCGGGCAGCATCAACCAGTTGGTCTTATGATTATAATTATGAATGCCGATCTGATGGCCTTCGCGGTTTATCCTGCGTATAAGCTCTGGATACTGCTCTGCCTGCTCTCCAAGCACAAAAAAGGTTGCTTTGACTTGGTACAGTTCCAATAAATCTAATAATTCCGGGGTATATTTCGGGTGCGGGCCATCATCAAAAGTAAAAGCTACCTGCTTTTGAGCTCTTCCCTTGCGAAAAACACCAAGACCGGTCAATCGACTGATCATGCTGGGAATAAACATGTAACATGAGGTTGCACACAATATTCCACCTGCCAGGTATTCGAGCATGATTCTCCTCCATATGAAAAATAATGATGGTAAATTAAATATATGCGTTTAATGTCAGGGGAGAATAGCTCGTTTCCCTTTTTTACGAATATTCGTCTTAACCGCTGATTTGTTGTAACGGAGCGAACCGTTTCTTCATTGAAGCACGGGTGTGAATCAAATGCATGGGTACCAGTTTCTCAGTCCGCCGGTTGACCCTGTCCCTGCCATCGGGGTGAAGAGAGGACAGTAGTAAACGCAGATAAATCGTTGTAAACCAGCGGAAAAAGCCTGGCTTCATGGGTCTCTGTTCGAATCCCAAGCCGTGAATCAATCCACGATGCAGCAGCGTAATTCCAAGCAACCCCTTAACCTCCTGGAACTCATCCCTAGTCTCGAACGCTTCTTGAATCTGCTGCATTGATCGGCGAAGCATTCGTGCACTTTGCAAGGCAGCGCGGCCACTTCCTTCAGATTGATGGAGCTTAACAACCATTTCATTATCGAGATGAATCTCCCCTACCCAATCCCCATAATGAATCACAGTGGAATCCTCGCAAACAATAGACTTCCCCCTGTGTTTTTTTAGCAGCACCTTGCAAATGCCAAATTGGGACGTATGTGAACTGCGAAGATGGGACAGTAGCGCAAATCCTTTTTCCCACAGCAGCCAGAGAGATTGCAATACCGTTTTACGTGCCTTGATACTCAATAAGTTCACTCCCTTTAAATTTAGGAATATCTCCTTTTGCATCTCATTGTACATATCCATTCTTTCAACTTACTTACATAAATCTTAAGATTAACTTAAACGAAAAGAGGCCTCTACTTAATGGACGTTACAAAAGGGCGTACCCCTGCCGATAAATGAAAAATAACGAATAACGAAAAAAAGCCCGCGACGATCGCGGACTTCAAATTCGGCTCACTACATTTCTGATTGGCTATTTTTTTCCCGAATAGGCTTTGCTGCATGTGAGAATAATCCCGCTATGCTTACAGCAATTAGTACTACAATCAAGGCCCGAAGTAATCCAACTGATTCGCCGATGATTCCAAGCACCGGTGGGCCAACAAGAAAAGCGAGGTAGCCAGCAGTGGATACTGCCCCTACTCTTGCAGCGACTCCGCGAGGATCATCGCCAGCCGCAGACAATCCTACCGGGAATCCGAAGGCCGCACCAAGTCCCCAAAGTATAATTCCAATCATCGCGACCTCATAACTTAGGCTTAATATAACAATAAGTAATCCTGTAATTGCAAAAATTGCAGACGCTCGCAGAACGGTCACTCTACCAAAACGATCAAGCAAGAAGCCACCTGCAATACGCCCTATCGTCATTGCACCTACAAACATTCCAAAAGCGAATGAGCCCATAGCAGGCGTCACATCATAACCGTCTACCATGATCAGTGGCAACCAATCATTTGCTGCGCCCTCTGCGAAGGCCATGCCAAGGACGATGGTACCAATCAGAACAGTACGTGGTTCTTTCCACACCGCCATGCGCTCCTTCGCACTCATTGACGGTACATTTGAATCACCGGTTTCTTTTCCGGTTCCTGCGGGTACGAGACGGCAGAAGAATAGTGTAGAACAAATAATAATGACTACAACAATCACCATGTGGAGTGGTAGCGGAAGGTTTAAATGGATTGTGGCAGATCCAAACATAGCCCCAAGCAGTGTACCTACGCTAAATGCAGCATGAAAACCAGTTAAAAGCGACTTCTGAGCAGCTCTCTCTACTGCAGTCCCCTCCACATTCATCGCGACATCGCATATTCCGTTTCCAAAACCAAAAACAGCTAGTCCCGCAAATACGAGAAATTCGTTCGACAGCCATGATCCACCCAGACCAACGATAACGAGTCCAGCTGAACTAATGATCAGGCCCATCATCATGACAAAACGTCCGCCTTTATGTGCAATCAAATGACTGGCACTCAGGAGCCCGATGATCGAGCCTGTGGCCAGCCCGAAAATGATCCACCCCATTTGTTCCGTAGAGGCACCAAGTGTATCCCGTATCATCGGAGTACGAGATACCCATGACGCAAAAGCAAACCCGGGTAGTGCAAAAATAAAATATATAGCGATCCGCCACAATTGGACTTGGCGATGATTTAAGGTATGATTCATTTATTATCCTCTCCTATTCGAACAGATCATCAATAGATTGAACGGGTGTCACTTCTATCGGTTCATTGGATAACCTTAGGCATAAATAAGTCCCTGTCCATATTGTCATGCATAAGATCATGTATGATAACATGTTAATTCCTCGCTTTCATTGACTGATCAGCCACTTACTAAACTAACTTTATAAATACACTTTATTTATAATGCAGTACGAATTTATTGTCAAGATTAATTCTTGCAATACTGTTCCAAGCAGTTTCATGAACTTGCGCGCTCTAACTGCACTTGACTTTAGAATCATTCTTACGGCATAGTGAATTAAAATCTTCATTAAGAAATAATGGAGGCTCCAGATGAATCAGCCGAGTAAGAACCTTATCAAAGAAATTAACCTGAATCACGTAAGAAGAGTAATGAAGCAAGTACACTCAGCAACAAAACCTCAATTATCAGCGTTAACGAAGTTAAGTGTCGTGACCATTAATTCGCTTGTCAAAGATCTTGTAAAGGATGGAGAGTTATTAGAGGATGAGCTAGTTTCATCCAGCGGAGGAAGACCGGCTCTAAATTATCGGTATAATTTCAACTTCCATTTGGCACTAGTCCTCTATATGAAGGAAGATCAGGGGCAGCACACCTTTGTTGCGACAGTAATCAATTTGCAAGGAGATGTATTAGCACGAGAAGACTATGTCATGGCTTTCTTTGAAAAAGAACGTTTCCTGGCAATTATTAATCAATTTCTAGTGCAGCATCCTTCTGTTAATGTCATCGGGCTTGGTATTCCTGGCCAATCTGTTCGTGGTGAAATTACGGTAAGCAGTCATGAACGGCTGAATGGAATTCGGATCATTGATGATTTGCAGCAAGCGTTTGGCCTACCTGTCGTGCTTGAAAATGACGTCAACGCCGCTGTGGTCGGATATTGTGTAGAGAGAGAGGCTGAAGAAGAACAATCTGTAGTCAGCATCTATTTTCCAGACAAGGCCCCTCCCGGTATGGGCATCTATCTGGATGGTAGAATTGTCAAAGGAAAAGATGGCATGGCTGGTGAAATTAAATTCCTCCCGCAAAATATAGATTGGGGAAGCTCTCTGGACTTTCAGGTGTTTGCCGAGGCGGTTAGCCAGACGATTCATATTACCAATGCGATTCTCGCTCCGCATAAAATTATCATTTATCAGCAACAGATGAACCCAGCAGATTGGGCGCAATACTGGAAGGAGTACAGGGCCAAGCACTATATGCCTGTTGAACCTGAAGTTGTATTGGAAACAACGTTCCAAGAAGATTTTGAAATAGGGATGAAATGGCTAACGCTTAAGGAACTGGAACCGAGTATGACAATAGCTAATGAATAGCTGAGCGAACAATTAAGGGAAGGACATGTTGTCCTTCCCTTTGTTAGTATATAAATCGTTACTTTACCAGAAGCCCCCATCCGAATGAATGATTTGCCCCGTAATCCATCCCGCATCTTCACTTGCCAAAAAAACGATTAGCTTCGCAGCATCCTTAGGTTCACCGATCCGACCCATCGGAAATTTAGGCAGTAAGTATTCCTTCAATCCGCTGTCCATCCATCCGCTATCTGTAGGTCCAGGGTCTACCGCATTAACTGTAATTTGCAGCGGGGCTAATTCAAGCGCAACGGATTTGGTAAACGTAGAAATCGCCCCCTTGGTCGCAACATAGGCTAAATTCCCGGGCTCTGGTGACTTGTCTTGGCCTGACACCATATTAATAATACGTCCACCATGTTGTCCTTCTATCCGGCGGGCAAACTCAACCATCAAGAGACATGTTCCTCTGACATTCACGCTATAGTGAGCATCCAGAATTGCTGCATCGATGGAACGGAAATCTACATCCACAGAATAGGTTGCGTTGTTCACTAGAATAGACGGAGAACCCAGTTGCTTCTGGACTTCATCCAATAATATCTGTGGTGCATCCGGCTGCGACAGGTCTAGCGCCATGGACTCACACCGTACTCCCAAGCTGACAATTTCCTCTCTCAGTTGCTGCGGCCAGTCTAAATCATCATTCATATAATAGCTCATTCCGCGATCATACACGGACCAATGCGTGAAAAAGATATCAGCACCTGCTCTAGCTAACTCTAGACATATTGCAGTACCGATCCCTTGTGCCCTGCTAGCTCCAGTAACAATCGCAATCTTATTCATTAATGATCTCATTCGATAGCATCTCCTTGCGGAAACGCCGAATAATGTACTACTTGGAGATGTAATTTGCCAATAAAAAACGAATACCCTAATGCAGGCATTCGCTTGGCGTATTTATAGCACATGAACCCAGCGATTCCTATAATGGTTAAATTGAAAATAGACAAAATTGACCCCTCCATTAATGAAGACATCAGCCCATCTATTCCATTACGTAGCCATTAAAGGATATCTCCCATACCAGTCCATGCTCCTTTCGTAACATCTCCTGTTGGCATCGTATCATATGTATACAGTATAGTAAATCATTTCCTATTGATCGCTGGCGGCACGGATAATGTAGAAAGGGAACAGTTAGTTTATAAAAAAACAAGGTGCTCCGGAGAGCACCCTGCCTTTGGACTTTAACCATTAATTGTTGATGGTCAGGTTAAAGCCGTTTTGAATAAAGTTGGTATTCGGGTTGGCAATGTTGCTGGTCTTCAGGTTATTGAAGGTGGCCGAACCATTGCCTGTGTAGGTATAGATCGCTGCCCCTTTATGCGAGGAGGTAAAGCGTGAAGTCTCAATACCATCCAGACCTGTGCCGTTAATGTTGATGTTGTTAAATACGATATTCTGGAACCCGCCGCCGTACCCGAATTGAATGGCACTGCGCTGAGTGTTGATGATATCGATATTCGTGAACGTTACATTACGAATGGAATCACTAGATGCTTCGAGGTCGATCGCTCCACGTTCACCATTGTACAGATCCTTACTCGTACCGCTGTTGATAATAGTAGTGTCTGAAAAAGTGATTCCGGTGTTGTTTTGGAAGTGGTAACCAGGGAACACCGTATTCATACGGATACCGGAACCGCCTACTGTATCAACGATCAGATTGTTAGTGGCTTTGTGACCGCTGCCTCCGAAGAAAGCGATACCCGCAGCACGCCAGTTGTGCTCGATAGTGTTGAAGGAGAAGGTGTTGTTCACACCTTGAGGCGCACCATTGACACTGCTTGGCCATACCGCCAGACCGTCGTCACCATTGTTGCGGATGCTGCTGTTACGCACAGTGGAATTACTGGTACCTTGGGAGAAGTTAACGCCGTCTGCAAGGTTGTTGCGAATACGGCTGTTCTCAATTACCAGGCCGTCGGCGATCATAGCTGGTGTATGAGCATAATCGCCCACCCAGATACCACATTCAAAGTGCTCTACCCAAACATTGCTAACTCTGGAGTTCTTGCCGAAATTGTCCATGAACGCTTTGTAGATCGCCTGTTCACCATAACGTGAACGAAGATTGGAGTTCATGTAGACATTGCTGAAATCAAGTTTGCCTTGAACACGGAAGGAAATCCCGCCACCTGCAACATTCGGGTTCGTGAACTGGATATTTGTATGCCAGATGCCCGCACCCATGATCGTAATATTGTTAATCATGTTGGTCTCTGTGCCGATTTTCCACATTCTGCTCAAATGGAAGGTGCCTTCTGGAATGTAGAGCGTTTTGCCTGTAGATACTGCCGATTGAACGGCTGCTTCGAAGGCAGCAATATCATCTTGGCCGTCATTGGCTACGGCGCCGAAATCCGTTACAGATACGGAATTCGCCGGACGGGCAATGGCTGCCGGAACAGGCTCAATTTCAAGGAAGTCTACACCGTATTCCAGGTTGTCGCCATTGTTCTTCTGAATGCGGATGGTATCTCCGGATTTAAGCGGAGTATCCAGCTTCCAGTGTACTTCATCAAAGCGGAACAACGGACGTCCGTCTGCTGGCGTGTCACCAGGATGATCGCTATTGAAGTACTGCCAGTTGTAGTAAGAGGTCAATGGAATGGTCTTAGCTTTGGTTCCGTTCACGTAGACATCCAGTGCTCCGTTAAGACCCATACCGTTTGCAGAGTCTGGCATCGTGAAACGCATGGTTACACCTGCGCCACCTTCACCTGGTCTTATAGTCCATTGTACGCTGGAACCGTTGGAAGGAAGGGCAATATAGCGTTGGCCAGAAGCCTCCGAAGCTGTCTGTGACTGATCGAAATTCGGTGCGGATTTTAGTGTTGCCCCGCCGCCACGAGTTGCGTCTTCAGTATTATAGCGGGTGTACGGCATGCTTGCTCCACGATTGGAGTTAACTGGTGGCGTTGGAACCGGAGTGGCTGTAGGTGCTGGTGTAGGTGCCGGCGTTGGTGTAGGAGTCGCACCGCCTGCACCATAAATTTCGAATTCAGATATTTGTCCTGCAGGCCATTCCGTGTTAGCTGTTATGTTCAGGCGAACATAGCGGGTGCTTACAGCCGCGAAATTAATGGTAACAGAATTGCCAGCAACGTTAGGATTGAACGTATAGTTGGCAGAACCCACAATATTATTGAACGTCGAACCATTCGTGCTTCCCTGTACAGTCAATGTCTGTGTCCGTGTTCCCCAGGACGCTGGCAGTTTCAACACGATTTGATCAATGTTCGTATTCGTACCAAGATCTACTTGAATCCATTGTGGAAAAGCATTGTTGTTGCTCTCCCAGTAAGTTCCTTGATTACTGTCATTCACATTGCCTGGTCCGTAATTTTGAGTGTAACTGCTAGCGCTTACATTTTTCCCTGACGCCAGATTCGGTCCACCGGCGGCAGACATTGGAGCAGGAGATTCAACTGTCAGAAATAAGTTTGTGATTAGCATAGTCAATACCAGAGACCACGCGATATATTTTTTACGCATTCTATTCCTCCTAAGGTAGATGTGAGTACGATAAAGCATAGTATCATAGAACGAATGATTGATAGCGGTTACAATTTGTTTAATAAAATGCTCTTTTCCTTCTTTACCCGCCTCTCTGTCTACGAATCGTAATTACTATCTATCCTCCTTTCTATGACATACACCCAATTATAGATGAATCATAGCCAAAGAAATAAGTGGTAATTCTACGATTTATGTATGCATCTTCATGATAATAGAGGTAATAAATTGTATTTTTTATTTATTTTTCCTGAATTTATATTTCTAATTCCAGACTTTCTTTTGGAATAACCCAATGAAAAAAAGCAAGGTACTCCGAAGAGCACCCTGCTTTTGATTTTAACCATTAGTTGTTGATGATCAGGTTGAAGCCGTTTTGAATGAAGTTAATATTCGGGTTAGCGATATTACTGGTCTTCAGGTTATTAAAGGTTGCCGAACCGTTACCGGTGTAGGTATAAATCGCTGCTCCTTTATGCGGTGTAGTGAAGCGCGATGTCTCAATACCATCCAGACCTGTTCCGTTAATGTTGATGTTGTTAAACACGATGTTCTGGAAGCCGCCGCCATATCCAAACTGAATGGCACTGCGCTGTGTTCTTTGAATATCAATGTTGGTAAACGTTACGTTCTTGATAGGATCATTAGAGGCCTCAAGATCGATGGCTCCACGTTCACCATTGTACAGATCTTTACTTGTACCACTGTTGATAATCGTCGTATCAGAGAACAGAATGCCTGTGTTGTTCTGGAAATGGTAACCAGGAAACACGGTGTTCATGCGGAATGCGGAACCGCCAACGGTGTCAACAATCACGTTATTGGTTGCCTTATGTCCGCTACCGCCAAAGAATGCAATAGCTGCTGCACGCCAGTTATTCTCAATCGTATTGAAGGAGAACGTGTTATTCACACCGGCAGGTGCCCCATTCACATTGCTGGTCCATACCGCCAGACCGTCGTCACCATTATTACGGATGCTGCTGTTACGAACGGTAGAGTTGCTGGTACCTTGAGCAAAGTTCACACCATCAGCAAGATTGTTGCGAATCCGGCTGTTCTCAATGACCAGACCATCAGCGATGATGGCTGGTGTGTGAGCATAGTCCCCTACCCAGAAGCCGCATTCAAAGTGCTCTACCCAAACGTTGTTGAATTTGGAGTTCTTACCGAAATTGTCCATGAACGCTTTATAGATGGCCTGTTCGCCATAACGTGAACGCAGGTTGGAATTCATGTAGATATTGCTGAAATCAAGCTTGCCCTGAACACGGAAGGAAATACCGCCACCGGAAACGTTCGGGTTAGTAAACTGGATATTCGTATGCCAGATGCCTGCACCCAGAATTGTAATATCGTTAATTTTATTGGCAGGCGTACCAATCTTCCACATACTGCTCAAATGGAAAGTACCTTCTGGAATGTATAATGTCTTGCCAGTTGAAACTGCGGACTGCACAGCCGCTTCGAACGCTGCAAGATCATCCTTGCCATCATTCGGTACCGCACCGAAATCTGTTACAGAGACGGAGTTGGCCGGACGGGCAATCGCTGCTGGAACGGGCTCGATTTCCAGGAAATCCACGCCATATTCCAGACTGTCCCCATTGCCCTTCTGAATCCGAATCGTGTCTCCCGCTTTCAGCGGTGTATCCAGTTTCCAGTGTACTTCGTCGAAGCGGAACAATGGACGGCCCGCAGCAGGCGTATCTCCTGGGTGATCACCCGAGAAATATTGCCAGCTATAATAGGATGTCAATGGAACCGTCTTCGCTTTGGTTCCGTTCACATACACGTCCAGCGAGCCATTAAGCCCCATACCATCCGCAGAGTCCGGCATGGTGAAGCGCATAGTTACCCCTGCACCGCCTTCTCCTTGTCTAACAGTCCATTGTGCATAGGAACCATTGGATGGAAGAGCAATATAACTCTGCCCGGAAGCTTCAGAGGCGGTCAGCGACTGATCGAAGGTCGGAGCAGTCTGCAATGTGGCCCCGCCGCCACGGGTAGCATCCTCCGTATCATATCGGGTATACGGCATGCTTGCACCACGCGCCGAGTACACTGTCAAGTCAGTAGTGCTAACGTTGTTGCCTTGTTTGACAGGTGCTTCATTGCCGTCCGCAGCAACCGTAGTAGTTACCGAGTATGTGCCAACAGCTGCCGTCCAGGAACCGACACTAATATTGGCTGATGCACCCGGCGCCAATGTACCATTGTAAGAACCGGTCAAGGTCTGAAGCGTTGCACCAGAAGCATTTTTAAGTACTACGGTAACTCCATGTGCACCACCTGTTGTTGCAATGTTGCCTTGATTCTTGAGATTAACAGTGAAGGCAACCTGATTATTAACCGTCGGATTATTAGGTGTCCAGGAAGTGGTACCTACCAGATCAGAGCTACTGATCGGTGCAATAACGAGCGGAGAAGTATTGGTGTAGCTATTGTTGTTTTTGTTTTCTTCAAAAATAATATTGTTCTCATCTACCTTGGCGCTGAGTGTATAGCTTCCAGCTGCTTTCTTACCGGCATTGATCGATACAGTCGCCGTTGCTCCAACTGCAAGCGCAGATACTGGTGCAGAGCCAGCCAGTTGATTGTTCAGGTAGAAATTAACTGTCGTTGCCGGAGCAGCGGCAGAGCCGATGTTCTTGACCGTAGCATTCAGGGTCACATCATTGTCCTCCACCGGAGAAGCCGGGGACCAGGACATGCCACTGATCGTCAGATCAGGATTCGGTGCTGGTGTTCCGAATACTTGGAATTCTGCTACTTGCCCGGCAGGCGCACCGGAGTTGGCTGTAAAGTTCAATTGCAGACGTTTAACCGTTGCCGTAATCGGAATCGTTACTGTGTTGCCGGTAGCCGGGTTAAATGTATAGGATTGAGCAGCAACCAAATTACTAAAGGTTGTTGTGTCTTGGTTATGACCGAGCACTTGAATGGTCTGTGTGCGTGTGCTCCATACCGAAGCCGGGTTCAGCTTCAGAACGATGGAAGTAATGTTATGATTTGCACCCAGTTCCAGTGTAAGACTGCTTGGATTGCTGCCGCCTTCCCAATAGGTATTGGTGTCATTATCAATGGCGTTGGCAGCTACGAAGGACTGCGTGTTGGAAGAAGCTGTGATCGGCTTGCCAATGGCGATATTGCTACCGGTTGGAGGCGTAGAGGTTGGTGTTGCCGTCGGTGTTACCGTAGGAATCGGCGACGGAGTTGCCGTTGGCGTTGGAGTTGCCGTTGGCGTTGGAGTCGTTGTCGCAGTAGGTGTTGCTGTAGGGGCAACCGTCGGTGTGGCTGTTGGCGACGGTGTGACCGTTGGAGTGACTGTTGGTGTCGCGGTAGGAACAGCGGTTGGCGATGCAGTTGGCACCGGAGTTGGCGTTGCTGTTGCGGTCGGCGACGGTGTCGGTGTCGGTGTCGGACCACTGGCACCATAAACTTCGAATTCGGACAATTGGGCCGCTGGCCAGCCGGTGTTAGCCGTCACATTCAAACGAACATAACGCGTGTTGGTCGCAGCAAAATTGATGGTAACGGAATTGCCAGCAGTGGATGGATTGAATTCATAAGTCGCAGACCCGACAATATCTGTGAACGTTGAACCATTCGTGCTGCCTTGGACGGCAAGTGTCTGTGTTCTTGTACCCCAGGTAGTCGGCAGCTTTAACACGATTTGGTCAATACTGGTGTTGGAACCGAGATCCAGTTGAATCCATTGGGGGAACGCGTTGTTCGTGCTTTCCCAGTAAGTCCCTTGATTACTGTCATTCACATTGTTCGGACTGTAAGTTTGAGTATATCCGCTTGCAGAAACATTCTTGCCCAGTGCCAGGTTTGGTCCACCGGCTGCTGATACAGGTGCGGGAGATCCAATGGTCAGGAATAAATTTGAAATCAGCATCGTCAACACGAGTGACCACGCTACATACTTGTTGCGCATTATATTCCTCCTCAAGTAATGTGTGGATACGTTAAAAGCTTTAATTCCCATAAATGGACGAGTTGTTAGCGGTTACAAAAAAACGCATCCATTCATTAAAGCGCTTACCCTTTCTTGTCCGACCCGATCTTCTTTGGACTATCTGGTATAGCAGGCGATCCTCCCTTCTATGACATTCACACTCATTATAGAGGCATCACTGGCCAGCAATAAGTAGCAATCCTACGGTAAATATAGGCATTTTCATGATAATGGAGTCAAATAATCCATAAGTAGGAATTTCAATCCATGCCCTGTTTCCCATATGTGATGCTTCCGCCCTACTTCCAAGGTGTTCCAAATAATACTTAGGTTCACAGCAAAAACAGGTCAGAGTTCTTTTCCTCCAGCCTGTTCTTTGTTCTGATATTACAATCTTTTAACTGGGCGTTTTACCACCCAAGCTTGTCATTTCTTCTGTATCTTATCCCATGGAGTTCACTCCATGTCGTGGGATCCCCTTTTTAAAACTAAATCAGTGACCTTAGCATAGCTTGCAAAGGATTAATTTATCTCTGTACCCTTACTGCGAGAGACTCCGGGCAAAAATGGCAGCAAGGAAATTACACCCGCCAGGGCGAGGATAAGACCTACCCAGAGCGGTGCGACCAGGCCATAGCCAGCACTGATCGCCAGCCCCCCAACCGACGATCCTACCACTACACCAAAAGTGACGATCGCGGTATGTATGGTGTTAACCATAAGACCACTTCCTCCCGCTCGTATAACTCTTGTTACCATAGGCGGGTTCATAGGAACCCCAGCCAGTCCGATGACGATAACAGCCGGAATGACTACAGCAGGCTCATGTACACCTATAGCAAAAATCAGGAGCGCTACCGACAGAAGAACCAGACCTATGGTCAGCAGTGACATCATATATCGATCAGCCAGCCTACCCGTAATTAAATTCCCAACTACAGTCGCAGCTCCATAAACGACAAAGAGCAGTGGAACCGATGCAGCAGAAAAGCCTGTCAACTCAGTGAAAATAGGCGCGAAATAGCTGAACGCTGCAAATGTCGCTCCTATAATTAGAAAACTGGTGAGATATGCTGCCCAAAGACTACGATTGCGAAAAGACTTCATCTCATGACGCAGACTGGTAGGTTCGGGCTTTGGCAATACCGGAACCATGCGCAGCGCGGTAATTCCTGACAACAGGACAATTACAGCGACAGCCCAAAAACTGAAGCGCCAGCCATAAGCATCTGCGGCCCATGTCGCAGCAGGTGTACCGAGAACAGTGGCAATCATAAGGCCGCCGAAGATAATCGACACCGCACGTCCACGCCGATTCTCCTCCACCAGCGAAGCGGAGATAGAGATCGACACACCAAATGCAGCCGAGGAAGCAATGCCAGTTATGATACGTGAGACCATCATCAGCTCATAGCTCCCGGCCATTGCGCCAAGCAGTTGACCGACAAAAAAGACGGCTATTAGGGTTATAAACGCTTTTTTCCTCGCTGTGTTCAGCAAAGCTGCGGTGAGCAATGGGCCACCCACAACCATCCCTGCGGAAAAGGCGGTAATAAGATATCCCACCGCTGATACGGTTACTCCGAATTCTACAGCAAGTGTATTCATCATTCCCGCTACCATAAATTCTGAGGTGGTCATACAAAAGATAGCCAAACTAAGCACATAGATGGCAAATGGCAATTTAATCTCCTCTTTTCATAATATATTGTAAAATCTAAGTATTGTAATGATCGGTACAATTCTAGCGCAAAAAAAAGCGCCGGATATCCGGCTAATAAATGGCTGCCAATGTGCCTTCGACAATGGTGTTGGCCAAAACACGATTCTGTGCAGAACTGTTAAGTACGCGCAGTCCGTAATAGCTGCTAAGAAACACGCTTCCCAGTTCCTTCGCATCTCTCCCTGATGTGATCTCGCCGGTCGCAATGCCCTGCTCCATTAACAAATAAAATGCCTCTTCCAGGTAAGCGATATGCCGCGTTGCCACCTGTTCCACCATGGGGTCGCTCCCTGCCCGTTCCATCGCAGCGTTGATCAAAAAACACCCTCTTCGCTCCGATTCAGAAAAGTCCTCCTCAATGGCCCACTCCAACAGCCCACGGAGCCTGTCTTTCAATGACACTGGACGCTTTAAAATCTCACCCTGCTCCCGTATACCCTGCTCATGATACCGCTGAAGTGCCTGTGAGTATAATTCATGTTTGCTGCCAAACGCATTATACAAGCTGCCTTTGCCAAGGCCTGTCTGTTTGCACAAATCCTCAGTGGAGCACCCTTCGTATCCGTGTATCCAAAAGGCTTCCATGGCAGCATCAATTACAGCCGTGTCTTTAAACTCTCGCGGTCTCCCGCCTTTGGTCATGGTAATCTGCCCCCCTCTCTATGTAAAGATAAATCACAGTATAGATAATTTGTAACGATCAGTCAAGAAGTTGTTTACAGTCTCTAAGTTCTCTGCTACAGTTGAATTGCAATACCACATTATATCGGGAGAGGAAGTCGGAATATATGAAAATTGCAATTATTGGAGCCGGAAATATCGGTGGAAATCTTGCCCGTCGTCTTACCAAGCTAGGACATGAAGTCTCAATTGCCAATTCTCGCGCTCCTCACACCTTAACAGAACTCGCCGCAGAGACCGGTGCCACGCCTCAAGATGTTACGGAAGTTGCCCGTGGAGCCCAGTTGGTCATTGTCACGATTCCGCAAAAGAACATTCCTGATCTTCCCGAGGGTCTCTTCGATCACACTGCACCAGACGCTGTCATTATTGACACCGGTAATTATTATCCCCGTCAGCGTGACGGCCTCATTGCGGAGATCGAGGCTGGCTTGCCGGAGAGTCGCTGGGTCGAGCAGCACTTGAAACGCCCCATCAACAAAGTGTTCAATGGGATTACCGCTGCTAATCTGCTTGAACGCGGCGTGCCTGCTGGTTCACCCAACCGCATTGCCTTGCCAGTTGCCGGGGATGATCCCGCTGCCAAGACAATTGTGCTTCAACTTGTCGAAGAGCTAGGCTTTGACGCTATAGATGCTGGCGGACTGGACGAGTCCTGGCGTCAGCAGCCGGGTACACCGAGCTACCGGGAGCATGGTGCGGACAGTCTGCGCCAGGCCCTGGCCGAAGCCAGTCCTGAACGAATTGAAGATTATAAAGCCTGAGATCTAGATTTTCAACATAAGATGGATTATAATAACAGAAATGTGAAACGGATGAACGATGTTGACGAAGAGTAAGTACGCATCAGATGTTGAGGTCCAGAGAGTCGGTGGTCGCTGTGAACCGATCCTCACCTGATGCCGAATGGGCTTCTGAGTCGCTACGCTGAAACCTTAAGTAGGCGCTGCCGGGAGTCTCTCCCCGTTACCAAGAGAGGAGTATCGCAAGACCGCCTATTTATGGCGTCTTCCTGTACTTTTAGTGAACCGCTTGGTAGCGGTTAAAAAGGTGGTACCACGATAACCTCGTCCTTTACGGACGGGGTTTTTTGTATTTTTTAAAGGAGGTGATGTCCATGGACGATGGTTGGTGGTTCCCGAATTCCTGTTGCAAAAACCTATTATTGAGGAGGATTATTCATGAAAGAACGTATATTAACTGGAGACCGGATTACAGGGAAGCTCCATCTTGGACATTACGTCGGAAGTCTGAAGAACCGGGTAGATTTACAGCATCAATATGACACCTTTTTACTGCTTGCGGATGTGCAGGCCCTCACGACCCATTTCGAACAGCCGGAGCTAATTCAGCGGAACCTGCGTCAAGTGGCCATGGACTATTTGGCAGCGGGAATTGAGCCTGAGAAAGCTACCATTGTGGTACAGTCCTTGATTCCAGAGATTGCAGAATTGACAGCTTATTTCTCCATGTTCGTAACGGTGAACGCTTTGCGCCATAACCCTACAATCAAGGCAGAGGCATCAGAGCGCGGCTTTCAGGATATGTATTACGGATTCCTGGGGTATCCAGTGAGTCAGACCGCAGATATTGCCTTTTGCAAAGCATCATTGGTGCCGGTGGGTGAAGACCAGCTGCCCCATATTGAGCAGTCCCGCAAAATCGTCCGCCGCTTCAACCAGTTGTATAAGCCCGTGTTAATCGAACCTAAAGCCCTTGTGGGGGAGATCCCTCGTCTCGTCGGTCTGGATGGAAACAGCAAAATGAGCAAAAGTCTTGGAAATGCCATCTATCTGGACTCCACACCGGAGGAAATCAGCCTGCAGCTTCAAAAAGCGACTACGGACCCCGCCCGTATCCGCAAATCCGACCCCGGTCATCCTGACATCTGTCCAATCTACACTTATCATCAGGCCTTTCGCCCACAAGGGGCGCAGGAAATTCATGAAGACTGTACTAAAGGGCAAATGGGTTGCTCAGAGTGTAAAAGAAAGATTTTCACTGCCATCAATGACCTGCTGGAGCCGATGCGGGAGCGGCGTGTAACCTACCAGAATCATCCCAAGCGTGTAGATGAGATCATGATATCAGGCACGGAGACAGCACGCCTGACCGCCAAAGAAACGATGCTTGAGGTGCGCGAGGCGATGGGTATGAACTATTTTAAAGGTAAATAAATCGCCTGTTACAAAAAGGAGGTGCCTTGGGCTCCTCCTTTTTGTTGCATAATGCAGCTCTAATCAGGAATTATAAAAATGATGAAAATTGACAATTTCATTTTTTCATGCGATTATATCTCTGCCAGAGGTATTAAGCGAGGTGAACTAATAGATGAATAATGACCTTTCTGCCAATGGTGAACAAGCACCTGTGCAGCCAGTAATGACGCCAGAACCGGCGCATATGGAGCAGACGCCAACCGCATGGACGATCCTAGGTTTTCTCTCTCTGCAACCACGCAGCGGTTACGAAATTCGTGAAGCAGCCAAGCGATCCGCAGGGTTCTTCTGGGGCATCAGTGACGGGCAGTTATATCCTCAATTGAAAGTACTAGAGAAGCAAGAACTGATTCAGCCTTTCAACGGAGTCGAAGGCCCCAGATCCCGCCAGCGGTGGCAGCTAACCGAAAAAGGCCGCGCAGCACTGCGGGCCTGGTTGTCCACTTCCTCTGCCCATTTACACATCAGGGACGAGAATCTGGTTAAATTATTGTTCGCCAGTCAGGAAGATCCTGAACTGCTGCTAAACCTGATCAAGGAACGGCGTGATAGCTTTCAATGGTTCCTGAATACCATTCAGGAGGTACAGCCGGGAGCAAGCTGGGAATCATCTGAAGACACGTCTCCGTTGACCGTTCCCTTGCTACTGAAGCAATACGGGATGGAATTCGCCCGAACCGCCTTAGCCTGGTGTGACCAGGCCGAAGCCGTATTAACAGCAGCAACTCACACAGATTCTATCTCAAAAGAGGAGTGATCCTTATGTCAAGCAATGTACGCACAGGAAGCAAGAAACCATCGGCAGTGATGTTGACTCAGATCCTTTTATATCTCGCTGCGGTAGTGAATCTATTCAACGGTTTTTACTCCATCGGCAGCCAGCAGACCATGAAGGTTGTCCTTGCAGCCGTGATGATCATTTTTGGAATTGTAGCCTTGTGGGTAGCTAGCCGCCTGGGATATCCTGCACCTTCCCGCCGCCAGAATGCAGTCCTGCTTGCCTCTATATTAATCGTGCTTAGAATCGTTGAATATTTTGTCTGGCACAACTTAGGATTTCTTGTAGGCATCATCCTGCCCATCCTCGTTGTATGGAGACTCAATAAGACTGAAGCCAAAGAATGGTTCGGTTCACACTAAAGATTCAAAAGGAGTCCCAATAGCCTTTTAATAGGCTGCTGGGACTCCTTTTTCTTAGCTGCCGACTACCCTTCTCTTTCCTTGGTATCCGTATCTTCCTCTTCCGTCGTAGATACCGAAATATCCTCGCCGTATGCACCCATCGGGCTAAGCTTCAGCTGTACAATCCTTTTGGAGTGCCATGTTGATTCTGTCTGCTCGGTGATATACCCTTCGCCTTCGACGAAATCTTGACCTTCAGCAGATTGAGCACCTCCAGCGCATCACGCAGCGACTGTCCCCGGAGGTCAGGAATGGATGCCTGGTCGCCCTGCTGACTTAACAGATAGATCCGCTGTCCCGAAGCAAGTAGAGTGCCCGCCTCTGGATACTGGCTGACCACGTTGCTTCCACCTCCGACCGTTTCAAAGTCAAAGCCCTGATCAATCAGTGATTTTCTGGCCACCTGCACCATTTTTCCAGTAAGATCGGGTGTAGAGCGCTGCGCGGAATGTGCATTCTTGACGGACATGGAAACACTGTCTCCGTCGCCCGTTGTAACTTTTGGCACACCCATATAAGACAATACCTCGGATACGATCTCTTTAAACACCGGTCCCGCCGCAGCACCACCACCAGCAGCATTAGCAGGCTCGTCAATGCCGACATAGACCACAATCTTCGGATTATTAGCCGGTGCGAATCCGAGAAAGGACGAGTGCACCTTGTTACGGTCATACCCGCCCTTACCGTCAGGTTTAATCGCCGTACCGGTCTTGCCTGCTACCCTATAGCCTTCAATGTACGCACGACGGCCGGTTCCATGGTCCAGATCTGCAACGACCTGCTCCAGATAGCTGCTGGTTTCTCTGGCACTTTCCTCGGAAATAACCTGACGTACCACCTGCGACTGGGTTACGATAGTCTTGCCGGTATTGAGATCCGTGGTCTTCTTGACCACGTGCGGCACCATCAGTTTGCCGCCGTTCGCGATGGCCGAGATGGCGGTAAGCTGTTGAATCGGAGTAACAAGTACTTTGCCGTGCCCGTATGCGATCGTCGCGTTCTCCGAAGCATTGTTTGGTGTCGGATTGACGATTCCACTGATTTCGCCCGGCAGATCAATACCGGTAAGTTCGTTAAATCCGAAATCATTCACGTATTTCAGCAGCCTTTTCGGGCCGAGCATTTGATAGCCAAGCTTGACAAAGGCCACGTTACTTGAACGCTTAACACCCTCGAGGAAGGAGATTTCGCCATAGCCGCTTCTCTTCTGGTCAAACAGCGGCTTGCCGTACCCCTTAATGCGGATCGAACCGGACATGAAGGTTGCATTCGGATCGAACAATTTCTCTTCCACTGCTCCGGCAAGCGGTACAATCTTGAACGTAGAGCCTGGTTCAAATCTTGTTTTGATGGCATGGTTGAAGAATACCCCGGGATCGGAGGCATAATTCCAGAACTCATTTGGGTTAAAGGTCGGCATATTCGCCAGTCCCAATATTTCCATGGTGCTCGGATCCGCGGCAATTACCGTGATACTCTTGGGCTTATATTCTTTATAGGCCTTATGCATTGCCTGTTCGATAAAATACTGGATTGTGCTATCAATCGTCAGCTTAAAATCACTTCCATTGACCACCGGCTGGTAAGTATCCTCCGAGTTAGGCAGCTTAATGCCTTTGCCGTCGCTCTGGTAGAATAGCTTGCCATCCGCACCCTTAAGCTGCTTGTCAAAATACTTTTCGAACCCCATCACCGCATTGCCGTCGCGGTCTGTATAGCCCAAAATGTGTGCAGCCAGTGCTTGTTGCGGATAATAGCGCTTCTGCTCCCTAATCAGGCCGACGCCAGTCTCTGGAGTGTCATGTTCATCCTTCAGTTTCTCAATGAACTCATCGACCTTGTCACGTAGCTCCCGGTCTATTTTCCAGCCTTCATTACGAATCTCCCGGTTCTTCAGATACTTTCCGTTCTCGTCTTTAGCTTCCACGAGCGCCTTAAGCTCATCCTCAGGCTTCCCGAGCAGTTTATGCAGACCGGTGATAACTTCTTTCCCGATGCCGAGTGTGGCAATCGCAGCCGGATTGACCACTACCGTGTAGGCTGGCATATCGCTAGCCAGCACCTTGCCGTTGCGGTCCTCGATCGTGCCACGCACCGCTTTAATCACCGAGGTATGGGCCCATTGCTCTGCGGCCCTGGCTTGCCAGAAATCCCGGTCCAACACTTGAATCCAGAATACTCTGCCGAGCAAAGCAAGAAAAAAAAGGGTAATACACCCTCCTATTAACAACGTGCGAAGTTTTATTCTCTTCACCATAAGCAAACCCCACAAACATATATTTAAGTTCAATTCATAGATATGGACGTAACGCCAAAACAAGAGGACAGCCACGAGAGCAAAAACGACTACCGTCAGCATATATAGCAAATGCCCAGTATTCCATTTCGTTGGATTCCCCTGTCTTTCGATAAAGGCCATACTCTGAGCCTCTTCAATCGACTGGAACAGCTTGCTGCTTCGCTAAGAAGGAATATCTGCTACAGAGGGGTGAATTGGCATGCGCTATCCACGAGAAAAACGGCTGAGTGAGTTGTTTCCTGCTAGAATCAGATAATAGGATATGGACAAGATCTTCCTGTAGGTGTCAGAGAAACAAGTCTTGAGGTCAGTTGCAACGCCGATGGCCTGTCCGATTTGTTTCTAACGGGTAGGCTGCGCTATAGAAACTGCGCTAAAAGCGGGTGATCGGTAGAAGCCTCGGTTTTTAGCAGATTAGTTTGATAAATGATCGCCATAATGAACACCAGTCTCGTTACACATTGTACAATGTATATAAAGGTAACATCAACCATTTTTGAGAATATAATGTCACTACGCTATTTCGGGAACCTAGGCTCCATGTAATAGACAATTGGAGCATTGGTGTGAAGTCTCCATTTCTCTATAAGTGTTCATTCAGCTGAGGAACGCTAAGCCAGCATGGGGTTGTGCACAATACGAATGCTTACAGTTTTTGGGACAGGGTCGAACTACCAAAAAGAGTCACGTATTTCCGTCCAATCGCAGTAATATTCAGTATGGAAGGCATTGGGCTGCGCTAAAGCCTCTTTCATGCCAGGGATGCGACAAAAAGTCATGATTGTTTTTAGAGCTTTTGACATAAGGGGGTTCCTCATATTCCATTTTGTTAAAAATAACAATAGCCTTGATGGTTGGCACTGAAATCGGTAATGTTCTGGAGACTCTTGTTTTTGCCATTTCAAAGGTTATATAGATCTCTTAAGATTGTGCGTTAAAGTCTGGAATTGAAAGCGCCAACTCTTCTTTTGGTCTAATACCAGTATCCAAGGTCAAGAGAATTAGAGCAAAATCCCGCAGTCCAACAAAAGTATCCTTATTGGGAATTGTGAGCAACTTCATTATTATATCCTGATCTATATTTACATCTCGTCCTTCATCTTTACGTTTCTTAAGTGATTTCACAGGATTAGAGTCAATCAACTCTTGTTCTACGCACCAATTTAGAAACGTCCTCAAATACACTAGGTGATTGTTATAGGTGCATGGCTTAATACCTTATAGTTCTAGATATTCAAACAGGTTGTTTTAAGATAATCCATTGTCTCAAACGAGTTTCTGTACCGCTTGAAGAAGAGCATCACATGCTGCTCATAATCCTTCCCTGTTTGTTCACTGACACCCTGTGCTTTCTTCCAAAATAAAAATTGCGTCAATGTCTCTGTCCAAAATACTGCCTTGGTGTTCTTAATTTTTGTATTTCTAACCATAATAAAAACTCCTCTCCAGAACTTGTGATTAGACAAGCACTGAAAAGGAGTATTATCGTCTTGGTCCTGTGTGTTGGAATGTAATTCCTAGATACACAGAATCTTTAGCTTTTGACGGAAGCTTTTTTAAAGGCTACATTCGTAAACCCTTATAAATCAAGGGGGCCGAGAACCGGGATCGAACCGGTACGGTAGTCACCTACCTCAGGATTTTAAGTCTTGAAGTAGCCCTCTTAGTCCCTTTTCTACACTACGGGAAGATCGAGTATAAAGCCTCTAGCCATGCGGGTTAAAGGCTTTTTTTGTGTTCCATACACTCTGCGTTCAGAGATTTGGATATGCAGCCATGTTAGCAAAAATGTTAGCAAAATGAAGGTCAGGAGTTAAATTTGCTTCTTCACTGAAAATGTACCTATTTTCAATCGGCAGAGATAACTCAAGCCTCTATTTTGGGTTTAGAAACTGTCTAACTACTTTTAAAACTCATTTAAATCTTATTCATATCAATTTGATAGCCTACACTCTTCATTTCTCTAGCTAAGGCTATGGTCCATGCACCATGAGTATCCATATCAATATATACAACACCTGAGATATCATTAGGTTTTTCAATTTGTCCCTTCACTAATGCACATACATTTTCTCGCCCTATTTTTCCAATGAGGTATCCATGCTCGAAAACAACATTTTGCCTTGCCCTTGATTTTAAATCTTGCTCATCTTTAGACTTTCCAACATCACATGAGGTATATAAAACAATTGCGAATCCAACATTGGAATGCTCTTCAATTTTTTCAATAATTGTCTTTCCTTTACTCGCCTGTTCATGTAAAATAATCGCTTCTAAACCTAACTTCTCAACAAATCGTGCTGTTGTATATTTAGCCTCATTATCATGACCATGTACAATAAAAACTTTTGTAGTATCCAATATTATCTCCTCTTTACATTTTATTATTTCAGAACCTTCCAACATATATTTTCTATTATTAACCAAAATGCTTATCTCGGTTTTTTGAACCTTAATCACAAATAAGTGTTTATTTTTATTAATTAGAACCTCGTAATTGATATCAGGTTTAAACGATAATAACTTCAGGGCATTATCAACTATATTTTGAAAATTAAATGTTGGGCTAATTCCATTCAAATGAAATTTTTGATCCTCATACGTAGCACCAATAATAATATAACCAGTTTCTGTATTTGCCAAGGCACATATATATGTTGCAATAGCACTAGGTTTTAATTGAAATTCTCTACAGATAAGATTGGTATTACTTTTATTTGTTAGTATTTCTTCAATATCGATTGCTAAGGACATTTTTCAGCACCTATCGAATTTTTCTTAGTGGGATTTTATTTATACCAGTCGTTTTTAGTATTTTTCCAAATGTTATCTTTTCAGGATCATCCTCTCCATTTTCAACCCATATCTCCCAATCTTTTTCATAATCAAGTACATCTCTTTCTGTGTCATAATAAATTATTATTTGGCCATAATCCGACGGTCTGGTTATAAGATATATTTCCTCGTCATTTTTCGATATCAAAAAAATCGTTTTATCGATTGGGATGATATTATCTAAATTATATTCTTTTTTGGTTTTTAAGTATTCAATAATTCGATCTTTTGATCTATTTAATATTTTTTGAACATAGTTATATTTTATAGCATCCCTATCAGATGTATGGATGAAATTATCAGCGAATGAGCTGTTCTCAAATGCTTTTTCCAATCCTTCATCCGAGAATATTCCAGATTGAATTAGAAGTTCCTCTGTTATTCTATGCTTTTCATCGATTAAATTACTTTCTACTTTAGATTGAGCTAATAGTTTGTCTAAAGCTCCCTCATCCTTAAGCCCATATTTCCCCAATATTTTATCGAACTTTTCGGCTTTATCCATATTATCAGCAATCTCTTCATCATCTATTAGCTTATGTTTGTTTTTATGAATTTCAGGAAACATCTTTTTAGCCTTTTCTTTATTTTCGTTAAACCATATATATAATTTTCTAAATAATAGTTTGGTATCCGGATTTCTAGGAAATTCGTTTAATCTTTTTATTAACATGGTAGATATTTGATCTGCTATATCCTGTTCATTCTTAACTCTGGTATCTGGTAATATATCGAAGAAAATATTTAAGTCAAGCAGTTCTTTTCGGAAATCATAACCTAATTCAGCAGAAATTTTTTTTAAGATCTCATCAATTCCACCAGCATCTAAATACAAATCGACTATTGTGATAAATTCACCCTTTTGATTAGGAAGAATAGGATTAGAACTATCGTTTAAAAAATCAACATAATTGTTCTTTACATATGAAATAAACCCATCTAACCAATTTAGAGTCTGAAGATCATTTTCCAATTTTAAATGTACGGTTAATGCTGGAACGCTCTCTGTTCTCGATATCACCTGTGCGATCCAACCGATTTGTTTTTTATCGACTTCTTTCCAGATACTTTCAGACCACTTATATATTTTTTTCTTTTCGTTTATCTCATTTGGATAGACTGCCTTACAAAATTGATAGATCAATTCTCTTTTTTCTGGAAAATCGACCGCATCTGAAAATAAAGTCACCAAATAGTTGCATGCTTTTGAGATCTTTTCGCGTTTACCCTCTCTAATGATCTTGTTTATTTCTTCTATCATGTCTTCTTGCCGTTTAACCTTATACTTGAGTTGGCCAGTATATATTTTACATTTTATTAAGTAGTCCCGAGTATCAATTCCTAGAAGTTCCATTACATTCTTTAGTTCTTCCTCTATATTATCATCAATATTTAGTTCTGACTTTTTCTTAAATATCCCTTTCTGGTTAGGGATAACTGAAAACACATCGTTATTCACATCATTCAAACAAGACTGATCTAAATTTAATATCTCATAATAAGAATTTAGCCAATCGATTGGGCTAATTCCTTTAACAAGCATTTTCTCCAAACTTGCCAAATCAAGTCTCTTTTGGATCGAGTTAGATATCACATTCGATGTAAGCTTACTTATTTCAAGCCAAGAAAGCTCATTCCACAAATCAACATGAGCCTTCCGTGGCAACATCGACGGAATCCATTGATATGCTAGATCCCAAATTTTTTTTCTTAAATCTTCAGAAGAAGCTGATGGAAACCATACATTTGCTGTTCCATCCCCACGAAGAATAGTAATTCTTTTATTATCTTCAGTATCTACTATTGGAGTATTCAGTATTTTTGTTTTAATAGGTTGAATCACTTCATTGTTAAACCATTCCTTAGAAATCCACGATTTTTCATTCTGTGTCGGAATCTTTGCAAGAATATGAATATTTCCCCAGTTCTCTCTTGAGGCATGTTCCAACAGAACACTGTAGAGTTTAACAGCTTTGAGTATTATAGATTTATTCTCCTCGATCTTTCCCCCAGAACGATCAGTAAGATATATTCCATTCCTCGGTTCATTTGGATTAAAGTTCGCACTGTTAACAATAACAGGAAATGAAAAATCTTCAGTACCGACTAAAGGAAAATCACAAAATAGTCTTGGAATTAATGGATTAAACTCTTTTAGAAATATTCTATCATTAATAAATTCAATCTCGACAGCTATAGAAACATCGTTTTCGTTTAAAACCACAATCAAAGTCTCGGCTTTATCCCCATTCATGGTTTTGACCACTTTGTAAACATTAATATTATCAGTTAATTCACGGATATCTGGTGATAACTCATAATCAACATTCTCATCGACTATTTTCACGGATTCTATCTCGGGTAAAAAGATTAGTGTGTAGGTTAAGGCAGTATGAAGGTCATTAATCCCTTTCTTTGCTACTTGCTCACCATTCTCGTCCAAAACATACCTAAACACAGTATTATATTCATTCGGTGAGTAACCATCAAATGGAGGTTGTAGATCAATCCCTTCAAGTGAACGGTGTGAGTTATTTACTGAGCTGATAATTTCGTGAATATTAGTACCGCTACGATCAAGTTGTATCTTAAATTTTCTATAGGGTTCATCCACTTCCTTTAAGATACCCTCAATTTCAACTTTTTCGGAAAGCAAGTGTGTCGTTAGAAAACCTGTGCCAAATTTTCCTGTTGTTTTTTTCTTTACATTTTCCTGAGTTGACCTTTCTTTTGTAGAGACTTGTTCTATTAAAAAGGTTACATTATCAGTTGTAAATGGTTTCCCCCTATGTTTAAATTCAACAATTTTGTCTCCGAATTCTTCTTTAAAATCAATTTGAACTTTAAGCTTGCTGTTATCATGGGCTACATCCTTTGCATTCTGTAATAATTCCCATATCCAGCGTCTTGAAGAATCCTCATTTTCATCAAATCTCAATTTATCCATCAAGTCTAGAATCTTTGTTGCAATGGCATGACTATATACTTTTTCTTTAGAATGCTTAATTTTAGAATTATAGGACATATAATTTTCCCCACTCTCATTAAGTAAATCAGTATTCTTGAATGATTTCTAAAAAACAGCAGATTTGATCTACTTACTTTCCGTTCTGCTATTAATATTTAGGATGGCTCTATTACAACACTTATAGATAATCTGAGCTTAATATTATTGACTTATCACTATTTAAGATAAAATCAACATTGTGAGCCACCTGATAATTCCAATTACTTGGAATTGAGCCTGTTGCTAGTTCATACCCAGCAGCGTCAATCCATGTTATTTTATCACCAGTATTTATAGGTAATACTCTCCACTGTTTGCAAGAACTTTTTAAGACTCTATCATTAACTTCTACTTTCATTTCTTTAGCTATAAGAAGATTACTTTTATTTAAGCTAGAATATTGACTCTCTGCCCATGATCTAATACTAGAAGCATTTAATAATTCTTCATCTAGCTCAGAACTTTTATCATAATAATATGATTCAGCTCTTTTTTCAGCTTCAATGCGTGTGTTGTCAATACCATGAGCAAGAAAATAAGCTGCGACTGGATCAAGTGTACCCCAAACTATAAGTTCCTTTAACCAAAATACGATCCAAGGTAATTCTAAGTTTGGCCATTCCTGAATTGTTGTCGCTCTCAACGTCCCCTCATTTGCAGAGTCCATTGATAAAGAAATCACACTTCCGAGTCCCCAATTAAATAAGTACTCAAACTTCTGTTTGATAAACTTAATCCATTTTGAAATCTCATTGTTTTTCGGATGACTTGTAGCACTACTTGGATGGAGCCACCAATGCAATATTTGTTTCCATTCTTTAAATGACGTTCTGGAACCTATCCCATTCGGTATCTTGAATTTTTCAAGATTTGTTATTACTTCAACTGAATTAAAAATAAAACTTAGTTTTTCATCAACCGACCATACCGCATATTTATCACCCATTTTTAATTGAGCAATTATATCATTGTGCTGATGTATTAACTGTTTACCATACCTAGGTGATAAACTGGTACGATAAAGTTTTCTTCGATATGAAGGATCTTGATAAACATGATCAATTATAGCTCCACCTCGGCGATAGAAAATCTTTTCCATCCATATATTCTCGTTTTTGGAGTTTGTATAATAAGTATACATTTTGATCCATAATTCTTTTAGATGATTTTCAAGTTCAGCGCGGGTCAACACTTCTGATTTCCGTTGCTCGTATTCAACTATTATTGAAAGTAGTAAACCATCTAATGTATCTAAAGAATTTTCAGCATCAATTGCATTCATGTTTTCAATTATGTCTGATGGGATTGTAGTTTCTAACCAGTTCCAAAACTGTTCAATAGAATTTGCGCCAGAAAGAATCTCCCATTGAGTAGCTAAATATTTAAGTAACTCTGCCAGAGGACTTTTGCTTTTTTTAGTTCCCATATCGTCTATATGTGATTCTGATAATTCCTGAATCACACTAAAATATGCACTACGTACATTTTGAACACTCCAATCAGAGGAAGCACTTTCCAACATAATAAGACTTCGTCCCTCCGTCCCCCAACCAGGGCGTCCAGCCCGTCCTATCAAGTTTTTAAATTCAGAAGTATTTAGGGGCTTACCATTTCTCATTATCGTTGGTATAAGTACTGTTTCAAAAGGTAGATTCACCCCTTCTGAGAGTGTAGATGTAGCTAATGAAAGAAAAACTATACGTTTTTCAATTACTTCAATTAACAATCTAGCCATCCGGCCTGGCATATTTCCATGGTGTACAACAATTCCTTTTTCTAGTAATTTATATTCGTCTGAGTTCTTTCCAAAGTAATCCTCGCAAGATAATAAACATTTTTCCCATAAACTCTTTCTAGGCGGATCACTAGGAGTATTGAATACCATTTCTTCAATTCTATTTTTTAAAATCACCTCGAAAAAATAGACAAAATCTTCAGCATAACCACTAATGTTTTGTGTAATTGAAATCAACACCGAATGCTGGTTTCCTAAATCATCGGGCTTAATTAATTGTAAAGCTGCCCAAAATAACAATGGACGCTGACGTTTATCTACACCCTTTGAGGTATACTTCTTCGGTAGTTCATCATAACCTAAAGGGAAACTATCAAATGGGTTCTGGATAAATGGAACGTTATCTATATCTTCTTCTTCTGCAAAACTTAAATCATTACCATTTAATAAATCGTATCGAATTTCATATTTTCCAGTTTTATACCATTCTAAACGACCAATCAATTGTCGAGTACTTTTATATGGAGTAATCTCAGGTGCTGAATTCAAAGAACTAGATATCCAATCAGACAGCGCCTGATTCCCCTGTTCTGCAACTGCAGACAAAGCGATTACTTTTCTTTTTTCTGAATTATTGATCAACCGATTCGCTAATGTCTCTAACCTCAAACCTCTATTATCAGCAGTGACTAAGGTTTTATAATCCCCATTAAATTGAACCGCGTGAGCTTCATCAATTACTACAAGTTCTAGTCTATTTATAAATAAAGGTCCTAGAAATCTTAAAAGGGCTTCACCTTTTTCATAAGTACATATTAAAACAGTAGGACTATCTGAAGTAACCCACGCATCAGTCGGCCCCCAATCTGTACCACCATACAAACCTGTTACTTGAATAGGACGACTACCTAAATTATTTAGCACACGAGATAATTTTGACTCGACCTCAGTAGCTAGAGCCCTTGAAGGAACTAAGTACATAGCTATGGGATATACCCCAGTGAGTTCAGTGAGTGATTTATTATCAGATTTGAATAAACTCTGAATTATCGCAAGTTCTGCAATAGTCGTTTTCCCCGATCCTGTTGGGGTACAAAGCGCAAATGATTTATCCGTCTTTAAACGATCAATACCTTTAATTTGAGAACTCCATGCTATGGATTTCCCACTGATAAAGTTGTTTCGAAGATATCTTTGAAAAGCTTCTACCCCTATCGGGGTCGAACCTAAAGATAGACTTTCAGTATGATTCCGTAGAGAATTATCGTTAAATTCCATAATGACTTCAGCACTTAACTTAGCAACTAACCATGAATATGAATCTGTTCCGTCAACCATTACCTTTGAAAGAGCAATGAACTTATTATTTGCTTTTTCTAAACGAGTATCTTCCCCCCATCTCATATACGAGGCTATAACTCCCAACGCCCTAATCGTTTCATCAATTATCTTTGTATTATAAGTGATTGTTTGAGTCTCTTTGGTTTGGAATCTTTTTTCCCAATAATCTAGTATGTATGAAATTAGTTCTGGAAAATTAGCTTTTAAAAACGAACCAAGAATTCGTGATTCATTATTTTCGCCCAAATCTTTGTTCAATAGTCCCAGCGAAAGTGCTGGGTATCCGGCCAATTGATAAGCAGAAGCCGACAACAAACGAAGGGGTAAGTTAGATTGATTAATTGCAGGATAAGACAACCATTCCAATATTTCACCTGCGCGCATTAATAAATCTCTCCATTTCTTCCCACTAAGTTCCCGCTCGTATAATCCAGCATCAATTAAATGAACTGCATCATCTAAACGATCTTTGAACTCCTGCGTGCCATACCACCCCTTAAGACTAGGCTGATTCATCTTAAGTCTCGTAAATTGGCTATATAGCTTAGCAATAGCTGAAGGAAGAATTGATATTTGCTCCACTAGATCACTGTAGTGATTTGCTTCTGCTTGGCCGTTATCTTCCATTGTTAATTTTCCTTTCCGTAAACCATTTTTATCAATTCTTCAACATCAGATAAATGTATTTCAACAGCTTCCAAATTTCTTTTTCCGGTATATTTAACATGTGGTACATCCAAAGCCATCCAGGTTGTTTTGTTTTTAGGTTTTTTTGGGGATGAACCACATATGTAACTAACAAGATCGTATCTCTCACAGTCTTTTTCCATATTCACCCGTAATTTGCGTAAAGCATCTATCCATTTTAATGCGTCGTCATCATCGTAATCACGCAATATTTCAATTAATCTTCTTATTTCTACAGGGATGGAGTTTTTACTACTTATCTTTTCATGGGCATCACTGATTAAAGTTGATGAATGACTAGCTGTACATTTCGCCTCACAAAAAAGAACTTTTATTATTTTTTCATTTTCCATTACAAATGCTAGGCAATCATCACCGGTTCTACCGGGAATAGCACTAATCATTTCTCCTGTCATCATTAACATCTCTAACTGGTCAAATGCTATTTCATGATACCTAAAAGAAAATGCCGGCACCCTCCAAGATTGTTCGTTAAATGGAGAGAAATTTTCTGCAATTATGCCAGCAAAAATTTCACCAAAATATCCTTTTAGCGTGGTAATATCAAACACTTCCGGATATCCAAATGTTGGATCATATATATCATTCTGATCATTCTCTATCGGATCTAAAGAAATTTCAAAAGCTTTCCTTAAGCGAAGCCTTGCATCTTCATGAGCTTCATGCACCATCTGCGTTAATGTGCCAATCACTTGTGTTCTAGCAGCCCAATTCTCTTTTAGCAAAAGGTGCCTGTAAGATTTATCATCTGATTCGTTTAAAGTATTATTTAACCAATCATTTATAGTCTGCAAACTAAGTGACTTGATCATTTTTTTGGCTCCTTGTTTATAAGGGTACTACTAATTAGCTTTGCATCTCGTCTTAAAAAGCGTAGTTGAATCAAGACCGGCTTCTTTAATAGTGCCAGCTTTTAAGTAATGAAACTAAAAACATCAACTACAGTAATATCATCTATGGCTTTTTTATAAGTATATTCCGAGTTGATAACTCTAAAGGTAAGTTCGCTACTACCACAAAAAAAGTGAATAAGACTTATGAACTATTTTAATAGTAAGTTTCGACATCATAACATCCACAACCTTCCAAACAAGCGTTCTATTTAAGGGGATTTTGTAAATATGTCGTATATTTGAAAATTAAAAATCTATTTATTATACATACGATAATGAAATATTATTTGGGAGGATAAACATTTTGCGACAGGTTAAGGAGAATGTTTTGAGACAATTAGTATCTGAATCATTAAGGGAGAGCAATGACAGCTACACAATTCAAGAGCTTTTCGAGCGCTTTCCTACAGCTACAGAACTAATGGATGTATCAGAGCAACAGTTAATATCTATAAAAGGAATCGGCAAGGGAAAGGCCCGACAAATTATAGATATGCTTAAACTTGCAAAAGCACTCACCTACCCTGAGCAGACTAACAGTTCTATTCGAATTCCCGAAGACGTATGTAATCTCCTTGAACCCGAACTCCGCTTTGAACAGAAAGAACACTTCATCTGTCTCTTCCTCAACACTAAGAACCGCCTAAATTTTAAGGAAGTCATCTTAGTAGGCTCTCTGAACGCCGCTATCGTTCATCCTAGAGAAGTATTCCATGCAGCGATAAGACGCTGTAGTGCCTCGCTCATTTGCGCTCACAATCACCCGAGCGAAGAGCCGGAGCCGTCAATTGAGGACGTTAATTTAACAAAACGACTCATAGCCGCTGGAGAAATTATAGAAATAATGGTCCTTGATCATGTAATTATTGATGGCAACCGCTTCTACAGTTTGAAGGAGCACTGCTTGATATAATCCTAAAACCACCTTGTTAATGTATGTTCCTCTTACTAAAAACCTCTCAATAAATACCTCTGGCATCTGAATTGCCACACCCTGTATTAATTCATGGTTATAACCACTTAAATCCTCACTATATCCTGTTGAGCATCCTTCCAAAAAAATTCTATTGTTTTGTTAGGGGTGATGGGAATTGTAAAACATCGAATTTATCGGAGTAAGCATCCGAATTCTGCGGACTGGTAAAGGACAGGGCCAGGAACAGCAGGCTTTGAATGCAGGAGTAAACACCTCCCATATCGGCCAAATCGAATGCGAAGAGAAGAATCCAACGATAAAAACTTTGGAGAAAATAGCGCTAGCTCTCAAAGTAACCTTACTTGATTTACTTTTGCACTCAAATCCGAAGAAAGGAGTGAGTATCCAATTCATGCAAATTCTTACCCCCGCTAGAATCAAGCAATGCCTGTTGGAAGTTCTAATTGAGCACACAGATTTGGTGACATTGAACGCTCTGAAATCATATCGACACTTTGAAGAATGATTTCAAACGTCCCCAGCAGCTACATAGCTTATCAAATTTCAAAAATCCCAGAAAAAAGGGTGCTACATGAACGCGAAAATGGGTCGTGGCGATAACCGCCGCCTCTATAATTATGGCTTATGGAAATGCCGCTTCAGCAGAATCGGTCATAACTCCCAAAAAGGTTATTTTAAAAGTCAATGACACCGGAATGTTTTTAGTTGACGTCACTACCTCTACACTTCTTGATTCACAATTGTATGCAACTCCTGAAATTAGAAATAACCGAGTTATGATTCCTATCGCAAGTGTTATTTAAGAATTTCGCGGATCATCAAGCCTCGCTCACACTAGGTAATAACAATGTCGCTCTTTACTTAAATAATACCAAAGCTTATGTGAAGGAATCTTTGAAGACTTTGGACCCTGCTCCTTTTACTTAATCTGAGGGGCGCACACTTGTTCCATTGAATTTTATTGAAAGTGGCAACCTCGGAATCACATTTATATGGGATAGCAAGAATCAATATCGTGGCGAATTTGACGCTTACCCAAATGACTACAACAACTACTTTATCCCTTTGTCTAATTCAAACAACTATAATAACAATAGTAAGCCCAATATTTCTAATAGTAATAAACCAATTGACCAGCATGGGGTTCAAATTAATGTAGGTGATTGAGTATCAAACGTTTTTTCTACGGGGCACGAAAAATAAGCAGTGTTAGCAAAATCGCTTAAAAACAAGCAAGGACTCCAGCTCAAATGAGCTGAGACCCTTGTTTTATTAGTGCCGAGGACCAGGATCGAACCGGTACGGTAGTCACCTACCGAAGGTTTTAAGTCCTGAAACAGCTCCCTTAGTCCATTTTCTACACTACGGAAAGATCGGACATAAAGCCTTTAACCACAAGGATTTAAGGTTCTTTTTTATGTTCCATACTTTCTGCGTTCAGAGATTTGGGTATGCAGTTATGTTAGCAGATTAGGAGCCTTGTGTCCTTAGTCTTTTTTAGTTGAAAATATCTATAGGATAGTTAGGTCCCCTATGCCCTACATTGTCAAGACGAAATCTGATCGGCAATGAGATTAGAGAAAGAAGCCAGGTGTAGGCGTTTTTTAAAATCATATTTAACTAACCACTCAAAAGTCTAAGTAGTAAAACTTAAAAATGACTAAAAGTTAATTTATAGTTTAAATTCCTTCCGTATATCCGAAGGCAAAGATTCAGTATCGTTGTTTTCATAACCATGATATGTATTATTGGTATGAGGCCTAAATACAATTGTCACTTTTTTTTCAAAATCATAGTAATATAAAGCTTGTGATGTTTCTTTCTTTTTGCTTGCTATGGCATCATTCAACATTTTCTGAGCTTGAGTTACTCCAACACTTAACGGAGAACCCCACCCGACAGTAGGATCATGTTTAGGATTCATTTCAAACTTTCTTGAGGATCTTTTTAATAAATCTTCGAGTTCACCACTATTATTTAATATTGAAACTAGGTTTTGTTTTTCTCGATAGAAAATTTTAAGCGACTGAGAATTATGATTATATATAGTAAAAAAAACTATATCTTCAATTTCCCTCTCTTTCTCTTCATTTTTATATTCATGCATATAAGATAATAACTTTTTCATCTCAGATTGAACTTCAGTATCAAGTGTATAATTAATAACTTCGGGAGAAGATATAATACCAGGTAGCGCTTCATTGTGGCAATCAATAATATTATCAGATACTCTTGAAAGAAAACGAAATATAGCTCGTGAAATATCAGAGTTTTGATCAAGATGTGGGAAATAATATTCAAGCTGGTTTTGAATAACTGTACTTAATACTAATTTATTATCTATTGATTCAATCATATCCATAAAATCAAGCAATTCAACTGATAATTGAGAGTATTTAACAGGATCTGATGTATAATCATTTTCTTCCCATATTATGCATTGAGGATCTAAGGCTACTATATAATTCATCGAATTTCCTCACTTGTCTCACTTTTATTCAACGTTTTCTTTTTAGCTTGAGCCCTCACAATTGCTCTAATATCTTGATCAAGTTGATTGAAAAAATCTTCAGGCCAATAAGTAAGGCTACCTTTATCTGTGAGTTCCAGAACAGTATACCCTTCCTTAATAACAAAAGTTAGCTTGATTTTTGTAAGATACTCGTCTTTAGTATCTTCTGCTATTCTTCTTCGAAGCCTTGTTATCAGATGATCACTATGTGTTTCTACGATAACATTCTTTCCTCTGAGAGTTAAACTATAGAGGAAATCAAATAACATACTTTGAACATTGGGGTGTAAATGTATCTCCGGTTGTTCAAAAATTAAGGTATATTTTTTAGAGGACAACAGACCTTCAATAACAATTGGCAATATTTGACTTATCCCGAAACCCACGTGATTTATAGGAACTTTAATTCCACTAACATCTTGAATCTCAATTTGGTACATCAATCCACTCTGAATTGGATTAGCCTTTATATAATTTGCCATTTTAAAAACATCACATATCCAGTAGTTCACAGCATCTTGAAGTGTTTCTTCGACATCATAATATTCAATTACTCCATCTTTTTTCATTCTCATTCTATAGTTAATTACTTTGTTCTTGGAGTTTCGCTCAAGAATATGAGCAGCAAATTCACCTTTATTTCCAATTTTTTTACTTGTATCATCATCATTAACATAAAATGGATGAGGTTCATCTCTTAAAGGTCCTAAATAAGATATCCTTTCAAAATATGTTGCAAGGATCCTGTTAATGAGTTGTAAAGCTAGTGGCGAAAAATACTCTTCCGCATATGCTGCATCCTTATCAAGAGTAGTAGAGATGCTTTCAAAAGGAAAAAATTTATCAAACTCTATTCTAGCTTTCCATTCACCCAAATCGGAAGTAAGTTTGGTGATTCTCCTTTCCCTTATAAATTCATTATAGCTATCTTTAAAGAAAAGTCGGCTGTTGCTAGCAACTCTATATATATTACCGTAGTCTTTATCAAGTTTTAGATATATTAACGGTTTTTTAGATAGTTTCCAACCAACATAAAATTCTTTTACAAAAACAGGATTGTTTATAGCTGATGAAGCGAACCTCACACGAACTGTAAGTGATTCAACACTGTTTTGATCAAGCTTTCTAAAGAAAGGCGTCCTTGAAAGAAAGGGAGGAATATCTTTTTTACTGAAGATTAACTCCCACATTAATGGGTTATTTTTAATCTTGCCTTCATAAATTATGTCTTTGTATCTTCCAAGAGAAACATAGGGTTTATTAAGTGAAAGAAGTTGCTCAGAATAATTGTTCTCAAGTGTTTGTTTAATCATAAGCATTAATTGAATAAGGGAGCTTTTCCCTCCACTATTAACCCCTGAAATAATAGTAATAGGACTCAGTTCAAAACTTTCCAAACTTTTGATCCCTTTAAAATTTTCAATTGAAATTTTCATATTTCACTCTCATCCTCATCTCTATCCACAAAAAGTATTAAAAAATTCTTATCCTTTTCTCCATCAGAGTTTCATTTCAGAAACCCTCTCTGTCGTTGAAAAAGCTTTTGTTTGGATTGGCTACACTAAATTGGACAGAAAAAAATAAGGGCTTGTAGAATAAACCTATAATGCTAAGGAGCGGATTTCTACAATGCCAAAACAACAACGACGTACGTTTACAACTGAGTTTTAAAAAAATGGTGAAGCTCTATGAAAATGGAAAAACCAGAGCAGCGATTGTGGAAATTTTTCGCAAGAATCGCAAAATCTACGGCACACGTAAAATTAAAGTCAAGCTCCAGGAACAAGGACTCATCGTGTCCAGACGTCGGATTTGGCGAATCTTGAAAGAGCAAGGATTGGTCTCTACCTAAACGGGTAGTTTCGTACAAGGCCCGTAAATCGGCTTGTAATGAAGCAACGATCACAAATGTTTTTGATCGTGCATTTGAACAGAAGCAAGCCAAACGCTTTGTCGTCAGCGATCTGACGTAAGTGAAGGTTCAAAACAGATGGCATTACATTTGTGTGCTCATCGACCTGTTCAGTCGAGAGATTATAGGCTATAGTGCAAGTCCCCAAAAGGATGCTGCGCTGGTTTCTCGTGCCTTCGCAACCGTTCAGGGTGATCTACAGCAGATTCAGTGGTTCATACGGACCGGTGCAGTGAGTTTTAAAATCAAAAGATGGACGAGCTTCTGGAGAGCTTTAAAATCGGCCGATCTCTGAGTATGAAAGGCTGCCCCTATGACACCGCCGTGGCTGAAGCCACCTACAAAGTCATGAAAACGGAATTCATCCATCAGATGAGCTTCCAGAGCCTTCGTCACTGGGAATTGGAGTTATTCGATTACGTCGACTGGTTTAACAAGCATCGGATTCACGAAACACTTGGCTACATGATCGCCTTACAGCCCTTAAAAAAGCTGTCTGAGTTACTGTTGACAATCCAGTTTACCAGTCACCAGGAATTAAAGCTTCACTTTCTCCTCTCCATCTTTCCACTACAAATATGTCTTGTTCTGTGCCACTCCAAGTAATTTCATCAGCATGTTCAATAATTATCAACTGAACTGAGTGTTTTGTTAAACCTAAACAGGTTGAAAGAGCAGTGAAAATTTTTTGGACTCGTAATATATCTTCTTGTCGAAAAACAGGAAGAGAAGTACTTTGTTCTCCTTCCTCAGCTTGATCTTCTGATCTACTCTGTACAATCTTCTCAGGAAAATATACTTGACTAGGTTGGTCAATGATAAGGAATTGAGGCACAGGGTTCCATTTCAAATCAATAAAAAACTCATGTAAGGCGAGTAGAGTGGCTACATGATACCCCATCCAGTTAGCACCACTACCAATTTCCCAAAGATAATCTTCCCTTTGCCCGGATTTTTTTTTCAAGGTTAAATTAGTTATATCAAGTTCAATTGGCTGATCTGCATCTTCAACACCTAAAAAGTCCGCATACCTATTTATTTTTTCTGAGATTGTATTTAAAGCTAGTTTAAGTTTTGCCTCAATACTCTTAGGATCTATTTTCCGCCTTAAAATAAATATTTGCTCTTCGAGTGCCTTTACTTCGGTTTCTAAGTCATTATTTTCATGAGTTAATTTATAATCAGATAATGATTTTTCTAAACGTCCAATAAATCGAAAAATCTCTTGTTCAGTTTGTCTGGATCTTCTTAATTCCTCTGATTCTATTTCTAATTCAGTTCTTTGTTTTCTAACGTAGTTCAGTGAACTTTCTAATTCCTTCAGTCGAATTCTAAGTTTTATAATTTCCCTATCTAACATAGCGGAGGATTTTTCAATATTATTTGATGTTGAACTGATTTTAGATTGATAATTGTAAAGCCGATGTATTTCATCATGTGCTTTACTGTTTTCAGAACCGCAAAATGGACATATTGTTTTAGGCTCTAGTAACTGAACTAACCAATTTGACGGCTGTAACCTTTCCTTTTGCGCATCAAGAGATTCCTGATAGAGCTTTTCTGATTCAAAAAGTCTTGTCATTTTATATAATCTCTGTCTCAGAGAGCCAATTTCATGAGAAAGATTAAGTTCTTCTTTAAATAAATTACTTAGCTCTGTTACAGCAGCCTGTGTATCTATGTCCTTAAATGTTAACGTCTTTGATTGAATTCTTTTTGGTATTTCTGATAATTGACTTATATACACTTGCGTAGACCAGCCTAATTCCGAACTAGAGGGATTTAAGAGTAATCCGTATTCTTTTGCTTGAGCATAGTAACTTTTCAAATTATACAACCAATGAGAATTGATCTTTTTTAGTTCAGCAAGCTCGTTCTGCTTCTGTTTATGCTCCTTTTCCAATTCTTTCAGTTGTTGTCTTAAATATAAAATTTCTTTATCAATTGCACCAAGGACAAGTGGGAAGATATTTTTCAATCTCTCTCTGTTTTGATATGTATCAGCCTTATAAAAAAGAGTATATGGGTTTGCTACTATATGTTGAGGTTGGAACTGAAAAGCTGAAAAATCTCTGAAACTTGCTCTTTTGTTAGAAGATTCACTATCATTCTCATCGGATAATGTTAGGAAAGGAAGGGTAGCAATTTCATTAAGTTTATTTTTCAGAAATTCAACATTGCGTTTAGCTTCGGGTCTGGGCATTTTTTTCATATCCACATTTTCAAAAATGAATACATCGCCACTTTGGCTATGTATTCCAGGCTCTTTACGAGCCAGTAATAGCAGTTCTCCTTTGATTGCCACTACAATACCAAACCACTCGGTTTTTTCTCTTATAATACCCACAGGAATTGTGCACTTAGAACTCCCTAAGCAATAATCAATTATGGGGATTATAGAGGATTTTCCTTTTTGACTATCACCAGTAATAACGTTGATTTTTGTCAGATCGAAACTTAAAATTCTTTCCTCTTTACTTTTGTCCTTTGGCCACAATATGATATGTTTTATCTTAAAATCCATAATTAAAACCTCACTTTTAACAGATAACATAGTTCAGAGAAGTCAATCGTTGCAAACCAATAACCAAGACGATCAGATGCTGCAATCATTCGCTTAATACTTTCGTTTTCACTGTATTTTGGAACAGAAGTCCGTACTGGTATAAAATTGAAGGTTTCCTGTTCATACATGAGGAGTTTGCTAGAGAGGCACATATTAATAGCACTAAAAGTCATTTTTGACATGTTTTGAGTCCTCTCTTGCAACCCTACAAAAAAACTCTTATTGTCATTTAGTGCTATAAAGAATCCTTTTTTGAAATTTCTCCTGTGAATAGATTCAACAATACTCTCATTAAATACTAGTGGAAGAACTAACATGAGGGTTTGTAAATCTATACCTTTATTTTCTTCAGTTGTGGAGTAATACTTCACGGTAAATGACCACAGAACTAAAGAAGCTAGAGCTACATTTTGAACGATTTCATACTCATCTAAATATTCCAATACTCTTATTCTCCTTGTTTAAGCAATAGTGTAAACTCAGGGTGCCAACCCAAAATTAATTGTTTATTATTTGCAAGTCTGTGATAGCTACCGCGTGTCAAATAATATTGCTCCGTAGGCTGGTTTGCTAAGGATTCTCTATGATCAAGAGTCTGGGCAAGTATCTCAAATCCAGCATCTTCACCTAGGGCGTTAGTATCTGGGGAGGTACTTAGTGCTCTTTTGTATTTTCTAACATTCTGAGCAAAAATAAGCCTCCATCTCTCTATTAAGTTTTGATCAAACCTATCCATTTCTTCTTTTGTTATATCTCCTTCGATGCTAAATCGAGTTCTTTCGTGATTGCACCGTAAATAATCTTCAATAGAACTAATAAGGAGGTCATCATTTTTTTCAAGTGCTAGCAAGTAAAGCTGTCTAACAAATAACTCGTTATATTGAGCTTCCTTATCAACCAAAGATAGAGAGATGAGAGACTGATCCGTTTCAATAAAGCGTTTAAGATTATATCTACTTAGTATTTTTTGATAATATTCTGTAAAGGCATCTCTAGACAGCCAAGCGGGTTTATTATTTCGCCAGCAATGCATAGCTGTATTATGAACCCAACCTAATAAAGAATTGTAAATTTCCTCGAAAGGCAATATTGCTGATACATGTAATAATGATTTTATTTCTTCTTTCAGTTTATCTCCATAACTTCCCTTATTACCGTCACATAAAATGATTTTACTTACTATTTTCCGAAGTAAACTAATATCATATTCACATACCTTATTGGCATACTTTTTAATACCTTCAGGGACATTAGTCGCAATAGCTAGTATCTGGTCTGAGCAAATTTCGCACTCTTGATCCGATTCTGCCTGTGCAATTAGTACTACTAGTCCATTCTTAACTATTTTGTTAGTTACCAGATGAAATTCAGTATTTTCTAAATCAAATCCAGGTTCTGAAGCAGCTTTAAGCCATATACACAGAGTATTCCATAAATCTTTGCTATGATCACCAAAGGGAATATTATCCGAGATTGAATGTTTATCCTGTTCGTAGACATGTCCCTCATCTTCCTTAGCTATTCTTACTACATCATCTTCTGTTTCAATTCCCACCTTTGCTCCTATTCTACTTTTAGCCAGCCAAAAAACTGCTCTTTCAGGCTGAAATAAATAACCAGAAATACTTCCCGGTACAACATGTTTATTTGTATTGATAGAAATGGTTAATCTCTCCCGTTCATTTATATTGCTATTCGATGAAACATTCTATGCTAAAACTAGATAATTTAAATATTGAAACTACCTAATTACATACTTTAGAACTAGACCAAAATACATAATTCGTCAATAATCTACCATCTCCTTCCAAACAAGCGTTCTATTTAAGGGAATCATGTAAATATGTCGTAAATTTGAAAATTATAAATCTATATTATACATACGATAATCAGAAATAACTTGGGAGGATAAACATTATGGGACAGGTTAAGGAGAATGATTTGAGACAATTAGTATCTGAATCTTTAAGGGATAGCACTGATAGCTACACAATTCAAGGGCTTTTCCATCGTTTTCCTACAGCTACAGAATTAATGGATGTGTCGGAACAACAATTGGTTTTAATAAAAGGAATCGGCAAAGGAAAAGCCCGTCAAATCATCTCTATGTTAAAACTTGCAAAGGTTTTGGCCTTGCCTAATGAGAATCAACATGTGATTCGTAGTCTAAAAGACGTTTATAATCTCCTCGAATCCGAACTACGGTTTGAACAAAAAAAACACTTCATCTGCCTTTTCCTCAATACCAAGAACCGTCTCATCTTCAAAGATGTTAATCTCTATAGGATCTCTGAACACCGCTATCGTTCATCCTAGAGAAGTATTCCATGCAGCGATTAGACGCTGTAGCGCCTCGCTCATTTGCGCTCACAACCACCCGAGCGGTGACCCGGAGCCGTCAATAGAGGATGTGAATCTGACAAAACGACTCATAGCCGCTGGTGAAATCATAGGAATAGAAGTCCTTGATCACGTAATTATTGGTGGCAATCGCTTCTACAGTTTGAAAGAGCATGGTCATTTCTAAATTCTCTAAATTCGATTTGTATATTCCTCACATAATCAAATGAAAAAAACGTCCTCTTAAATACTTTTATCCACGGTTTAACTACACTCCGTATCAATTCTCTACTATAGGCACTGAAATCCACACTATATCCTGTTGAGCCTCCTACCAAAAAATTCTATCGTTTGATTAGGGGTGAAGGGAAATGAACAGCATCGAATCTATTGGGGAAAACATCAGAATTTCACGGTTGAAAAATGGTCTCAGCCAGGAGCAGCTTGCACTCAATGCAGGAGTTAACACATCCTACATTGGTCAGATAAAGCGAGGAAAAAAGAATCCTACTATAAAGACTTTGGACAAAATATCCAAGGCTTTGGGAATCGCTCTAATCGACTTGTTATTATTTGTTGATTCTAAGGGAGGAGGTTCAACAACGCTTTGCAGTCAATCATCTGCCGTTCTTACCCCTGAACAGATTAAGCAATCTTACTTGAAGTCTTGATTGACAATACTAATATGATTGTCGATAAGAAAAAATCACTGAACTTAAAAGATAGATAGAGGAGCTATTACTCATGTCCACAACTGAAGCGAAACAAGTCACAAAGACCAAGAAAATCAAGAAGCCCATTTTAAAACGTTGGTAGTTCTGGATTCTTGCGGCTTTCGTTGTAATCATTGCCGCCAGTGCATTATCTTCAGGAGGAGACTCCACAGTTTATGAGCTATCAAAAATGCAGATCATGACGAAAGAAGAAATTATTACAAAATTCGGAGAAGCAAATGAGGTTGTAGGAGATGATTCAGACGGCCATAGCATCACTTATAATACTATGTTTATGGTTAGTGTTAACGATCAAGACGAAGGCGAAATTTTCGAACACAGAGTCTAAACAAGAAGCCTTTATCGTGAAGTCAGTACTAACATAATTATGAGCGTATCAGAAACTTCAAATCGATAAAAAAGAAGCGTCGTTAGCAAAATGTTAGCAAAACCGCTTATAAACAAATAAGGGTTCCAGCTCAAATGAGCTGAAACCCTTGTTCTACCAGTACCGAGGACGGGAACGAACCGGCACAGTAATCACCTACCGCAGGATTTAAGTCCTGAGCTCACTCATCCACACACGGATGGTTACTCCAATTGCTAAGCACTAACCGCATCCCAACTCATACGAATAATCTGCTGTAAATTCTCTTCGCTGCCCTCTAGTTGCCCCTTGAACACAGCTTTGGCGAAATAGGTGACGGGCAGATAGCAGTAGGACAGCAACAACACAGTCTCCAGTGCTTTAAGCTCTCCCTTCTGCTTCCCTTTCTCGAATAGTTCATACAGCCCAACAAACATCGATGTCGTATCGTCTAGGCATAGCCGTTCAACATAGGGAGAGTGCTGATACTGCTCCAGCAACAGGAAGTAATCCTTGTTGTTCATGATAAAATCCAGAGAATTGCGCATAAGTTGCTCGCACAATTCTTGGGAGGACAGGGATTCATCCAATCCCCTGCTCATCTGCTGACTCATTTTTTCCTTAACCTTCACGTAAAGCTTGGCTAACATATCCTCCTTATTTTCGAAATACACGTAGATGGTTGCCGAGGAGACGTTCGCCACCTTGGCAATTTTGGATATGGAAATATCCGAAAATCCAATTTCATTCAATAGTTTAATCGTTGCTTCAAAGATGGCTTCACTCTTTTTCTCGTCTTTATGTCTCATGACCTCACCTTAAATGATCATTCAGTTAAAGTCAATGGATACAATTTGCTCGATGTACTTAAACAGTTCCCCCGCACCGCGTGTGCCTCCCGGCGCGCGGTGCGGGGCCTAAGGTGGTGCTCAAACCTCTTGTCTGCGCCATCGGGAGCCACGCAGCAACGAGGATGTTGGTTTTTCTGTATTTCTATAATGTGAGTTTTACTCCTGTGTACCCGTTCTGCCAAGGACAGGTGGTTGTGCTGCTTCCTTCCCATCTGCTTTGCCGGCAAATTTGAACACAATAATGCCACCGACAATGACCAGTACTCCAAGAAACTGATTAATGTTAAACGGAACCTTCTCCAATCCAAGCCACCCCATAGAATCCCACAGCAGAGCAAAAGCGAGTTGTGAAGTCATTACAATGGAGATCGCATAGGTAGGCCCCAGCAGTTTCACTCCCTGAACGAGACAGATTACAACACCAACGCCGATCATCCCGCTGATCCAGTACCATGGCTGCATGTTTTGCAGTGCAAAGGTGTTTTTCCCTTCAACAATCAGGCTGATGATTAGTGAAGCGATGAAACCCATACCAAGTACCAATGTAGTGGTCGACCATGACCCCGTATGTTGATTAACTTTGCTGTTGAAAATATTTTGCAGGGCGACAAAAGAACCCGCGATAAGCGCCAGTAGTATTCCCGCTAGCATATGTGTATCCCCCATTTGTGTATTAAAGTTTTAGAATTTCATAATTACGACACCAGCGATCATCATCCCGATGCCAATGAAGTGCGGTACCCGCAGCTTCAGTTTTTTGACCCCAAACCATCCGCGAACATCAATTAAGAACGTCAGGCATAGCTGGGCGATTAGCAGCGCAGAGATCGTATACGTCACACCCATCATCTGAATCGCTGTAACCTCGGTGAAAATAACAATAGCCCCGAAGGAGCCTCCCAGCAAATATAAAGGCTTCACTTTCTTAAAACCATCCCGCTTGCCATCCCGTACGAACAGCAGGATCAGCAATGCCATCAAAAATCCGGTCAACTGAGTGATCGTTGCAGCTTGCCAGGTGCCAATATCCTGACTGATTCTCGCGTTTGCGACACCTTGCAGCGTAATGCAGGCCCCACCCAAAAATGCAAAAATAATTCCTCTCATCTCTTGTCTCTCTCCTTCATCTAACTCTCCTACTTATTAAAAGACATTCGGACCCATTCAGGGAAGGACATCTGTCCTTAATTCGAAAATTCCGCTTTCAGCAAGTAGAAACAGCTTTGCCGTCCTCTAAGGGACGGTATCCGTTTCAGCGAGAAATATAAGGATGATTTATAAAGTGAAACATATAAATTCTTATATTTGAACAAAAAAAGCCCGCTTCATGCCTATTATAGGCTGTAAACGGACTTTTACTCAGAGCTTCGTTTAGAATTTTCAGGACTTCATTTAGATTAGCTGCTTCAACTCATGCAGTTTGTCGAAAATCAATTGACTGACGGCAGATACACGATCCCGATCACTATAGGTTAACCAAGCCAGTTCCTCAATTTCCGAGGCAGCGGCTAACTCCCCTTCAAATTCTGCAAAATAGCAGGTCATTCGCACGGTCACGCCTTCCGCTTTACCATGCGCCTCTGCTTCAAAGACGCCCAAGGCGGAGATCGTCTCCGGCTTGATCTGTACGGACAACTCTTCCTCTATCTCACGAACAAGTGTCTCTTCATCGGTCTCGCCGGGCTCACGTTTCCCCCCAGGCAAATAATATGTATCTTTTCCAATGGAGCGGGCAGCCAGCACACGACCTTCTACGATATGAACCCAGGCTATTTTATCAATTAATGTAGTCATTCCAGTCTCCTGTGTTTGTTTTTCTGAACATTATAGCATGGGGGCGATTCATTTCAAAAAAACCATAAAAAAACTCTCTGTCTCGAAAGACAGAAAGTTTATACTCCGTGCTATTTTCAGCGTATTGAGTTTATCCCTTAACCGCGGACCCGACAGTCATCGCTCTTTCTACCTGCTCACTGAAGAACAGATACACGATAATCATCGGCAGTGAAGCCATCGTCATAACAGCCCCCATACCACCCCAGTCTGTACTGTATTGTCCTTGGAAGAACAAGAGACCGAGCGGCAGAGTTTTCATTGCTTCATTAGAGATAAGGATATACGCCAGGGTGAATTCGTTCCAGTTCGTGAGGAACTGGAAGATTGCAACCGTTGCAACTGCCGGCATAACCATTGGCATGATGACTTGCAAAAACATCCGGTAAATGTTCGCGCCATCCATACAAGCTGCCTCTTCAATCTCAGTAGGAATTCCCCGCATAAATCCATAGAAGATCATAGTTGAGAAAGGTAGTCCCAAGGCTATATAAGGCACGATCAGTGCTCCATACGTATTGGACAGATGGAAGTCTCGAACCAGAATCGCAAGCGGAATCATAATGACCTGAAGCGGGATGAACATCCCCACCAGCATATAGACCCGAACAGCCTCTCTGAACTTCCAGGTCAACCGTGCTACAGCAAAAGCAAACATCAGTGCAAAGAGCAGAATAAAGACTGTAGCGATCGTTGAAACGACAATACTGTTGATAAAATATTTTGGAATATTGAATTGTGACCACGCAGTCACATAGTTCTCAAAGCGGAAATGTGTCGGTAACCCAAATGGATTGGTTGAGAAGATTTCATCGTTATTTTTCAATGAATACGAAATCATCCAGACTAGCGGATATACCGATACGATAAAATAAATCCAGAGCGGAACTTGGTAAAGTAAGCCTAACGCTTTTTTCATGTCACGTTCTCCTTTCTGCCTAGACCTCGTTACGATCAAATACTTTGTTGATAACCACAGTTGCAATGAGCGAGATGATTACCAGAACCACCGCTACGGCGCAAGCATAACCATAATTGCTTTCCAAGAAAGCGTAACGGTATACCATGAAGGTCATCGTATAATTGCTCGTTCCCGGTCCACCGTTGGTCATGATCAGCATTTGTGTAAAGGCGCTAATCCCGCCGGTGATGGCGATCGTAAAGCAGAACTTGTACGTTTCTTTCATAAGCGGTAGAGTCACTTTCCAGTGGGCCTTCCATTTGCTGCAGCCATCGATCGTCGCGGCCTCCATGTATTGTTCAGGAATCGACTTGACGCCTGCATACAGGAGTGCGAATTGATAGCCCATAAACTGCCATGCATTAACGAACGCAATCGCGATAATCGATGTAGTCGGTGAAGTTAACCAATGCTGCTGATAAGGAATACCAAGCATTTGCAGCAGGCGATTAATAAGCCCGTTGGTCGGATCATAGATCGCGATCCAGAGCTGGCAGACAACCGTCACGGACAATACGACCGGAATAAAGTAAGCTGTCTTTAGCAGCTTGCGTCCCTTAACCGTAACGTCTGCACAGACCAGAGCCAAAATCGTACCTAAGCCGATCTGAAACACAACAAGTACTAAAGCAAAAATCCCGCCGTTTTTTAGCGATGTCATCAGGAGCGGGTCCGTGAATAAATCGCGGAAATTCCCCAGCCCGTTGAAGGTTGCTTCACTGAGACCGTCCCAATTGTAAAAGCTGCGGAATACGGTTTGCAGCACAGGATAGATGACAATGACGGTGTAGATTAGCATGGCGGGCAGAAGGAAGAATAGAATAGCTTTTTTATTGCCCAAGTAATTTCTCATGGCCCTCCACAGCTCCTTTCCAAAATAAATATTCTCTGGTTTAGAACCCCGGAAGCCCCAAGCCGAAGCTTGAAGTCCAGGGTTCTTAAACGTTTCTCTGTAGCTATCTCTTTATTTTCCCAAAGCGCGGTTCATATTTTTAATAAAGTCGTCTACACTAAATCCATCAACCAGCAGGTTTTGCGTGTTATCATCAATCGCCGTGCTGATGCTCAACTTGCTGACTGCTACAGCGTAGCCCTTAGCGTTAGGCAGTACATCCGTAGTCAGGCGCTTCATCATTGCCGGAATATCTGTAGCTGTAACAGGCTTATCAATTTTTGGTGCAACAATCGGGTTGCCCAGTACTGTGAATTTATACTCAGCCGATTTCTTGGCGATGAAAGCAGCTACTTTGACAGCCACGTCTACATTCTTGCTCTTGGAGGATACAGCATATCCTTGAGGACCACCGGAACCGTTCATTTGGAACTTCATGTTCTCGTAAGTCTGCTCGTCTTTGGCTGGCCAGTACATAAAGTCAACATTGTCGCCCATCTTCTCTTGCGCACTGTAAATTTCCCATTGGCCGTTAATCATCATAGCGGATTTTCCGGTATAGAACATGGAAGAGGCCTGGTCATAGTTCGTATTGGTTGCATTGACATCAAGCAATCCGGCTTGTTGCAGCTTTTTCACTTGCTCAGCAGCAGTAACAGCACTTTGCGGAGTTTCCGTAGGGTTACCCTTTTCGAATACGCCTGTTCCGATACCATCCTCACGTGTCAAGAAGGCATTGTAGAACGCTGTAGTGATCCATTTTTCTTTGGCAAAGATTGAGAGTGGTACAAGACCCTTAGCCTTTAATTTCTGGGCTGCTGCGGCGAGTTCGTCAATCGTTTTGATTGGCACCGAAATGCCAGCTTCTTGGAAAATCTTCTTGTTGTAATACAGAAGCTCGAACTCTACACCTGTATCCGGGAAGGCATAGACGTGACCATCTGGAGCAACCATACGGGATTCGACACCTGGATTAAGATTTGCCTTGTATTCTTTGGTGGTATCATAATCATCGAGCACCTGTACATTTTGGGATTTGGAGAAGGTTTGCAGTGTGTTCCAATCCGTATAGTAGATATCAGGCAGATTTCCTGTCGCCGCATAAGTCTTCAGCTTCTGGTATCCGTCTTGAACCGCCGGATCAAGCTCAATCTCCACATTCGGCATTTCCTTCTTCAATTCTTCAACCGCATAGTCAAACGGCTTAGAGGTGTCATCATCAAAATGTTGAGCGTATACTTTCAGTTTTACTTTGTCGTTCGCTCCGGCTTCGTTACCACCTGAAGCTGAAGCGCCTGTGTTCGCCGGTTTGTTTGAAGAAGATCCGCCGCCACAAGCGGTAAGGGACGCAACCAGCGTCAGTGCAAGTACTCCAGCCCACGTTTTATTCCATGTGCTCTTCATCTTTTTTCCCCCTGTAGCTTAATTTAGTTTAGTTAGCGCTTTCTTGTTTGCGCTTTCATTATAAAATGATCCATGCCTTCCGCAGAATGAGCAAAACGGGCCGGATAAGTAAAAAACGGGACAATACGTAGAAACGGCTTTGCTGTCTCTAAGGGACAGTATCCATTTCAGCAAGAAATAAAAGAGCCGAGCAGACTCGGCTCCCTTTCATCTTAATTGTTCAAACTCCGTCGGTGTCATGCCAAATTTCTTCTTGAAGCTTTTGCTGAAATAATTCGGATCACTGTATCCTACTTCATAGGCGATCGTCGACAGCTTCATATTGCCCTTCTGGATCAGATCCTTAGCCTTCTTCATGCGGATGTGGGTGATGTGATCCAGCACCGAATAGCCGGATTCCTTGCGGAACACGCGCCGCAAATAGCTGGGGTCCACGAATAAGATGGCAGCGACAGCCTCAACGGATAACTCTTCTTCGGTGTAATGGTGCTCAATATATGCCTTGGCATCGGTATAAAGCTTATAAGACTTGGTCTGTCTGGTGCTTTCCGTCAAGCAGATGATCCGTTCGAAGAAATTTAGGAGCCAAGCCTCGATCTCATCCCAGGTCGAACACCCGCGGAGGTACTTGTCAGGAGACGGTCCAGTCATATTCTCAAGCAAATGTTCTAAAGCCACTCCCCGCTCTCCAGCGAAGGACAGCCCGATCGAGACCAACCCCATAAGCATGGTGTACACGTATTCACTGTTCACATCATGGGACCGGAGCGATTGAATGGCGCGCTTCACCTCACTTAACGTGTCCTGATCACTGAGCCTAAGCGAGATTAGAATACTCTCCTGGATCGCGGTCGCAGGATATTGCTTGATCGTCGCATCGGACCCCAGCGGGGCAGTCTGCTCTACTTCAGGCGATTCCTGAAGCTTCGGCAGCTTCGGTTGAATCCGTTCCAGCATGGACGCCAGCTCTTCCCGATTAAACGGTTTCAATAAATAATCATGAACGCCCAGCCGAACGGCTTGCTGTACATACTCAAACTCATTATGCCCCGTTACGAAGACAATCGTCATCTCCGCGAAGCGAATCTTCAGCTGTTCTGCTAGCTCAAAGCCGTTCATAAACGGCATATTGATATCAATTAGAGCCAAGTGGGGACGATGCTGCTCTGCCTCCTCCAGTGCTTCTTTGCCATTGCGGGCTTCACAGCATACCTCGTAGCCGTAGTCTCCCCAATCCATTTTCATCCGTAAATAATCCCGAAACAAGGGTTCATCATCCACGATCATGATCCGATACATTTCCTTGCCCTCCTGTTGTTCTTCCTGGAACGGTAATATCCACCCTTGTTCCTTTTCCCTCTTCACTGAAGATGGTTATACCGTATTTCGATCCAAAATACAATTTGATTCGCTCCTGAACACTATAGACGCCAATGGATTTGACCTCCTTGTCCTCGTCATGGAAGCAACAGGCCTCCTTCAACTGTTCTTCGTTCATGCCCACTCCGTCGTCTTCCACCCGGATGATGATTTTCCCCTTTTCTTTCACAGCAGAGATCACAATGAGTCCACGCTCTCCCTTGGTCTTCAGGCCATGATAGATAGCGTTCTCCACCAACGGCTGGAGCGATAGCTTCGGAATCGGAGCATTCCGCAGTTCTTGCGGGATACGAACCTCATACTGGAACACATCGGGGTACCTCATCTGCATGATGGACAAATAATCGGTGGTCATCTTGATTTCCTGTTCCAGAATAATAAGCTCGCGGCCCTTACTCAGCACCACCCGATAAAAATCCGCCAAGGCCTTCGTCGTATCCCGCGCCTCCTGATTACGGTCCATGTCGTTCAGAATGTAAATCGTATCTAGTGTGTTATATAAAAAATGCGGCTTCACCTGCGAAGTAATCAGTGCCAGCTCATACTGTCGCTTCCGCTTCTGTTCCTTCTCCTTATTCTGCAGCAGCTCCTGAATTTGCTTGATCATGGAGTTAAACACCCGCGAAATCAAACCGATTTCGTCATTGGTGTGAACCGGTGCTTCCACATACAGGTTGCCGTCCATGACTCGGCGCATTCTTTTGGTCAGATCCTGTAACGGATTCAAAACCACCTTGGAGAGAAAATGAGCCCCGAGCAAAGACAGGAGCAGACAGCTGAAGCCGATCAGAATCGTGAGCTTTGTATTTTTGCCAACATCCTTCGTCAGCACATCCAGATCTGCTACATTGAGCAGCTTCCAACGCATCCCTGGATAATCTGTAACGGTGATTAATCGCTTACCGTCTGTATTACGAGTAGCCGTGTCGGCTAGGCCGGAGGTCGATTGGAGCAGTTCAAGCTCCACTGGATTCGTGATTGGGGTCAGCACCTGCTCTTTATCCGGGCTAGCCACGATGATCTTGCGCTCGTCCACGAGAAAATAGTTCTTCTGATTAATCTTGTTCCCGCTTACAAGAAAAGCTGACAACGTAGGCTCTTTAATAATCAGAAAAAGCGTACCAAAGCGTTCCCCCGTATTGATGTTGATAACAACCTTTCCCAAAGTCAGAACAGGCACATCAGGACTTGGTGTCATGTAATTCCGTTTCTGCATAGGAAGCCAGTAAGCTGAACCGTAGCTGCCCTGCTTTAGCAATTCTTCAGGAACGCCACTGCGAATGGCTCCGCTTTCATCATTTCGTGCTGGATAGGATGTATAGATTTTTCCGTTATTGTCAATGAAAACGGCTGCATCAGTTTCCGCGAACAAGGACAGATCAATCGCCAGACGGCTCTGTATGGTGGACCGGAACTGATTCTCCTCTACAGCATTTCGTTCAGTGGGAAAGTTATCATATAACCGATTCACATCCGTGACCAGCATATTGGAGCAAATCTCCATATTTTTCGTAATGGAATCCAGCTTGTTGATAATTAGACCCGATTGATCAATGACGTCATTGACGCTACGGTTGATGAGAGAACGGCTAAAAATCTCACTGGACACCACTCCCAAAATACTGAGCGACACGACAATTAAAGGTATAAAGACGGTCAGAAGCTTACTCTTGAACGTCATTCCGCTGAACCATTTCCAGATAATCCGCTTAATCTTCATCTCTCCCTCTCCCTTGCTGACATTCCGCATTGCTTATTATAACGGATGTTGTCTATAAAGTATTAAATCATTTGCCTGTCAAGAGGGCTTCTGCTATAGTAGGCAACGATAATGTAACAGGGAGAGACGGACACATGGAACTGCGACAACTGGAATATTTTAAAGCCATCTGCGATGAACTGCATTTTACGCGTGCGGCAGACAAATTGGGCGTTACCCAGCCTACACTTAGCCATCAGATCAAAGCGCTGGAGGATGAATTAGGCACTCCGCTGTTCGATCGAATCGGCAAAAAAATCGCCATCACTGAGGCCGGATCTATACTATATACCCATGCATGCACCATCTTCAATGTAATGCATAGCGCCAAGGAACAATTGGAAGAATTGCAGGATGGCGAGCGCGGCACCATTACGATCGGCTCACTTCCAGGCGAACTGAATCATCTTGTGTCACTGCTGCTGGTGGAGTTCAACCGTCGTTTTCCGAAGATCAAGATCAGAATCGTTGCCGCTGAAAATGTCGTAGATCCCATCCTTCACAATGAAATGGATATCGCCGTGACCATCCTTCCGATTGAGGATGACAGGTTAGAGCAGATCCTGCTGTATGAGGAACAATTTTATTTGACCGTACCCGCCGAACATCCTTTAGCCGACTCGCCTTCGATTGAATTTGCTGAGGTGCAAAAGTTGCCGATCATCATGTTCCCTAAAGAGCATAGATGCCGCCAGTTAGTAGACGCCTCATGTAGCGCCTCCGGCTTCTCGCTGGAGCCATTCATCGAGACGAACACCATCGATTCCATCTTCAGCCTCATCCAATCCGGTGCAGGCGTCAGTGTATTATCCAAATCGCTGATCCATCTCTACAATGACGGTAGTATCCGCGCTATCCCCATCGTTCATCCCGTGCTGAACCGTCAGGTAGCGATTATTCATAATCGTGGTAAGTTCCTGAGCCACCCCGTCAAGGCGTATCTCTCGATGCTGCAGGAATTTGTTCGTGAAAAAGGGATTGGTAATCCCACTGTACAGCCTGCAAGCAAGTAACTTTTCATGTGCCCGGTACGCGGTCTTCGCGTCCGGGCATTTTTCTGTTGGCGCACCAACGTTAAGGTCATAAGTAACAATAGCTTGATGTAATAGGATGTATGAACAAACAACGTCGATTGAAGAGTAACATTGCTTTATTGCGCCCCAAGTGTAAATAGAAGCATTTTTGTACCTTAAATCAGCTGCAGTTAATCGGAAAAGTTAAATAAGTGCATTTTTGCATGTTAATTCTTCGGAACTATGCTTCTTCAGTGTATTTTCGCAAAAATAAGGTACAATAATGCCCTTATATTCCATTTTTCTCTTCAAATGAGGAATATAAGGTACAAAAATGCACTTAATTGGAATAGAGACCTATTTTCATTGTTGAGAAGTATTCGCTATAGGATGAATACAGCCGAAAGCCCCAGGCTTCACCGGAGTGACGCCAGGTCTTTGGTTTAAAGATTGGGTTTGGGTTTGGGTTTGGGTTTGGGTTTGGGTTTGGGTTTGGGTTTGGGTTTGGGTTTGGGTTTGGGTTTGGGTTTGTGCTTTAGGTTTGTGCTTTAGGTTTGTGCTTTAGGTTTGTGCTTTAGGTTTGTGCTTTAGGTTTGTGCTTTAGGTTTGTGCTTTAGGTTTGTGCTTTAGGTTTG